>NZ_JBFAIM010000026.1:0-145054 GCF_040654715.1 Nonomuraea sp. NPDC050643 | reverse complement strand
AGCCGGCCGGCGGTCCGGCCGAACTCACCGCCCTCGGTGTGGATGGCCCTGCCGTTGCCCTGCATGCTCGAATGATCGATGTCCAAGGTGGTGCCACCACGGCGGGCAAGCGCCTCCAGCGCGTGTCCGTGATGCGCGAGACCCGCTTCCGCTTCACCCGCGACACCGCCCGGCTCGACCTGGTCGTCAGGGCCGCCCGGGACGGCGTCGCCTACCGCTACGAGCTGCCCGGCGCGGGCGCCGTCCTCAGGGAGGCCTCCGCCTTCGACGTCCCGGACGGATCCACCGCCTGGCTGGCCGCGCACCGCCGCGACTACGAGAACCCCTTCGTCGAGTACGCCGACGTGCCCGCGGCCGAGTATCAGCTGCCCGCCCTGTTCGCGGCCGGCGGCGGCTACCTCCTGCTGGCCGAGTCCGCGCTGGACGGCTCCTACAGCGGCCCCCGCCTCGTCCGCGGGCAGGGCGGCGCGTACACGCTCGCCCTCTGGGACGACCGGGTCCCCTACACCGGCGGCCTGACCACGCCGTGGCGCGTCCTGGTCGCGGGCGACCTGGCGACCGTCACCGAGTCCACCCTCGTCGACGACCTGGCGCCCGGCTCCCGCCTCACCGACACCTCGTGGATCAAACCGGGCAAGGTGCTGTGGAGCTGGCTGGCCGGTGGCCGGAGCGTGCAGCAGAGCCTGGAGCGCCAGAAGGAGTTCGTCGACTACGCCGCGCAGCACCGCTGGCCGTACGTGCTGGTCGACGCGGGCTGGTACGACGACCCGGTCACCGGCGAGCGGGCCTGGACGGACCGGACCCCGGAGTTCACCTGGATCCCGGAGCTCGTCGCCTACGGCAGGGACCGCGGCGTCGGCATCATGGTGTGGCTGCGGTTCTCCGACTTCGACACCCACGACAAGCGCGCGCAACGCTTCGGGCTGCTGCGCCAGTGGGGCGTCAAGGGCGTCAAGCTGGACTTCATCGACGCCGAGTCGCGTGAGCGGCTGCAGTGGTACGACAGCACGCTGCAGGACCTGGCCGACGACGAGCTCATGGTCAACTTCCACGGCTCGACCGTGCCCAAGGGGATCAACCGGACCTGGCCCCACATGATGACCATGGAAGGCGTGCACGGTGCGGAGAAGTCGTCGAACCTGACCACCTCCCACCTGGCGGCGCTGCCGTACACCAGGAATGAGATCGGCTCGATGGACTACACGCCGATGGCGTTCCAGCGGGCGAGCCGGCCCACCTCCGACGCGCACGAGCTGGCGCTGTCGGTGGTGTTCGAGTCGGCACTGGAGAATTTGGCCGGATCCCTGGACGCCTACCGGGCGCGCCCCGAGGCCGAGCGCTTCCTCGACCAGGTGCCCACGGTGTGGGACGAGACACGGCTGCTGTCCGGGCGGCCCGCCGACCACACGGTGATGGCCAGGCGCAGCGGCGAGCGGTGGTTCATCGGCGCCGGGGTCTCCGGCCCGGCCCGGACGCTCCAGGTGCCGACGGGCTTCCTGTCCGGGCGCTGGCTGGTCGAGGTGACCAGGGACGGCGCCGGCGGGCTGGTCCGCGAGACGCACGTGGTGCACGGCGGCACGCTCGCGGTCCAGGTGCCGGCCGAGGGCGGTTTCGCCGCCATCGCCTGCCGCTGGCGCCCCGGCCTGACGACCTGCGCCCGCTGAGAGCCACGTCCGGTACGGGGGCCCGCCCCGTACCGGACGTCGCGCTCAGCCCTTGAGGCCCGTGGTGGAGATGCCCTCGGTGATGCGACGCTGGAAGATCAGGAAGAACCCCAGGATCGGGATCAGCGACAGCACCGCCATCGCGAGCATCGGGCCCCACGTGGAGCCGCCGCTGGAGTCGAGGAACGCCCGCAGCGCGAGCGGCACCGTGTAGGTGGACACGTCGCTCAGATAGACGAGCTGGCTGAAGAAGTCGTCCCAGGTCCAGATGAAGGTGAAGATGGCGGTCGTGATCAGCGCGGGCCGCGACAGCGGCACGATGATCCGCCAGTACACCAGGACGGGCCCGCACCCGTCGATGCGGGCCGCGTCGTCGAGCTCCCGGGGCAGCGACCGGATGAACTGCACCATGAGGAAGATGAAGAACCCGTCCACGGCCAGGAACTTCGGCACGATCAGCGGCAGGAAGGTGTCGACCCAGCCGAGATACTTGAACAGCGTGTACTGCGGCACGATCAGCACGTGGATCGGCAGCATGATCGAGATCAGCATGATCGCGAACCACAGCCTCCTGAACCGGAAGCTCAGCCGGGCGAAGGCGTAGGCCGCCATCGAGCACGACATCACGTTCCCGGCCACGGCGGCCACGGCGATGAGGAACGAGTTGGCGAAGAACCCGCTGAAGGGCACCCCCAGCGCGGTCCACCCGGTCGCGTAGTTGTCCGTGACCACGGTCTGCGGCACCAGCCCGGGGTCGGTGAAGATCTCGTCGTTCGGCTTGACCGAGGAGCTGATCAGCCAGAACAGCGGATAGAGCATGACGAGCGCGCCCACCACGACCAGCAGATGGACGGCCCAGCGGCGGCTAGTCGGCATAGTGAACCCAGTACCTCGCGGAGCGGAAGGCCAGCGCGGTGAAGGCCGCGGTCACCAGGAGGAGCATCCAGGCCAGCGCGGAGGCGTAGCCCATCCGGAAGTTCCCGAAACCCTCCTGGTAGATGAACAGGGTGTAGAAGAGCGTGGAGTCCGCCGGTCCCCCGGTGCCGCCGCTGATGATGAAGGCGGGGGTGAACGCCTTGAAGGCGTTGACCGTCTGCAGCACCAGGTTGAAGAAGAGGATCGGGCTGAGCAGGGGCAGCGTGACGCGGAAGAACGTCCGCACCCGCCCGGCGCCGTCCACCGCCGCGGCGTCGTAGAGCTCGGCCGGGATCTGTTTCAGCCCGGCCAGGAAGATCAGCATGGGTGAGCCGAACTGCCAGACGTGCAGCACGATCAGCGTGTAGATCGCGTACTCGGGGGTGGAGATCCAGCTCGGTCCCACGATCCCGAGATAGAGCAGGACGTCGTTGATCAGGCCGTCCGCCCCGAAGATCTGCCGCCACAGGATCGCCACCGCGACGCTGCCGCCCAGCAGCGACGGCAGGTAGTAGGCGGCGCGGTAGATCCCGATGCCGCGCATGGGCCGGTTCAGCAGCACCGCGACCAGCAGGGCGAACGCGCCGGACAGCGGCACGGACAGCACGACGTAGATCAGCGTGACCCGGACGGCGCTCAGGAAGTGCGGGTCCTCGGTGAGCATCCGGGCGTAGTTGTCCAGCCCCACGAAGGACGGCGGTGTGAGCAGGTCGAAGTCGGTGAACGAGAGCGCCAGGGAGGCCAGGATCGGCCCGCCGGTCAGCAGCAGGAGACCGGCGAACCACGGCAGCAGGAACAGGTAGGCCGCCCGCCTGTCTACTTGAGCACTCGTCGAGCTTCTTCGAAGAATCGGGACACCCCCTGATCGATCGTGAGCTTGCCGAAGCCGATCTGCTGGTTGACGTTGGTGAGCACCTTGTTGTGCAGCTCACCGGCGCCGAGCGGCTGCGGCGGAGGGAGCGGGCCGACCTGGTCCTTGATCGAGTCGATGTAGCCGTAGACCAGTTGCTCCGGGGGCGACGCCTTGGGCCGCAGCGCGGCGCGGATCGGGTTCGCCGGCGGGATGCCGCGCTCCGACCCCAGTTGCGAGGCCACGTCCGTGTCCGCGACGAGCGCGTTGACCAGGGCGATCGCGCTGTCCTTGGCCTTGGTCCCGGCGCTGACCACCAGCAGCATGGACGGCTTGTAGTACTGGCCGGGCTTGTCGCCCGTGGGGAGGGTGTGGATGCCGATCTCGTCCTTGGTGAGCGACATGTAGGCGGTGACCTGGTTGGACCAGGCGAAGTCCATGACCGCCTTGCGGGTGGCGACCAGGCTGTTCTGCACGTCGCCCGCCGCGGTGGCCTGGACGTCCGGCGGCGTGGCGGCGCCCGACTTGCGCAGCCCGTCCCAGAACGTGAACCATTCCTTCAGGTCGTTCTCGTCATAGGCGAGCCCGCCGTCGGCGGTGAAGAACATCTTGCCCCGCTCCAGCAGCCAGTTCTCCAGCGCGCCGCCGTCCTGGGCGCCGTCCTCGGTGCCGAAGACGCCCTTGCCCGCCAGCTTCCCGGCCAGTTCTCCGTACTCGGCCCAGGTGAAGGTGTCGGGGATCTCCACCCCGCGCTCGGCCGCCAGGCTCTTGTTGACGATGAGGGCCGTGGAATTGATGCCGAAGTTCACGGCGTACTGCTTGCCGCCGATCTTTCCCGCGTCGACCACGTCGGCGTCGAACCCGGATAGGTCCAGGCCCTTGCCCACGTACGGGCCCAGGTCCAGCAGGCTGCCGCGCCTGGCGTACTCACCGAGGTAGGAGTAGTCCATCTGGATCACGTCGGGGGCGTTGCCACCCGCGGTCTGGGTGGCCAGCTTCTCCCAGTAGCCGTCCCAGCCGGAGAACTGGGTCTTGACCTGGGTGCCGGGTTTCTTCTTCTTGAAGGCGTCGATGGCCTTCTGCGTCGCGGTGTGGCGGGTCGTGCTGCCCCACCAGGCGAACTGGATGGCGCTACCGGAGCTTGCGCCCCCGCCGGCGCATCCGCCCAGGGTTAAGGCGGCCGCGGCCGCGCCGATGTGGAGGAATCCTCGTCTGCTGAGATCACGCATGCGGGCTGTCCGTCCATGAACCGGAGCCAAATATTTAACCTGGGACGGTAATTGCGTTGTAACAATCGCGTCAACGCCATACGGCAAACGGTTGCGGCATCGAGACGCTCCGACCTCTGGCCAGTCCCAGCCGTCACATCAGGGCAACACCCGCGCCGGCGAGCCCGACACATCCGATCTCTCCTCCGCACGGCGCAGGTGGGCCTGGCGGGACCGGTCCGGCGGGCTTCGTTTTGCGGCAGTGCGTCGCCGAGGTCTTCGTCTACGGTGCAGACAACGGCATTACGACTCCTCACCCTATGGGTACGGCGCTTCACACCTGGTGGTGGCCGGACTCTGCGCAGGAGGTGCGGGATATGAAAACGGGCTCGCCCGCGGAGCCGGGCTCGGGGGACCCGAGCCGCCAGGAGCAGGCATGGTCGCGTCCGGCCGTGGGGCGGCTGGAGCGCGCCGCCGAGGCCCGGCATGAGGCCGAACGGTTCGAGGAGCTCCTGCGCCGATTGCGTACCCGCCGCGACGGCGGCGACGAGGACGACCAGGGCGGATGGAAGGCCTCGGAGCCGGACGCGGCCGCCGAGCGGCTGCGGCAGGCCCGGCGGCGGCTCGGCGAGTCGCTGCTCCGGGCCGTTCAGGCGCATGAGCGGCTGGCCCGCAACTACGAGTGGCGCGCCCTGCGGGCGGAAAAACAGGCGAACCTTCCGGGATCCGTGGATTCGGCGATGCTCGAGGATGTCGCGTGGTTTCGCTGGGAGGCCGCCCGGCATTGGCGTGCCGCCCAACGCATGCGCGTGACGGCCGGCGTCCAGCGGCCCTCGCGTGCGTGACCACCCCCGGCACGCCGTCCCTGCCACGAGAGCGGGCCGGACGGCGACGAGGCGGACGGTCAGCGGCGCAGCGTGGTGCCGGGCGTCACCTGGTAGGCCGAGCGGTACAGGGCGGTGAAGCGGCCCGGGTGGGTGAAGCCCCACCGGACGGCGATGCCGAGCACGGTGTCGCCCCGGCTCGGGTCGGCCGCCTGCAGGTCGCGGTGGGCACAGGCCAGCCGCACCTGGCGCAGATAGGCCATGGGGGTGGTGCCGAGGTGACGGCGGAAGGAGAGCTGCACGGCGCGGATGGTGACCCCTGCGGCGGCCGCGATGTCGGCCGGGCTGATGTCGTCGTCGGGGTGAGCGTCGATGAAGGCGATGGCACGGCGCAGCGTGGCCGGATGGGCGTCGTGGCGGTCTTCGATGGTGGGCTCGGCCAGGGCGGTGTTGGGAAAGATGGTCAGGGCGGCGGCGGCCAGCAGCCGGGCCGCGGCGCCGACCGGCAACGGCAGCGCGGTGGCGACGGGGTTCGCGAGCAGTTCGGTGACGTAGGCGCAGGTCGAGCGCCAGTACGCCGCACCGGCCGGGGAGATGGGATCGAGGCCGGTGAAGCGGATGGGCCAGGCCCGCCGCTCCGGGCCGCTGTCGGCGACCTGGTCGAGCAGGGCCGGATCGAGGATCGTCGCGCTGGACCGGCCCGGCAGTCTCCGCACCGCGTACGGTAAGTGCGGCTGGTTCAGCAGGAAGACGTCACCAGGGACATACCGGCTGCCGACGCCGTCGCAGGTGCGTTCCAGCCGGGCGGTGACGGTCTGGGACACGATGTAGGCGTGGAGCGGCTCGACGAGCAGGTTGAGCCGCCCCGACTGCGCCACGCTCTCCACGCAGAACGCCCCGGCGTCCACGCGGCGATGCCGCAGCCGGTACTGGGCGGGCCCGTCCCTGCTGATCCGCACGCCGGTGCCGTAGGCGGCGGCCAGGAAGTCCCGCGCCAGATCGGGGTCGTCCGTCTCGAACTCCGACAGGACCGGCGCCTCGATCGATGTCCTGGTGATAACCATGTCATCTCCAGATCAAGCCCGGCGGCTCCCCCGTTGGCCGCGCGCGCCGGCAGACGCGCTCCACAGGCACGTACTCAGCAGTAAATTACCTCCGGCGACGCCCCCCGGGAAGCGTCTCGACCGACGCGAACCGCCCACCGGCGGACGGCGAGGTCAGCGCCGCGTCCTCAGCAGGGTCAGTACGGGTGCCGCCGCGATGACGGTCATCAGCACGGCGACGGGGCCGAGCATCCCGGCCGCCAGGAACGGCGTGACGACCGCCGCCCCGATCGGGGGCGTGGCCTGCATGAGCGTTCTGAGGAGGGCGAACCCGCCGCCGCGGAGCGGGGCCGGGATGCGCGCCATGCGCAGCGACTGCGCCCAGATGGTCATCGGCGCGCTGAACAGCCCGATGACGAGGAAGCCCGCGGTGACCGCGATGGTGTGCGGGGCGGCCAGGAGCGCCAGGAAGCCGGTCGCGGCGGCGAGCTGGACCACGGCGATGGCCCTGACCGGGCGCGCTCGCGGGGCTCTGGCGCCCGCGAGCGCCGCCCCGGCGAGCTCACCCGCGGACAGGGCGGCCAGCAGCAGGCCCAGGGTCTGCGGCCCGCCGTCGAGCTGGGTCTTGGCCAGCCAGGGGCCGGCGACCAGCAGCATGCCCAGGGCGATGTTGAAGGCCATGAACGCGAGCGTGGTCGTGATCAGCACCCGGTCGCGGAGCAACGCCAGGACGTCGCCGCCCGGTGTGGCGGCCCCCGTCCGCGCCCGAGGTGGGAGCGGGCGGCGGATGGCGAGGGCGGCGACGGCGAACAGCGCGAACGAGAGCGCGTCGAAGGCGAGCACGGCCTCGCCGCCGAGTCCGGCGAGCAGGAGCCCGCCGAGCCCGGGTCCGACGATCCCGGCGAGGCCGAAGCTCAGGCTCTCCAGCGCGTTGGCCGCGTCCCGCTCCTCCTCGGGCACGAGGTCGGGGATCGCCGCGGGGAACCCCGCCAGGGGCACCATCTTGAACAGCCCGTACACGGCGGCCACCACGAACGGCAGCCCGGCGGGCACCTCCCCCACGGCCGCCACGACCGGGACGGACGCCATCGCCGCCCCGCGTACCAGGCTGTCGGCGGCCAGCACGCGCCGCTTGTCGAACCGGTCCAGCAGCGGGCCGCTGAGCAGGCCGCCCACGAACACCGGCAGCGTGTAGCAGACGGTCAGCAGCCCGAGCCGCTCGACACCGCCCGGCTGGGCCAGCACCAGCCACGTCAGGGCGACGAACGTCATCCCGTCGCCCACCAGCGAGACGGACGAGCCCAGCCACAACAATCGGAAGTCACGCCGGGACAGCACCCGACGGTAGGCGGCCGACCGGCCACGCGAAAGATCATCAACCGTCATGCGGCAAGCCTGGCGGCGGCGGCGCCCCGGCGCTGGCGGGCATCGGCCGGCGACGTCGGCGTCCGATGCCCGCCGGTCCGGCTCGCACCGGTACGGCATCCTTGGGGAGGTGATCGAGCACGACGTCGCGTTCGCGGCCATGGAGAGCCGCGACCCGCGCTTCGACGGGTGGTTCTACGTCGCCGTCACCACGACCGGCGTCTACTGCCGCCCGAGCTGCCCCGCCGTGATGCCGAAACCGGAGAACGTCCGGCTGTTCCCGAGCGCGGCGGCGGCGCAGGTCAACGGGTTCCGGGCGTGCAAGAGGTGCCGCCCCGACGCCGCTCCGGGGTCGCCGGAGTGGAGCACGCGTACCGACCTGATCGGCCGGGCGATGCGGCTGATCGCCGACGGGATCGTCGACCGGGAGGGCGTGGCCGGGCTGGCCGCCCGCCTCGGCTACAGCGAACGCCACCTGCACCGCCGGCTCGTCGCCGAGGTCGGCGCCGGGCCTCAGGCCCTGGCCAGGACGCAGCGGGCGCAGACCGCCCGGATGCTGCTGGAGGGCGGCTCACTGCCGGTCAGCGACGTGGCCTTCGCCGCCGGGTTCGCCAGCATCCGGCAGTTCAACGACACCATCAGGCAGGTGTACGCCACCACCCCGACCCGGCTGCGCGGGACCGCGACCGGCGTGCACCCTCCGGGGGCCGTCACGCTGCGGCTCGCCTACCGGCCGCCCATGGACGTCGCCGCCGTGCTGGACCACCTGGGCGCGCGGGCGATCCCCGGCATCGAGGGCTACGGCGATGGGGCGTACCGCAGGTCACTGGCGCTGCCCCACGGCGCGGGCGTCGTCACGCTGCGGCCCGGGGCCGATCACGTGGCCTGTGAGCTCCGGCTGGAGGATCTCCGCGACCTGACCGCGGCCGTGCAGCGCTGCCGGCGGCTGCTCGACCTGGACGCCGACCAGCGGGCCATCGACGCCTTCCTGGGCGCGGACCCGCGGCTCGGGCCACTGGTCGCGCGCCGCCCCGGCCTGCGGGTGCCCGGCTGCGCCGATCCGGGCGAGCTGGCGATCCGCGCCGTGCTGAGCCGCCGGGCGCCCGCCGCGGAGGTCCGCGACCGGCTCGCCGCGCTGATCAGGACGTACGGCAAGCCGCTGGCCGGCCCGTACGGCGGGATCACGCACCTGTTTCCCGACATGGCCGCCCTGGCCGGGGCCGAACCGGCCGGCCGCACACAGCGCGCACTGGCCCGCGCCCTCGCCGAAGGCGACATCAGCCTGGACGGCGGCTGCGACCCGTACCGGGTGCGCGAGCAGCTGCTCGGCCTGCCGGGCATGAGCCGGTGGGCGGTCGCCCGGATCCGTATGAGCGCCCTCGGCGACCCCGACGTTCTCCTGCCGGACCGCGCCATCCGGCGCGCCGTCCGGCGGCTGGCGGCCCTGCCCGGCCACTGGCGCCCCTGGCGGTCCTACGCCACCCAGCACCTGGCGCTCATGGCGCACCCACCGGCGCCTGCGGCCCCGGACCAGCAGGTCACGGCCCGGCCGCGCCGTTGAGAGCCTGGACGTCCGGCCCGGCCGCGCCGTTGGGGGCGTGAACGTCCGGCCCGGCCGCGCCGTTGGGGCCCTGGACGTCCGGGCCGGTCGCGCCGCCGTACGTGGCGATCTTGTATTCGGTCGCCGTGAGGGAGAGGGTCAGCTCGCGGATCCGGCGGCGGATCGTGTCGCGGTGCTCGACCAGCAGGCCGAGCCGCTCGGGCACCGTGTGCTCCCCGGCGTCGACGAGCGCGACGTAGTGCCGCAGGTCGCGCATCGGCATGCCGGACAGCCGCATCCGGGTCACGAACACCAGGCGCCGCACCGCGTCGGCGTCGTAGACGCGATGACCGTTGCCGTCGCGGGCCACCTCGACCAGCCCGGCCCGCTCGTAGTAGCGCAGCGTGTGGGGCGAGACGTCGAGAACGTCGGCGACCTCGGCGATCGTCATCGACTCGGGCACGCCGGCCAGGTCGGTGAGGCGGTGGATCGCCTCGACCGGCGGCGGGCCGTCGTCACCGAGCGTGCCGAGCACCCTGGTCATCAGATCGTCGGTGGCCATGTCACCCAGCCTAGACGGGCCGCACCGAGGCCGGGACGCCGTCGAAGTCGGCGCCGCGGGCGGTCTCGGCCCACCGTTCGACCTCGTCCAGGCCCCGCCGGTACACACCCGAGAGCCGCTCGACCGCCTCGCGCCCGAGCGGCAGCCGCAGCGGCACCTCGTCGGCGTGCGCGAGCGAGACGATGATCTCGGCCGCCCGCGCCGGGTCGCCCTCCTGCAGTCCGTCGGCCCCGGCCAGGTCGGCGCGGACGGCGGCGAGCAGCTCACGGTAGGTCTCGGACGGCTCGGCGAACTCCAGCACGTCACCCGCGTTGAAGCCGGTCCTGAACCGGCTGGGCTCGACGATCATCACGCGGATCCCGAACGGCGCGACCTCCCCGGCCAGGGCCTCGGACCAGCCTTCGAGGGCGAACTTCGACGCGGAGTAGGCCGACACGCCGGGGTAGGACATCCGCCCGCCCTGGCTGCTCATCTGCACGATCGTCCCGGCGCCTTGGGCGTGCATCGCGGGCAGCGCCGCGCGGACGAGCGCGGCGGGGCCGAACAGGTGCAGCTCCATCAGCTCGCGCAACTGCGCGTCGCCGACCTCCTCGACCGCTCCGACCACGGCCCGGCCCGCGTTGTTGACCAGCACGTCGAGCCGGCCGAAGCGGTCAAGGGCCGCGCGTACGAGGTCCGCCGCCGCGTCGACGTCCCGGACGTCGAACCGCGCGGCCAGGCAGGTGTCCGGGTAGGCGGCCAGCAGGCCGGCCACGCTCTCGGGGCGGCGCACCGCCGCCACCACGCGGTCGCCCGCCGCGAGCGCCGCCTCCGCCAGTGCGCGCCCGAGGCCGCGGGACGCGCCGGTGATGATCCAGGTCTGTGTCGTCATGGCGGCGACGCTAGGGCTTCGAGCGCGCTCGAAGGCAAACCCCACGAGCCGGCCGGCGCACCACGTGGGCGTCCTGACCCTGCTCCAGGACGCGGTGGAACGTCCTCGGCGGCCGGCGCACGGCGCTCACCGCGACGACCGCGTACCACCGTGGTGGATCTTGTGCGGAGCGTGGGCAACAGGGCGGCAACAACGTGCCCGCCGCCGGGGCGCAATGCCCCATCAGCCCCATGAGACGGAATAGGCTCATGCGGTAAGTCTGCCGGGGCGAACGTTAGGGGACCGGGTGAGCAAGTCGTTCGTGCATCTGCACGTGCACACCGAATACAGCATGCTGGACGGCGCGGCGAAGCTGAAGCCGCTGTTCAAAGAGGCTGAGCGCTTGGAGATGCCGGCGATCGCCATGAGCGATCACGGCAACATGTTCGGTGCGTACGAGTTCCAGAAGGTCGCGGCGGGCTCACCGGTCAAACCGATCATCGGCATCGAGGCGTACGTGGCGCCGCACAGCCGGTTCGTGAAGAAGCCGGTGTTCTGGGGGCAGCGCGCCGAGACCGGCGTCGCGGACGGCGAGGGTGGCAAGGACGTCTCCGGCGGCGGCCGGTTCACCCATATGACCATGTGGGCCAAGGACGCCGACGGGCTGCGAAACCTGTTCCGGCTGTCGTCGCTGGCCTCGTTCGAGGGCTACTACTCCAAACCGCGCATGGACCAGGACCTGATCTCGCAGTACGCGTCCGGGATCATCGCCACCACCGGCTGCCCGTCCGGCGCGGTGCAGACCCGGATCCGGCTGGGCCAGTACGACGAGGCCGTCAAGGTGGCCGGCGAATACCAGGAGATCTTCGGCAAGGAGAACTACTTCCTGGAGTTGATGGACCACGGCATCAGCATCGAGCGGGAGGTGCGGGAAGACCTGCTCAGGCTGAGCAGGCAGCTCAACATCCCGCTGCTGGTCACCAACGACTCCCACTACGTGACCGAGGACCAGGCCGACGCGCACGACAGCCTCCTGTGCGTCGGCGTGGGCAAGAACAAGGCCGACCCCAACCGGTTCCGGTTCAACGGTTCCGGCTACTTCCTCAAGCCGGCCGACGAGATGTACGCCCTGTTCCCCGAGCTGCCGGAGGGGTGCGACAACACGCTGCTCGTGGCCGAGATGGTCGGCGACTACGGCGACGTCTTCGCCCAGGTGGACCGGATGCCCGACTACCCCGACGTGCCCGAGGGGGAGACGCAGGAGTCCTGGCTGCGCAAGGAGGTCATGATCGGCCTGGAGATGCGCTACGGCAACCCGATCCCCGCCGAGGTGCTGGAGCGCTACGAGACCGAGATGAAGGTCATCGGGCCGATGGGGTTCTCCTCCTACTTCCTCGTGGTCGCCGACATCTGCAGGTACGCCCGCGACAACGGCATCCCGGTCGGGCCCGGCCGTGGCTCGGCCACCGGCTCGATCGTGGCCTACGCCACCCGCATCACCGAGCTCGACCCGCTGGAGCACGGCCTGCTGTTCGAGCGCTTCCTCAACCCCGAGCGCATCAACCCGCCCGACGTCGACCTCGACTTCGACGACCGCCAGCGCGACCGCATGGTGGCCTACGTCACCCAGAAGTACGGCAGCGAGTTCACCGCGCAGGTCAACACGTTCGGCACGATCAAGGCCAAGGCCGCCGTCAAGGACGCGAGCCGGATCCTCGGCTACCCGTTCGCGATGGGCGACAAGATCACCAAGGCGATGCCGCCCGACGTCATGGGCAAGGGCGTCCCGCTCGCGGACATGTTCAACGAGGACCACCCCCGCTACAACGAGGGCACCGAGCTGCGTGCCCTCTACGAGAACGACCCCGACGTGCGGCAGGTCATCGACACCGGCCGCGGCATCGAAGGTCTGATCCGCGGCACCGGCGTGCACGCGGCCGCCGTCATCCTGTCCTCGACGCCGCTGCTCGACCTGATCCCGATGCACAGGCGGGACAAGGACGGCGTGGTCATCACCGGGTTCGACTACCCGTCGTGCGAGGACATGGGCCTGGTCAAGATGGACTTCCTGGGGCTGCGGAACCTGGGCATCATCGACCACGCCATCAAGATCATCAAGCAGAACCGGGGTATCGAGCTCGACACCCTGACGATGCCGCTCGACGACACCAAGACCTACGAGCTGCTGGCGCGCGGCGACACGCTGGGCGTGTTCCAGCTCGACGGCGGGCCCATGCGGTCGCTGCTGAAGCTGATGGAACCGACCCGGTTCGAGGACATCGCCGCCGTGCTCGCCCTCTACCGGCCCGGCCCGATGGCGGCCAACGCGCACACCAACTACGCCCACCGTAAGAACGGCCGCCAGGACATCGAGCCGATCCACCCGGACCTGAAGGAGGCCCTCGAGCCGATCCTCGGTCCCACCTTCCATCTGCTCGTCTACCAGGAGCAGATCATGGCCGTCGCCCGTGAGCTGGCCGGCTACACCCTCGGCGGCGCCGACCTGCTGCGCCGCGCGATGGGCAAGAAGAAGAAGGAGATCCTGGACGCCGAGTTCGCCAACTTCCAGAAGGGCATGCGCGGCAACGGCTACGGCGACGAGGCCATCCAGGCGCTGTGGGACGTCATGCTGCCGTTCTCCGGCTACGCGTTCAACAAGTCCCACACCGCCGGCTACGGTCTGGTCGCCTACTGGACGGCCTACCTGAAGGCCAACTACCCCGCCGAGTACATGGCCGCCCTGCTCACCTCGGTGGGTGACGACAAGGACAAGGCGGCCATCTACCTGGCCGAATGCCGCAAGATGGGCATCCAGGTGCTGCCGCCGGACGTCAACGACTCCCAGCTCGACTTCGTCGCCGTCGGTGACACCCAGGTCCGGTTCGGGATGGGCGCGGTCCGCAACGTCGGTGAGAACGTCGTCGAGGGGATCGTGAAGGCCCGCACCGAGAAGGGCCGGTTCAACGACTTCAACGACTTCCTCGACAAGGTGCCGCTGACCGCCTGCAACAAGCGTGTCATCGAATCGCTGATCAAGGCGGGCGCGTACGACTCGCTCGAACATCCGCGCAAGGGCCTGCTCATGATTCACGAGCAGGCCGTCGAGTCGGTCATCGACATCAAGAAGAACGAGGCGCACGGCCAGGACTCCCTGTTCGGCGGCCTGTCCGACAGCGGCGACGGCGAGGTGTTCTCCATCGCCGTGCCCGAAGGCGAGTGGGACAAGAAGACCAAGCTGGACTTCGAGCGGGAGATGCTCGGCCTGTACGTGTCCGACCACCCGCTGGCCGGCACCGAGCGGCTGCTGGCCAGGAACCGCGACACCACGATCGTCGACCTGCTCGACAGCGGCCGTGACGACCGCGGCGACGTCCAGGTGGCCGGGCTGGTCACCAAGGTGGACCGGCGGGTGAACAAGGCGGGCAACACGTGGGCCATCCTCACGGTCGAGGACATGGACGCCGCCGTCGAATGCCTGTTCTTCCCGCGTAACTACGAGCTGTACGGGCCCGAGCTGCGGCCGGACATCGTGGCGTCGGTGCGCGGCCAGATCAACAACCGCGACGGCGCCATCTCGGTCTTCGCCCAGGAGCTCACCCTCATCGACGTGTCCGGCGTCAACAGCGAGTCCGGCGCCCCGATCACGTTGCTCCTGCGGGAGGAGCGCATCACCCCGACCCTCCTCGACGAGCTCCGTCAGGTGCTGAAGATGCACCAGGGCAAGGTGCCGCTGCACGTCAACCTGCGGCGGCCGGCGGGCAAGGTCATGGTGATGGCGCTGCCGGAGTGGTCGGTCAGCGCCGAGCCGAGCTTCGCGGCCGACATCAAGGCGCTGCTCGGGCCGGAGGCGTTGTCGCTGTGAACCGGCGGATCGACGTCATCACCGACGACGTGCCCGAGTGCCCGCGCTGCGGCCGCACGGGGCTGCTGTACGCACGCGTGCCGAACGACTGGCAGAACGCCGCGGACGCCTGGGTGGAGGGCTACATCGGCGTGGTGCTGTGCCCGGACTGCAATGCCCGGGATCGGCACGCGGCCCCGCTGATCACGTGGTTCCACGTCAACGGCGCGGCCGACGACGAGGACGCCGAGTTCGTGCGCCTGCTCGTCGCGTGGGCGGCCGGCGTGTTCGTGCCGGCGCTGGACGAGCGGGCCCTGGGCGAGCGGACGCTGCGGGAGGAGACCGAGCGGCGGCGGCTCGGCGACCTGTAGGCCGATCGCGGGGAGACCGGCCCGGAGCCGGTCTCCCCGAAAATCGATGGACAACGTCCGCGCCCCGCTGCCACGGTTGCGGGCATGCCGCAGCAGGAGATCTGGGACGCCGAGACCGCCCAGCGCTATGACACGCCGGGCACCGGCATGTTCGCCCCCGAGGTCCTGGGGCCGACCGTCGAGCGCCTCGCCGGCCTCGCGGGTGACGGGCGGGCGCTGGAGTTCGCCATCGGAACGGGCCGCGTCGCGGTGCCCCTGGCCGAGCGCGGCGTGTCCGTCACCGGCATCGAGCTGTCACCGCCGATGATCGACCGGCTCCGGACGAAGGCGGACGACGCCACGATCCCCGTGATCGTCGGCGACATGGCGACCGCCGCCGCCCCGGGGACGTACACGCTCGTCTATCTCGTCTTCAACACCATCTCCAACCTGCTCACCCAGGCCGAGCAGGTCGCGTGTTTCCGCAACGCCGCCCGCCACCTCACACCGGGCGGCCGGTTCGTGATCGAGCTCTGGGTGCCCGAGCTGCGCAAGCTTCCGCCGGGTCAGCAGGCCACCGTCTTCCACACCGAGCCCGGCTACATCGGCCTGGACACCTACGATCCGCTGCGCCAGCACGTCGTCTCCCACCACTTCCACTTCGGCGAGAGCCGGCAGGCCGAGGTGTTCCGCAGCCCGCACCGCTACATCTGGCCGGCCGAGCTCGACCTCATGGCCGAGCTGGCCGGGTTCGAGCTGGAGTCCCGGCACGCCGACTGGTCCGGCGCCGCGTTCACCGCCGAGTCGCGGTCCCACGTGTCCGTCTACCGCATCCCGCCGGGCGACTGACCGAACGTGCGCGGCTCCGTCTCAGCGGCGGGCGCACACGTACTCCGCATGGGTGGGGCGGGGGAAGGCGCGTGAGACGATCGTCAGCCCGGCTCGCTCCAGCATTCCCTCCAGAACCCAGGCATAGGTGGAGAACTCCTCCCTGACGTGGGTCTCGTAGTCCGACCGGGTGAAACCGCCGTCGGTGCCGGAGGCGTCGATCCAGTGCTGGAGCCGGGCGTCGGTGTCCGCCGGGTCGAAGCTGAAGACGACGTCCCAGAGGTAGAACGTGCCGCCGGGGCGGAGCATCGCGGCCGCGTTGACCAGTGCCTGCTGCTTCCAGAAGTCCGGGAGCTGGTGCAGGGCCGACCTGGTGGTGACCACGTCGGCGGGGCCCGCCGTGTGGGCGTAGTCCAGGAAGCCCGCCAGGTGCCAGTGCGGGGCGGCGTCGAGGCGTTCGGCGCGTGCCTCCGCGTGGCGCAGCATCTGCTCGGAGACGTCCACCCCGTGCGCCTGCGCGCCGCGGCGCGCCGCCTGCACGACCAGCGAGCCCGTCCCGCACGCCAGGTCGATCAGCCGGGT
Source organism: Nonomuraea sp. NPDC050643 (assembly GCF_040654715.1). Taxonomy (NCBI): domain Bacteria; kingdom Bacillati; phylum Actinomycetota; class Actinomycetes; order Streptosporangiales; family Streptosporangiaceae; genus Nonomuraea; species Nonomuraea sp. NPDC050643. Next base: position 128,632 of record NZ_JBFAIM010000026.1, on the reverse strand, counting down.
GCCCGCGGTGACCCCCAGACGATCGAGCAGGGCGTCGTCGGCCGCGGGGTCGGTGCCCTGATTGCCGTCGTACGCGGCGACGGCGGCCGCGCTGCCCAGGTCGACGCCGACGGGCGCGTACTCGCGGAAGGACCAGACGGGGCGGGGGTGGCGCGTGTCGCTTCGTGGCATGCCTCGTTTGTAGGCTTCCCGGGACGGACGCGGCAACGACAACCTGCGCACCGCGGCGTTGCGGAAGGTGAAAGATGCGGGATCACGACCTCTACCGGCTGTTCGTCCACCTCGCGCAGACGCTCAGTTACGCCCGTACGGCGGCCGAATGCCACGTCAGCCCCGCCACCCTGTCCAGGGCCGTGCGGCGGCTGGAGGTCGCGGCCGGGCACCGCCTGCCAGAGCCTGCTGCCCGGCCTGCTCGCACCGATCCGCGCCGCCCATCCGCGGCTCCGCGTCTCCGTACGCACCGGCGACGCGGCCTCCGCGCTCGCGCTCCTGGAGGAGGGCGAGGCGGAGCTGGCCGTGGCCGCCCTGCCCGACCGCGTCCCGGCCGGCCTGCTGGCCCGGCCGCTCACGCGCACGCCGCTGGTGCTCATCCAGGCCGGCCCGGCACCGGCGGGCACGTGGGCCCCCGCCGACGGTGAGCCCTTCGTCTTCCCACGCCACGGGCTCGTACGAACGGCCGCCGACCAGTGGTTTCGCGGCCTGGGGGTCGTTCCGCACGTGGCGGCCGAGGCCGACGGGCACGAAGCGCTGCCCACGCTCGTCTCCCTGGGCTACGGCACCGGCGTCATCCCCCGGCTCGTCCTGCGGCACAGCAGCGTACGGTCCGGGCTGCGCGAGGTGCCGGTCGCGTCCGGGCCAGGGGAGCTGTCGATCGGCGTGTGCGTGCGCCGCGCCGACCTGCGCCGCCCGCCGGTCGCCGCGGCCTGGGCGGGCGCCGGGCGCCTCGGCGCCTGAAGGCGCGTCCGAAGGCGCGTGCGAAAGCGCGTCCGAAAGCGCACCGAGGCCCACCAAGACGCGCCGCATGACGCGACCAGGCCACGACGCGCCGCTCAGGTCACGCCGAGCAGGGTGCGTGCGCGGGCCGCGTCGGAGCGGAAGTCGGCGACGGAGGACTCGTGCACGATCGTCCCCTTCGACATCACCAGGACCCGGGAGGCCAGCGTCAGGGCGAGGCGCAGGTTCTGCTCCACCAGGAGCACCGCGATGCCCCCGGAGATCAGGGAGAGCAGCAGGTCCCGGATGCGGTCCACGATGACCGGGGCGAGACCTTCCGAGGGCTCGTCGAGCAGGAGCAGCCGGGGGTTGCCGAGCAGCGCCCTGCCGATGGCGAGGAGCTGCTGCTCGCCGCCCGACAACTGGGCGGCCAGATGGTCACGGCGCTCGGCGAGGCGCGGCATCGTCTCGTAGACGCGTTCCCGCGTCCACTCTCCCCGGCCACGGTGCCGATCGGCGATCTGGAGGTGCTCCTCGACGGTGAGGGGCGCGAAGACCCGGCGCCCCTGCGGGACGATCGCGACGCCCGCCCTGGCCACCGCGCTGGCGGGCTCGCGCGCCACGTCCCTTCCGTCCAGCCGGATCGTCCCCCGGTCAGGGCGGACGAACCCCATGATCGTGTGGACGAGGGTGGTCTTGCCGACGCCGTTGCGGCCCAGCAGCGTGACGGCCTCCCCCGCGTCGACGTGCAGGCCGACCTCGTTGAGCACCCGGCCTCCGTCGTATCCCGCCACCAGGTCCCGGACGTCGAGCAGGGCGGTCATCGCGGCTCCGTGAAGAGGTCGTCGGTGGACTCGGTGCCGAGGTAGGCGCGTTGCACCTGCTCGTCCGCGCGTATCGCCTCGGGCGGGCCGGAGGCGATGACACGTCCGGCCGCCAGCACGGTCACGTCACGGGCCAGGCGGAAGGCGATGTCGAGATCGTGCTCCACGATCACCACCGACAGCGACGCCGGCAGCTCCTCGACGAGGGCGGCGAAACGGTCCGTCTCGGCCACCGACATGCCCGCCGTCGGCTCGTCGAACAGGACGAGGGAGGGCTCGCAGGCCAGCACGACGGCGACCTCGAGCTGACGGCGTTCACCGTGGGAGAGCGCACCCGCGGGCTCGGCGGCCCGCGACGCGAGACCGACGGCGGCGAGGTGCGCGTACGCCTGCTCGGTGATCGCCGCGTCGCGGCGGCGGCGCCGGAAGGGGCGCAGCGGGTGCCCGTGCACCCGTTCGACCGCCAGCCGTACGTTGTCGAGCACGCCGCAGCGCAGGAACAGGCTCGAATGCTGGTACGTGCGGACGAGCCCCCGCGCCGCCCGGGCGGGCTCGCTGAGGCCGGTCACGTCCGCGCCGTCGAACTCGATCCGGCCCGACGTGACCGCCAGCGTGCCCGCCACCACCGAGAACAACGACGACTTTCCGGCCCCGTTGGGGCCGATCAGAGCGTGCCGCGCCCCCTGGGCGACGCTCAGGCTGACACCGTCGACCGCCTTGAGGAGCCCGTACGACAGCGTCACGTCCTCCAGCCGGAGAATCATCGGGCTCCCTTCCGGCGCCGCAGCCGCCCGCGCAGCCGCGGCAGCACGTAGACACAGGCGACGAAGACGACGCCCAGCAGCAGGGGCCCGCGGCCGTCCACGTGATCGGACAGCTCGTCGCGCACCAGGATGACCAGAGCGGCCCCCAGACACGGCCCCCACAGGGATCCAGCGCCCCCGATGACCACGCTGAGCAGCGCGAACGCGGCCACGTCGAACGCCAGGTCCGCGGGGGCGACGAACCTCGCCTGCGCCGCCCACAACGTCCCGGCCGCGCCCGCCACCGCCCCCGCCATGGCGTACGCGGCGAGCTTGGCGGGATAGGTGCGCACCCCGAGAGCGCGCAGACGCGGCTCGTTGTCGCGGATCCCGCGAAGCGTGCGCCCGAACGGGGACCGCATCGCGTGCGCCACGACCACATAGCCCGCGACGAACACGGCCAGCACCCACCAGTAGACGAAGCCCGACAGCGTGAGCGGCGGCCCGCCGGGCAGCACGCTGATCGGCGGCATGCCGGCCAGGCCGTTCGTGCCGCCCACCACCGGCCAGGAGTTGGCGGCCTGATGGGTCAGCTCCCCCACCGCGAGGGTGACCATCAAGAAGACGATCCCCCTGGTACGGACCACGACCGCCCCCGTGACGAGCGCCAGGACGGCCGCCACCACCACCCCGGCCAGCAGTTGCACGACGGCGCTGCCGGTCCAGTGGATGCCGACCAGGGCGGCGGTGTAGGCGCCCGCGCCGAAGTAGGCCGCCTGCCCGAGCGTGGGCAGCCCGGTGACCCCGGTGAGGATGTCGACGCTGAGCACGAGCAGCGCGAAGGCGAGGATCCGCGACCCGAGCGTGATCGGATAGGGCCCCAGGACGAGCGGCAGGACGGCGAGCGCCGCGACCGCGACCACCGGGACGACCAGCCGCCCGCGCCCCGGGGGGACCGCCGAAAAGCTCATGGGGACATCCTGCGCGGACCGCTCGGCGATGTCAGGCCTCATGCCTGCGCCATCCCTCGCGCCGGCAGCAGACCCGCCGGCCGCAGGAGCAGGATCGCGCCCATCGCGGCGAACAGCAGGAACGACGCCGCCCCCGGCACCAGGGCCACCCCCAGCGCCTGGACCTGCCCCACCAGCACGGCCCCGAGCAGCGCGCCACGCACCGAGCCGAGGCCGCCGATCACCACGACGACCAGCGCCAGCAGCAGCACCGTGTCGTCCAGACCCGGCTGCGCCCCGAGCAGCGGACCCGCCAGCACACCGCCGACCGCGGCCAGCGCGGCCCCCGCCGCGAACACCCCGACGACCAGCCGGCGAGTCGGGATGCCCAGCGCCTCGACCATCTGGCGGTCGGCCACGGCTGCGCGCAGGGTCGCGCCGATCCGCGTCCGCTCCAGCGCCAGGTGCAGCCCGAGCGCCAGCGCCGCCCCGACCGCGACGAGGACGAGCCGGTAGACCGGGTACGCCTGCCCGAACACCCCGACGGAGACGTCCAGCCCGGGAGGCGGCGGGATGGCGTGGACCTCGGTGCCGAACACCGCGTTCATCACCTCGGTGACGATCAACGCGACGCCCAGGGTCAGCAGCGCCTGGTCGAGGTGGCCGCGTACCGGCAGGGACATGCCCGCCAGCGCCGCGCCCGCGAGCGCGCCCGCCACCGCGGCGGCGAGCACCGCCAGCACGAACCCGCCCGCCGTGACGTCGTCCGCGAACAGCGCCACGGCCGTGTAGGCGCCGATCAGGTAGACGGCGCCGTGGGCGAGGTTGAGCACGTCCATGATGCCGAAGACGAGCGAGAGGCCGACGGCGATCAGGAAGAGGATCGCGCCGAGGGCCAGGCCGTTCAGGACGGTGATGAGCACCTGCATCGCTCAGTCCTGGCCGAGCTTCTTGACCACGACGTTGACGAGGGTGCCCGCCCGGTCCTCGACCTTGCGCAGGTAGTAGGGCTGGGTCGGGTCGTGGTCGGCGTCGAAGCTCCACTGGCCGCGCGGGCTGTCGATCGGGCCGATCTCGCCGATCACCTTGGCGATGGCCTCACCGGTCGGGGCGGCGGCCTTGGCGATCGCCTTGTCGAGGACGGCCGCCGCGTCGTACGCCTGCACCGCGAAGACCGTGGGCGGCTCGTTGTAGGCGGCCTGGTAGGCGGCCACGAACTCCTTGTTCCTCGGGGTGTCGATCTGGTCGCTGTAGTGCAGCGACGTCTGCGCGCCCGTGGCCGCCCCGCCCTGGGCCTTCAGCACCGACCCCTCGGTGAGGAACCCGGTGGCGTAGAGCGGGAGGTCGTCGGCCAGGCCGAACTGGGCGTACTGCGTGACGAAGCCGACCGCCTCGGCCCCGCTGTAGAAGCAGAAGACCGCCTTCGCGCCGGAGCCCTTGATCGTGCTCAGGAAGGGCTGGAAGTCCTTGGTCGTGCCGAACGGCGTGAACGACTCGCCGGCCACCTTGCCCCCGGCGGCCTCGAACGTCTTCTTGAAGCCGCCGATCATCTCCTTGCCCGCCGCGTAGTCGGGGGCGATGAGGTAGACGGACCCGTCACCGGCCTGCTCGGCGACCTCGGCCCCGAGCGAGGCCGCGACGTCGTTGTTGGTGAACGACGTACGCCAGATGTACGGCGACGCCCCCGCGGTGACGTCGTTGGCCCCGGCGTTGGCGATGACGAGCGGCACCTTGGACTCGATGAAGGCGTTGCGCGCGCCGAGCGCGGTCGCGGAGTTCACGATGCCGGCGACGGCGACGGCCTTGTCCTGCGTGACCAGCTTGGTGGCGGCGGGGACGCCCGTCTGGGGCCCTTCGCCCTCGTCGGAGCTCTTCAGGGCGATCTCCTTGCCGCCGAGCCTGCCGCCGTGCTGGTCGAGGTAGAGCTTGAAACCGTTGGTCATGTCCTCGCCGAGCGGGGCGTAGACGCCCGACAGGGGGACGACCAGGCCGATGGCGAGAGGGCCCGCGGCCTGCTGCGGGGTCTGCTGGCCGGAGATCGAGGAACCGCTGCACGCGGTGAGCAGGCTCGCGGTGACGATCGCCAGGATGGTCTTGGACGGCGGTGAAAGGTGGATGTCCATCTGGTTCAGCTCCTTTGACGGCGACCGCACCACCCCCCGACGCGCACAAAATCCCACGTTGGCGTGACGGTTGTCAACGGCTGTGTATCAGGTCGTTCGGGCCGGGCTCGGCCGCGGGTGATGGCTTCTCGTCGCCAAAGGGCACAACAGGATGACGTACGTCGATGGGTTTGTAGAACTTCGTGCGCGCCCACGGCCCGCGCCTTTACATTGTAGATTCATAAGTGTGGTTAGACTGCGGCCATGACCACGGAGTCGTCCGCGCTCACCATCGCGCAACTCGCCGAGCTGGCCGGGGTCTCCACCGCGACGGTGTCCAAGGTCGTGAACGGCCGCTCCGAGGTCTCCTCCGCAACGCGCGCCGCCGTGGAGGAGCTCATCCGGCGGCACGGCTACCGCCGGCAGCGACGGCGCCCCGCCCCCACCGCGCTGGTGGAGCTGGTCTTCCACGCGCTGGAGGGCGACTATCCCGTCGAGATCATCAAGGGCGTCGAGGAGGTGGCGCGCGAGCACCGGCTCACCGTCGGGGTGTCGGAGCTGCCCCGCCGCCACTCCCCCGACCAGGGCTGGCTGGAGGGGGTGCTGCGGCGCCGCCCCACCGGCATCGGGGTGATCGCGGTGTTCTCCAGCCTGAGCGAGTCCCAGCGTGAGCGGCTCGCCAACAGCGAGGTCCCCCTCGTCCTGCTGGATCCGGCCGACGACCCCGGCAAGGGCGTCCCGTCGGTCAGCGCGGGCAACTGGAGCGGCGGGCTCGCCGCCACCCGGCACCTGCTGGAGCTGGGGCACCGCCGCATCGCCATCATCACCGGGCCCGACTACGCGCTGGCGAGCCGGGCGCGGCACGACGGCTACCGCACCGCCCTCGACATGGCCGGCGTCCCCGTCGACCCGCGGCTCGCGGGCCGGGGCGACTTCCTCATCGAGGGCGGCCTGGCCCAGGCGCTGCGATTACTGCGCCTGCCCGACCCGCCGACCGCGATCTTCGCCACGAACGACGGCCAGGCCATCGGGGTCTACCACGCGGCCCGCCGGCTCGGCCTGCGGATCCCCGAGGACCTGAGCGTCGTCGGCTTCGACGACCTGCCGCCGATGCGGTGGGCGATCCCGCCACTGACCACGATCCGCCAGCCCCTCGCCGAGATGGCCAAGACCGCCGCCATGATGCTGCTGAAGCTCGCGCACGGCGAACCGCTGCCGCAGAGCCGGGCCGAACTGGCCACCGAGCTCGTCATCCGCGAGAGCACCGCCCCGCCCAGGGACCCGGCAGGCTGAGCCGCCAGGCAGGCGACCGGGCTCGACTCGCCACCGGCGGAGCCGCCGACGGTCCAGGACCGGTTGACCGATGAGCCGGCCGCTGGACCGCCGGCGGAAACGGGTGGGCAGGTAGGCGGCGGGCTCACGGCCGGGGTCGAAGGCATCCCCGCGCACGGCGTGCCGTTCCATGACCGGGTCACCCGCCGGCCCGCGCCGAACGCCCGGGTCGGCCCCGGCCGGAGAGTCCAGCTCGGCAGCCGTGGCTTTCGACGTCCGTTCACGTAGAAATTCCCGATAGTGAAGTTTTCACTTCAAAAACAGGTAGTCATCATCTAGGATCGGAGCCCAAACGATCACCGGAGGGCGCGATGAAGATCGGCTACCTGCTGCCGACACGTGACCAGGCCGTCCAGGGCGAGCACGAGCCGGCCCGGCTCGTCGCCCAGGCGCGGCGGGCGGAAGAACTGGGCCTGGACTCGGTGTGGGCCGGCGACAGCCCCGTGACCAGGCCGCGCGCGGATCCGCTCATGCTGCTGGCCGCCGTGGCCGCGGTCACCGAACGGGTCACGCTCGGCACCGCCGTGCTCCTGCCGGCGCTGCGCCATCCGATCCTGCTGGCCCACCAGCTCGCCACCCTCGACCGGCTGTCGCGGGGGCGGCTGATCGCGGGCCTGGGCGGCGGGTTCCCGATTCCCGCCACCGAGGCCCAGTTCGCCGCCGTCGGCGTCGGCTTCGACCGCCGGATCGGCCGCATGACCGAGTCGATCGACGTCATGCGGCGGCTGTGGTCCGGGGAGGAGGTGTCGTACGAGGGCGAGCACTTCGCCTTCCAGGACGTACGGCTCGTGCCTCCGCCGTACCGGCCGGGCGGCCCGCCGATCTGGCTGGCGGGCGGCGGTGGGCCGGCGTTGCGGCGGGTGGCCCGGCTCGCCGACGGCTGGCTCCCCTATCCGCCCACGGCGGCGACGTACGCGGAGGAACACCAGGTCATCGAGCAGGCGGCGGAGGCCCGTCCGGTCACCCCCGCCCTGTACGCCACGCTCTGCCTGGACGACGACCCGGACAAGGCCCGCGACCGGCTGCGCGGCAGCGTCGAGCGCTACTACAACGCGCCGCTGGAGCTCATCGCCTCGATCCAGGCCATGTTCGCCGGCACCGCCCGCCAGGCCGCCGACTGGCTGACGGGCTACGCCGCCGCCGGGGCCCGGCACGTGGTGATCCGCCTGGCCACCGATGATCATGACGCCGGCCTGGAGGAGTTCACCGGCCGGGTGCTGCCGCTGGTGCGCGAGGAGGAGGGCCGATGACCACGTACGTTCTCGTCCACGGCGCCTGGCACGGCCCCTGGGCCTGGGACCGGGTCGTTCCCCTGCTGCACGCGGCCGGGGCGCGCACGCTCACCCCCGACCTCAGCGCCCCCGGGGACCACGGGCTCCACGACCACGCCGAGGTGGTCGCCGCCGCCGTCGACACCGTACGGGACGACGACGAGCTCGTCCTGGTCGGGCACAGTTACGCGGGCCTGGTCGTCCGCCAGGCCGCCGACGCGCGGCCCGGGCGGGTCGGCCACGTCGTCCTGGTGGACGGCTGGGCGGGCGGCGACGGCGCGAGCCTGTTCGGCCTGGCCTCCGCCCCCTTCGTCCAGGCCCTCCGCTCGCTGGCCGAGACGCTCGGCGACGGTTGGCGCATCCCGGCCCCGCCCCCGGCGGCGTACGGGATCACCGACGGCGACGACGCCGCCTGGCTGGCCGAGCGCCTGGTCCCCCAGCCGCTGCGCACGTTCACCGAGGCGACCCGCCTCAGCGGCGCCGTCGCCCGGATCCCCGGGACGGCCGTCTACTGCACGCCGCAGACCTACCCGTTCGACCGGTTCGGCACGGAGGTCGGGTATCGGACCGTGGCGCTGGACGGGCCGCACGACGTGATGCTCTCCCACCCCGAGCCGCTGGCCCGGCTGCTCCTGGAGGCCGGCCGGGTTCCCCAGTGAACGGTTCTAAGGTGAACAGGTGGATCAGCGAACCTACAACCAGTACTGCGCGACCGCGCGCACCCTTGACCTCGTCGGCGAGCGCTGGACGCTGCTGCTGATCCGCGAGCTGCTGACCGGCCCCAAACGGTTCGGCGACCTGCAGGCCGGGCTGCGTGGTCTCGGCACCGGGCTGCTGGCCGCCCGGCTGAAGCATCTCGAACGCGAAGGGCTGGCGCACAAGATCACGCTTCCGGCGCCGGCCCGCGCCCCCGCCTACGCGCTCACCGAGGCCGGCGAGGAGCTCGGCCCGGCGGTCCTGGCGCTGGCCCGGTGGGGCCTGAAGTGGGCGATGGGCGAGCGGCGGGAGAGCGAGACGTTCCATCCCGGCTGGGCGGTGCTCGGCCTGCGGTCCTGCTTCGACGCCGAGGCCGCCGCCGGGCTGCGCGCCGTCTACGAGTTCCGCATCGGCGAGGAGGTCCTCCACGCCCGGATCGACGACGGCGCGATCGAGACGCTGCACGGCCCGGCGCAGCGGCCCGACGCGATCATCACCATCGGCGAGGAGGCGTTCCTCGGCCTGACCGGCCACGACCACACCCTCGCCGAGGCGATCGAGAGCGGCGCCGCGTCGGTGTCCGGTGACGAGGAGGCCCTGCGCCGCCTGGAGGAGCTGTTCCGCCTGCCGTCCCCGCACGACAGGAAGCCCGCCTCCTGAGCCCCTCCTCGCCGTATCAGCGATCTGTCAGCGCTCGCTCAAAGCCTCGTCAGCGGTCCGGGCCAGGCTCTGCTCCATGAACATCGACCTCCCGGCCTACGAGGCCGCCGAGCGGCTGTCCCGGCAGAACCGCCCGGCGCTCGTCCGCAAGGCCACGATCACCCCGCAGTGGATCGGCGAAGGCCCGGCCTTCTGGTACGCGGTGGACGGCACGTTCGTCCTCGTCGACCCGCCCGCCGGCACCCGCGAGCCGGCCTTCGACCACGCCAGGCTCGCGGCCGGCCTGGCGGCGGCGTCCGGGCACGAGGTGGATCCGGCGGCGCTGCCGTTCGGCGCCATCTCGTGGACGACGGACGCGATCGGGTTCGACGCGTTCGGGCACCACTGGCGCTGCTCGCTCGACACGTACACGTGCGAGCGGGCCCCGGGCGCCCCGCCGGCGCACCCGCTGGAGATCCCGTCGCCGGACGGCCGGCTCGTGGCGTTCCGCAAGGGCCACGACCTGTGGGTACGCTCCCTCGCCGACGGCCGGGAACGCCCCCTCACCTCGGACGGCGACGCGGACCACGACTACGGCGCCAGCCCCGACTTCATCATGTACGCGAGCATGTTCGAGCGCCTCGGCCTGCCGCACGCGCCGCCCGCCGTGTCCTGGTCGCCCGACTCCACCCGGATCCTGACCCACCGCACCCTCCAGGAGGGCGTGCGCCGGGTGCACCTGATCGAGTCGATGCCTCCCGACGGCGGCGACCCCCGGCTGCGTACCAAGCGCGCCCCGCGCCCGGGTGACGAGCGCATCCCGCTGGCCGAGTACGTGGTGATCGACGTCGCCGCGGGCACGGTGGTCCGGGCGCAGGCTGACCCGGTCGCGATGCCCTTCATGCTGTCGCCCGTCCTCATGCGGTGGGCCTGGTGGTCCGGCTCCGCGGTGTACTTCCTGAGCTGGCCGCGCGACATGCGCACCCTGCGCCTGAACCGGCTCGACCCCGTCACCGGCGAGGTCCGCACGCTGGTCACCGAGACCGGCGACACGCGGGTGGAGCCCACGCAGCAGCCGGAGGAGGGCCCGATCGTCGGCGTGCTGTCCGGCGGTGACGAACTGCTGTGGTACTCCCAGCGCGACGGCTGGGGCCACCTCTACCGCTACGACGCCCGTACCGGCGAGCCGCTCGGGCGGGTGACGTCGGGCCCGTGGGCGGTGCGGCGGATCCTGCGCGTGGACGAGGACCGGCGCGTGGTCTACTTCCTGGCCTCCGGCCTGGTGGCCGCCGACCCCTACCGCCGGTCGGTGTGCCGGGTGAACCTGGACGGCTCCGGCTTCGCCCGGCTGACCGGCGACCTCGACCACGAGGTCACCGTCTCGCCCGACGGCGGCTACTTCGTCGCCACGGCCTCGGCCGTCGACACACCGCAGGTGACCACCGTGCGCGACTGGGACGGCCGGGTGCTCGCCGAGCTGGAGCGGGCCGACGTCTCCGCGCTCCTCCAGACCGGCTGGACGCCGCCGGAACGCTTCCGCGTCAAGGCCGCCGACGGCGTCACCGACGTGTACGGGGTGCTCCACCGGCCGCACGGCTTCGACCCCGCCCGGCGCTACCCGGTCGTCGACCACGTCTACCCCTTCCCCGCCACCCAGCGGGTGAGCCCGTCCTTCGACCCGGGCTGGCACGGCTACGACGCCGAGGCGCTGGCCGCGCTCGGTTTCGTGGTGATCGCCATGGACGGGCGCGGCACGCCGGGCCGGGACAAGGCGTTCCACGACGCCTCCTATGGCCGCATGGAGGACGGGTGCGGCCTGGCCGACCACGTGGCGGCGCTGGAGCAACTGGCGGCGGCCCGGCCGTGGATGGACACCGGCCGCGTGGGCGTCTTCGGCATCTCGGCCGGCGGGTTCGGCACCGTACGGGCGATGCTCGACTTCCCCGGGGTCTTCAAGGCCGGGGTCGCCGCGTCCGGGCTGCACGACTTCCGGTACGGCGATCCGTGGACGTCGGAGGCGTACCAGGGGCCGTACGACGAGGCGGGTTACGCCCGCGCGTCGAACGTGGACCACGCCGACCGGCTGAAGGGCAGGCTGCTGCTCATCCACGGCGGCCTGGACGACCAGGTGGCGCCGGACCTGACGCTGCGGCTGCTCGATCGGCTGATCGCGGCGGACAAGGACGTCGATCTGCTGATCGTGCCGGGGGCCGACCACGTGTACACGGGCTACGAGCGCTACGTCAACCGGCGCGTGTGGGACTTCTTCCTCCGGCACCTCCTGGACGAGGACCCACCCGGCACACTGCCGAGCTGACCTCCGGCATCTCGGCCCAGCACGTCGCCAGGCCGGCTGCGGCCCAGCACGTCGCCAGGCCGACCTCGGCCCAGCCCAGCACGCTGCCCGACCGACCTCGGAGGTTTCGGCCTCGCTCAGCGCGCTGCCGGGCTGGGCTCCGCGATCTCGCCGAGGGTGGCCGCGGCGAGGTCGCGGGCCGTCTCCATGGTGGCGTCGCGGCCCCGCAGGGCCGCCTCGGCGAACCCGGGTCCGCCGAGCGCGGCCCGCGTGGCCGCCGTGATCCGGGCGACGTCCGGCAGGGAGAGGTCGGGGGCGCCGCGTACGGCGTCGGCCGCCGCGAGCAGGCGGGCCGCTTCGTGCGGCGCGCCCTGGCTCAGCGCCTGGCCGGCCACCCCGACCAGGACCTGCCCGACGATCGGCGCGCTGTGCGAGCGAAGCGCCCAGGCCAGCGCCTCGGCCCGGCGCGCGCGGGCCGAGGCGAGGTCGCCGTCCAGGGTGTCCAGGTGGGCGTGCGCGTCGAGCAGGATCGCCCGGAACGGCCAGTTGAGCGGTATGCGCCGCGACAGCTCCCCGACGCGCGCCAGATGCGCCCGCGCGGCCCGCCGGTCACCGGACCAGCGGGCGAACTCGGCCTTCGTGTACGCCACCGTGACGAGCGCCTCCGGCAGCCCGGTCCGCTCGGCGTCCGCTTCGACGGCCGCCACGTCCGCGTCGGCCCCGGCGAGGTCGCCCAGCCGGCGGCGCAGGGCGGCCAGCATGAGGCGGGGCTTCCACAGGTCCTCCATGGCCACCAGGTCGCCGGCCACGGCGATCGACTCCTCGTAGCGGGCGACCGCGCCGGCGAACTCTCCCCGCCAGGCCAGCAGGTCGCCCAGGTTGGTCAGGCAGTGCGAGATCCCCCACCGCTCCCCGAGCGTACGGAACCCGGCGAGCGCCGCCTCAAGCTCCGCCTCACCCTCACCGGGCCGCCGCCCCTGGCCGACGAGGGTGAGCCCATGCGACAACCGCGCCATCGCCCGCACCCACGCCTCCTCACCCCCTGGCAAGCCCGCCGCGTCCGCCGCGCCTGAGCCCGCCGGCGGGGCCGTGCCGCCGGTGGCCCAGAGCATCTGGTCGAGCGGCGCCATGAGCCGCAGGATCGGATGGCGGCGCTCGGTGCGGACGGCGAGCCGCCGCGCCGTGGCGAACCAGGACATCGCCTTGCGCTCATCACCCAGCCCGGACTGGTGGAACATCGCGAGGATCGCACACGCCGCAGCCCGCGCCTCATCCTCGGCCTTGTCCCCCGCCCCGCCCCTGATCTCGTCCCCCATCACGTCCCCCGCCTCGCCGGGCATCGCGAGCGCCGCCTCCGCCAGCGTGACCCCTTCCGCCTTGCGCCCGCGCAGCCACCACTCCAGCAGCCAGTACCAGCCGCTGGCGGCCACGAGCCTGACGGCCGTGCCGGCGTCGCCCGCGTTGATCGCGCCGCGCAGGGCCGCCTCGATGTCGTCACGCTCGACGGCCATCCGGTCGAGCCAGACCAGTTGCCCGACGCCGCGCAGGAACGGGTCCGCCGTCTCGGCCAGCTCGGCGTAGTAACCGGCGTGCGCCCTCCTGGTGCGTTCCCGCTCTCCCGCCTCCTCCAGCCGTCCCAGGCAGTACTCCTTGATCGTCTCCAGCATCCCGTACCGTGGCTCCGCGCCGCCGACGGCGACCAGCAGCGACTTGTCGGTCAGCGAGCCGAGCAGCCCGAGCACGTCGTCCGACGAGCGGGCGGAGTCCGCGCACACGCGCTCCGCCGCCTCCACCGTCGCGCCCCGGGCGAAGACGGCCAGCCGGCGCAGCAGCGTGCGCTCGGCGTCGGTGAGCAGGTTCCAGCTCCAGTCGATGACCGCGCGCAACGTCTGATGCCGGGGCAGCGCGGTACGGTTTCCGCTGGTCAGCAACCGGAACCGGTCGTCGAGGCGGGCGGCGAGCTGCTCGGCGGTCATCGTCCGCAGCCGGGCGGCGGCCAGTTCGATGGCCAGCGGCATCCCGTCGAGCGCCCGGCAGATCCGCACCGCCGCCACCGCGGTCGTCCCCCGCAGCTCGAACCCGGGACGCGCCGCGCGGGCCCGGTCGTCCAGCAGCCTGACCGCCGGGTACGCCAGCGCCCGCCCCGCGTCCTCGTCGCCGGGCGGCACCCCGAGCGGCTCCACCGGCCACAGCGCCTCGCCCATGATGCCCAGCGACTCCCTGCTGGTCGCCAGGATCCGCAGCCCGGGGCAGTCGGCCAGCAGCCGGTCGGCCAGCGCGGCGACCCCGCCGATGAGATGTTCGCAGTTGTCCAGCACCAGCAGCGCGCGGCGCTCGCCCAGCGCCGCCACGAGCCGCTCGACCGGGTCCTCGTCGTCCGCCGCCTGGCGCGCCCTGAGGCCCAGCGCGTCCGCCACGGCCTGCGGCACCTCGGCCTCGCTCGCGATGGGGGCGAGCTCGACCAGCCACACCCCGTCGGGCATCCGCCCGACCAGCTCCCGCGCGACCTCGACCGCCAGTCGCGTCTTACCCGACCCACCGGCCCCGGTCAACGTGACCAGCCGGTACGCCCCGCCCAACTCCCGAATCCGCGCCACCTCGGCCTCCCGCCCCACAAAGCTGGTCAGCCCCACACGCAAATTCGTCCGCCCCCGCCCACCCTCCTGACCCCGCCCACTCCCTTGACCCCGGCCGCTCTCCTGGCGCCGACCGCCCTCGTGCGCCCGGCCGCTTCCCAGACCCCAGCCGCTCTCCCGGCCCTGGCCGCTCTGCTGGCCTTGGCTCCGCGACTCGGCGGCAGGTTCCCGGCGCTGGGCCGGTTCCCCTCGCAGCAACGCCACGTGCAAGGCCGACAGCTTCGGCGACGGATCTGCCCCGAGCGCGTCGGCGAGCGCCGTGCGGGTCCGCTCATAGACGCCCAGCGCTTCGGCCGGTCGCCCGGCCGCGGCCAGGGCCCGCATCAGTGCGCCCACCAGCCGCTCCCGCAGTGGATGCGCCGCCACCAGCGCGGTCAACTCCGCGACCTGTTCCCCACCCCGCCCCGGCCCCGCCTCGGACCCCAACCCCAGTTCCGCCTCGGCGCGGTCCTCCAGGGCGGTCAGCCGCGACTCCGTCAGCCGGGCCACGACGGGGGCGAAGAAGTCCTCTCCCGCCACGTCCGCCAACGCGGGCCCCCGCCACAGATCCAGCGCCTCGCCCAGGATCCGCACGGCGCGCTCCGCGTCCCGCGCCGAACGCGCCACCGCCACCATCCGCTCGAACCGGGCCACGTCAACCGCCCCAGGCTCGATCACCAGCCGGTATCCGGCGGGATGCGACTCGACCGCCACCCCGGGCAGCACCCGGCGCAACCGCGACACCAGAGCCTGCAAGGCGTTGGCCGCCCCGGCCGGAGGTCGTTCGCCCCAGACCGCGTCCACCAGCCGCGTCGCGGGCACCAGCCGATCCGGCTCCAGGGCGAGCGCGATCAGCAGCGCGCGCAGCCGAGCCCCGCGCACCACGACCGCGCTGCCGTCATCAGCCAGAACCTCAAGAGGCCCCAGGAGCCCGATCCACATGCCACCGATTCTGCCGCCACCCGGCCCCCGCCGCCGACACGGGACCGCTCGCGAACACCCCTACGCTTGTCCGGGTGACCATCCGCCCCAGAACCCACGACGACCTGAACGCCTGTGTGACAGCCCTCGCCGAGGTCCAGGCCACCGACCGCTACCCCGTCCACTGGCCGGACGACCCCGCCGCCTGGCTGACCCCGGACGACCTCATCGGGGCCTGGGTGGCGACCACCCCGAACCCGGCTCTCAAACCCACCCCGACCGCACCGGCCACGACCTCAGCCCCCACCACGGCCACGGCGAACGATCACGCCCCGACCGCTCCGGCCACCGTGTTCGGCCACGTGGCCGTCACCCGGGACCTCGAGATCACCCGCCTGTTCGTCACTCCCGCAGCCCGTGGCCGTGGTCTGGCCGAAGCGCTCCTCGGCACCGTCCGCGCCGCCGTACCGGGCCCGCTCAAGCTCGAGGTCTCCTCCGAGGGCGAGGCCGCCATCCGCTTCTACGAGCGCTCCGGCTGGCGCAGGACCGGCACCACCCGCGCCACCTGGCTCAACGCGGCCGGCGAACCGGCCCTGCTGCACCACTTCGTCAGCCCACCGCCCGGCCGCTGAGGACGCACACGAGCACGCTCGCCGTTTCCGCGTCAGCGGACGCCGTGACGATCACCACCCTCAGGCCGCTTCGCCGGACCCGTCAGCCCACGAGCGACTGCGTCCCGAGGACGCCGAGCAGGGCGAGCCGCTCGGCGTCCTCGGTGCCGGGCTCGGCCGTGTAGACCAGGATGCGCAGGTCGCTGCCCGCCACGCTGAGCACGTCGCAGTCCAGCGTCAGCGCCCCTGCCTGCGGATGGTCGATGATCTTGCGGGCGCCCTGATGCCGCCCGACCACCCCCGTGTCCCACAGCTCGGCGAACCGCCCGCTGCTCTCGCGCAACCGCGCGACCAGCCGCCGCAGGTGCGGGTCGCCGGGGTAGCGTCCGGCGGTGGCGCGCAGGTCGGCGACCAGGGCGGCCTCGAACGCGCGATGCTCCTCCGGCGTGTGCCGGACCCGGCTGCCCGGCCCGACGAAGTTGCGCCACACGCCGTTGCGCTCGTGGCCGCGCCACCCGGACGGGTCGCCGAGCAGCGCCGCGTAGAGCGGATTGGCGAGCAGCAGCGTCCAGGCCGCGTCGTACACCCCGACGGCGGCGCCGGCCAGCCTGTCGAGCAGCCGCTGGACGCTGGGCGTGACGTACGCGGGCACCGTCTCCGGCCCCGGCGGCGCCAGCCCGGCCGCCTGGAACAGGTACGCCCGCTCCTCCCCCGACAGCCGCAACGCCCGGGCCAGGGCCTCGACGACCTGCGCCGACGGGCTGGTCGCGCGGCCCTGTTCGAGCCGGGTGACGTAGTCGACGGAGATCCCGGCCAGCAGGGCGAGCTCCTCGCGGCGCAGCCCGGCCGCGCGCCGGTGCCCTCCGGCGGGCAGCCCGGCCGCCTCGGGGGTGACCCGGTCCCGCCAGCGTCGTACCGCCTGCCCGAATTCGGTCATGTCACCAGTCAACACCGTGCGCCGGGGATGTGCCTGGCACCGGCGGTCCCAGGAAGAGGGGACGACTGGCTGCCCGTCCGGCCGCGCCGGAGCCTAAAGTCATGACAACGACACTGATCACCGGGGCGAACAAGGGGCTGGGCTTCGAGACCGCCCGCCGCCTCATCGCGGCCGGTCACACCGTCTACGCGGGCTGCCGGGACGCCGAGCGGGGCCGCCGCGCCGCGGAGCTGCTGGGCGCGCGGCCGCTCCTCCTCGACGTCACCGACGACGCCTCCGTCGCCGCCGCGGCCAAAGCCGTGGAGGCGGACGGCGGGCTGGACGTGCTGGTCAACAACGCGGGCATCGAGGGAGCCGTGGCCGGCGCCGCGGACTCGACCGCCGGCACGCTCCGCCCGCTGTTCGAGACGAACGTGTTCGGCGTGGTACGCGTCACCCACGCCTTCCTGCCCCTGCTCCGGCGCTCGGCGGCCCCGGTCGTGGTGAACGTCAGCAGCGCCCTCGGCTCGACGACCCTGGTCGGCACGCCGGGCACGCCCGCCTACCACTACCCGGGCATGGCCTACCCCGCCTCGAAAGCGGCGCTCAACATGGTCACCGTCCAGTACGCGAAGGCGTTCCCCGGCCTGCGGATCAACGCGGTCGAGCCCGGCTTCACCGCGACCGACCTGAACGGCCAGCGGGGCACGCAGACGGTCGAGGAGGGCGCGGAGATCATCGTCAGAATGGCCCAGATCGGCCCCGACGGCCCCACCGGCGGCTACTTCGACGCCGCAGGCCCGCTCCCCTGGTGAGCCAGCCACTCCGGCGCGAGCACCGACCAGACCTCCAGGTCGAGCCGCCTCCCGTGGTGCAGGTGGCTCTCCCTGAGCACGCCGTCCCGCGTCATCCCGAGCCGCCGCGCCACGGCGACGCTGGGCTCGTTCTCCGACGCGGCCTGCCACTCCACGCGGTGGATGCCGCGGTCCCGGACGGCCCAGTCGATGATCACGCGTACGGCCCTGGTCACCAGGCCCCGGCCGGCCGCCGACGGCTCCAGCCAGCAGCCCGCCTCGGCGGTGCCCTGTTCGACGTCCATGGTCCGGAAGAGCACCCCGCCGACGAGCCGGCCGTCCGTCCAGATGCCGTACAGGCGGCCGGTGTCGGTGGCGGCCTTGTCCGCGTACGTCCGGAGCCAGGTGCGGCCCGACTCCAGGTCCCGCACGATGTCGGGCAGCCCGACGTAGCGCCCGATGAACTCCCGTCCCCGGTCCATGTGGGCCAGAAGCTCCGCGGCGTGCCGCGGTTCGAGCGGCCGCAGTTCGGCGCCGTCGTCTCCCAGCGAGATCGCGAACATCGATGACCTTTCGTCCAGGTAATAGAACGGAACCTTACGTTCCCCGTACAATGGGGGTATGACCAGCGCACCCATGAGCGGCCGCAAGGCACAGGCCGCGCGTAACGACGAGTTGATCCTGCAGGCGGCGCGGGCCGTCTTCACCGCCGACCCCGGCGCCCCCATCGCGGCCGTGGCCGAGACCGCGGGCGTCGGGATCAGCGCACTCTACCGCCGTTACCCCAGTAAGGAAGCCCTGCTGCAGAAGCTGTGCGGCGACGGGCTGAAGCTCTACATCGCGGTGTCGGAGCGGGCGCTGGCCGACGTGGGCGATCCGTGGGAGGTGTTCGCCGGTTATCTGCGGGGCATCGTGGACGCCGACACCAACTCGCTGACGATCAAACTCGCCGGCACGTTCACGCCGACCGAGGAGCTGGGCCGCGACGCGGTCCGGGCCAGCGGCCTGGCCACCGAGGTGCATCACCGCGCGGTGGAGGCGGGCGTGCTGCGTCCCGACGTGACGGTGGCGGACATCGCGCTGCTGTTCGAGCAGTTGGCCTCGATCAAGCTCGGCGGCGAGGAGCGCACCTCCCAGCTCCGCCACCGCTACCTGGCGCTCGTGATGGACTCGCTGCGGGTGCCGCCGGCCCACCGGGAGCTCCCCGGCCCCGCCCCGGTGGACGAGGAGCTCACGGCGCGCTGGCGGCCGTCCGCCTAGTCCTCGCCCGTCTGCCAGTGGAACAGGTACGACATCACGAACCCGAGCAGTCCGGTCACCCCGGCCGACACGGTCATCGCCATGCCGAGCGCGGACACCGCGCCGGAGACCAGGCCGGGACTGCCCACGACGAGGCCGGCCGCCTGGACCAGCACGATGCCGACGCCCAGCGCCAGGAACAGCACGACGCCGATCTTGAACAGGACCATGGTGAGGCGTTTCATGGCAGGGTTTCCTTTCAGCTCGGCGGTCAGACCGGCAGCAGGCCGGTGGCCACCAGCACGCCGATGACCAGGGTCGGGATGACGAACCAGAGGATCAGCCGGCCGAACGTCCTGGCCGGGTCCACCTGGGCGATGCCGCTGGCGATGTAGATCGGCGCCGCCCCTGGCGGGGACGCCCCCTCGGTCGAGGCGAAGATCATGATCGCGGTGGCCGCGGCGGCTGGGGCGACCCCGGCCGCGGTCAGCGCACTGAAGGCCACGCCGCCCACCGCGGCGATGGTGGCGGTGCCGGTCAGCGGCGCGGCGATGATGACGAGCAGCAGGCCGACGAGGGTGGCGATGACGACGGTGGGCGCGTCCAGCGCCTGCATGATCGCGGTGAGCTGGTCGACCAGGCCCAGCTCGCCCAGGCTGGCGGCGGCCGCGAAGGCGAAGAACAGCGTCGCGCCGATGATGGCGTACCTGGGGGCCATGTCGCCGAGCAACTCGCTCCAGGCGCGGCCGGTGCGCGGCAGCCGCTTCCACGCCACCGCGAACGTGGCCAGCACGGTCAGCACCGGGATCCACACGATGATGTTGACGTCGTCGGCCGCCTCGCCGACCCGCGACTCCATGAGCGCCGCGCCGAAGTCGAGCGTCATCAGCACCGGGATCAGGATGCCCGCGTACACCAGCAGCGACGTCCACCCGGCCCGCAGCGCGGCGCGCAGCGGGACTATGTCGGCCGCGTCGGTCGCGGCGATGTTGTGCCGGCGCACCCACACGAACACCACCACGAACCGGTAGGCCACCGTCCACAACCCGCCGATCAGGGCGGGCACGAAGAGCTGGTCGGCGGTCAGCACGGGCGCCACGGCGGCGGAGCCGAGCAGCAGGAACATCGACGAGCTCGGCGGGATCGAGATGCCCAGCCCGGCGTTGCCCGCGACCAGCGAGGCCGCCAGGTCGGGGCGCCAGTTCGACCGGATCATCCACGGGATCGTCACCGAGCCCACGGACGCGGCGATGCCGGACCCGGACCCGGAGGGGCCGCCGAGCAGCGCGGCGGCGGAGGTCGAGACGTATCCGGCGCCGCCGCGCAGCCGGCCGAAGATCGAGTTCAGGACGGTGACCTGCTCCTGGATGAGACCCAGCTTGGTGAGCAGGTAGCCCATGAACACGAAGGCCAGGGCGGCGAAGACGACCTCCTCGGCGAGCGCGTCGGCCAGGCCGGCCCAGGCCAGCTCGAAGAAGCCGGTGCCGCCGAAGAGGCACACGCCGGCGAAACCGATGAGCATCGCCTCACCGATGTTGCGTTTCAGCACGCCGTTCCAGACGACGATGATGGCGATATATGCGATGAGCGCCCAAACGGCGATACCCATGGCGAATGTCCTCCAATGGGGGGTGAGGCTGGGGGTGGTCCTAGGCGTCGGAGTCGGTGTCCGGCGACGTGAGTGGGGCTGCCGCCGCCTCCCTGGGGTGGTCGGCGAGACGGCGGGCCAGGTCCAGCGTGCGGCGGGCCCTGGCGACGATCGGGGCGTCCACGAACCGGCCGTCGGGCAGCGCGACCGCGCCGATCCCCGACCGCTCGGCCTGTTCCGCCGCGGCCACGATCTCGGCGGCCCTGGCGGCCTCCTCCTCGGCCGGGCGGAACGCCCGCCTGATCACGGGGATCTGACGGGGGTGGATCGCGGTCCTGCCGAACAGCCCGAGCGCGCGGCCCGCCCGGCAGGAGGCGAGCAGGCCGGCCTCGTCCTTGACGTCCGGGTACACCGACATCGGCACCGGCGGCAGCCCGGCCGCCGCGGCGGCGAGGACGACCTGGAGCCTGAGGTGATTCATGGCCTGCTCGTCGGTGATGGCCAGCTCGGCGGCCAGGTCCTGCTCGCCCAGCGCCACCCCGGCCACGCGCGGGTGGGCGGCGATCGCGCCGGCGGCCACGATCCCGGCCGCCGACTCCAGCAGCGCGTACGCGGGCGCGCCGGTGACGGCGTCGAGCACGGCGGCCGACTCGACCTTCGGCAGCCGCACGGCGTCGGCGAGCTCCCCGACGGCGGCCAGGTCGTCGCGCCCGCGCTCGGTGACCAGGTCGTTGACCCGCACGTGCACCTGGACGCCCGGCCGCCTGCCCGATGGGCGGGAGCGCAGGTAGGCGACCGCGTGGTCCCTGGCCTCGTCCTTGCGTACGGGCGCGACCGCGTCCTCCAGGTCGATGATGACCACGTCGGCGCCGGAGTCCACGGCCTTGCCGAAGCGCTCGGGGCGGTCGCCCGGCACGTACAGCCAGGTCACGTTCACGCGATCACCCCGTCCGCACGCAGCGCGGCGATCCGCTCGCCGGAGTAGTCGAGCTCGGCGAGCACCTCGTCGGTGTCCCTGCCGAGGGCCCGTCCCGGCCAGCGGATCTCGCCGGGGGTGTCCGACAGGCGGAACAGCACGTTCTGCATGGTGACCGAGCCGAGCTCCTCGTCCGGCACCTCCACGAACGTGTTCAGCGCCGCGTACTGCGGGTCCTCGGCCAGGTCGGCGACGTCGTAGATGGGCGCGACCGCGGCCTGCACCTCCTCGAACCTGGCGATGACCTCCTCGGCGTCCCGCTCGGCGATCCAGGAGGCGACGGCCTCGTCCAGCTCGTCCACGTGCCGCACCCGCCCGGCGCCGCTGGCGAACCACGGCTGCTCGACCAGGTCGGCCCGCCCCACGAGGGTGACCACCCGCTCGGCGATGGGCTGGGCGCTGGTGGAGATCGCCAGCCAGCGCCCGTCGCGGGTCCGGTAGGTGTTGCGCGGCGCGTTGCTCGTGGACCGGTTGCCGGTGCGCCGCGGCACGACCCCGAGCGCCTTGTACGCGCTCATCTGCGGCCCCAGCAGTCCCAGGATCGGCTCGATGATCGCCAGGTCGATGACCTGCCCGCGCCCGGTCTCCTCGCGGGCCCGCAGGGCCACCATGATCGCGTACGACATGGCCAGGCCCGCGATGCCGTCGGCCAGGGCCAGCGGCGGCAGCGTGGGCGGCCCGTCCGGCTCCCCGGTCATGGCGGCGAACCCGCTCATGGCCTCGGCCAGCGTCCCGAACCCCGGCCGCTTGGACATGGGCCCGAACTGCCCGAACCCCGTCATCCGCGCCACGATCAGCCGCGGGTTGAGCGCCAGGAGGTCTTCGGGCGCCAGGTTCCAGCGTTCCAGGGTGCCGGGGCGGAAGTTCTCGATCAGCACGTCGGACCGTTCGGCGAGGTGGCGCAGGATCTCCTGGCCCTCGGGCCGCGACAGGTCCACGGCGGCGCTGCGCTTGTTGCGCGACAGCGTCTTCCACCACAGGCCCACCCCGTCCACGGCGGCGCCGTGCCCGCGCGACGGGTCGCCACGCCGGGGATGCTCGATTTTGATCACGTCGGCGCCGAAGTCGCCCAGCATCATCGCGGCGGAGGGACCGGCGAACAGCGTCGCCGCGTCGATGACCCGCAGGTCGGCGAGGCTCGTCATGAACATGTAACTTATAAGAAATATGTCATAGGTCAACCCTCCGTCTGTTGTGCGAGACACTTGGGGACATGTCACCCAGCGAGCCACGGCCGCCCATGAGCAAGGCCGAGTACGTCTACAGCGTGCTTCTCGAGGAGATCCGTTCGACGCGGATCCCCGGGGGCACGGCGCTGCGGGCCGGGGAGGTGGCCAAGCGGCTCGGGGTGTCGGTCACGCCGGTGCGCGAGGCGCTGCGCAGGCTGGAGAAGGACCGGCTGATCAGTTACGAGGCGCATCACGGCGCGACCGTGGTGGACCTGGGCGACGAGGCGGTGACCGAATATTACGGTCTGCGCGCGGTGGTCGAAGGGCTGGGGGCGCGGCTCGCCGCGGCCAGGATCACCGCCGAGGAGCTGGCCGGGCTGCGCGAGCTGCACGCGGCGATGGCCGAGGACGCCGACCTGGGCCGCAACGACCGGCTCGGCGAGCTGAGCCGGCGCTTCCACCTGCGCATCGTGGACATCGGCGGCCCGGCGTTCCTGGGCGCGCACGCCCGGTCGGTGCGCAACAGCTTCCCGGTGCCCGCCGAGGCGTCCTTGTGGCTGGACGAGACCCAGGTCAAGGCCCAGCTCGAAGCCCACGAGGGCATCCTGGCCGCGTTGGAGGCCGGCGACGCCGAGGCCGCGGAGCGCATCATGATCGACCACGTCCGCCGCGCCGGCGACTTCCGCCAGCACCACTGACCCGCCTCGGGAGACTCATCCGAGCAAAGCCCGCCACCTGCCCGCTCACCCGACGCGCGCCCGCCACCTGCCCGCGAGCCCGCTCACCCGACCCGGCCCACGCCCGTCAGCCACGCCGTCCGTTCGGGCGCTATGTCCACCTCGGTCCCGTCGGGCCGCCACTGCGGCACCCACACCAGCCCGGGTTCGAGCAGCTCCAGCCCTCCGAACAGCGCCAGCACCTCGTCCCGCCCCCGGAAGTACGCTGTCAGCCCCATCCGCCGGTTCACGTCCGTGACCGCCCTGCGCACGTCCTCCTCGAAGGCGTCCATGCTGAGCACGGTCAGCCACAGCAGACTCCCGGCGGCCAGCTCCCGCCGCAGCGCCGCCACCCACGAGGTGTCCTCGACCGGGATCTCGTGCACGGACAGCACCCCCACCGCCACCGGCTCGTCCCAGTTCACGAACGTCCGCACCACGGGGTCCGCCAGCAGCTCCGCCGGGCGCGCGAAGTCGCAGCCCACGATGCGGACCCGGTCGCCGCTCTTGCCGGTGACGGCGCGTGCATGGGCCAGCACGTACGGGTCTCGCTCCGCGTACACCACTCTGGCCTGCGGATAGACCGCGTGGATGGTCTCGTGGGCCGGGCCCGTGCTCGGCAGCCCGGTGCCGAACAGGACGAACTGCTCCATCCCCCGCGCCGCCAGATACCGCACCACGCGATGCACGTGCTGGTGGTGGGCGACGAGCGCGTTGGCGGTGTCGGCGCTGAGCCGCTCGGCCTGCTCCAGCGCCGCCCGGTCGGCACTGAAGTTCAGCTTGCCGCCCTGCGCGGCGTCGTACATGCGGGCGCCGCTGACCCCGCTGAGGATCTCGTCCGGCATGCGGTGGCCTCCGTCCCGGGTCATCCGGTGAGCGTGGCGCGCATCTCGTCCAGCACGGCGGAGGTGGCGTCGACCGGGAACGCCGAGATCGACAGCCGGGCGAACGCCTGCTGGTATTCCTCGACCCGCCGCCAGTCGTCGAGGACGATCGGGGCGTGCAGCAGGTGCAGCGCCAGCGCGTCGGGCCTGCCGCGCTCGGGGAAGCGCAGGATCGTGAACGGCGGCCCCTGGTAGAGGTAGCCGGTCTCGCCCGCGGACCGGATCACCTGCACGGCGATGTGCGGCTGCTTGGCGGCCAGCGCGACCGCGTCGAGCTGGGCGAGCCGGTCGTCGGGCGCGGGCAGCGGCGGGTCGAGCAGCCCCTGCCGGTCGGCCAGCGCCCACAGGTGCGGCCCGCGCTGCCGGTCGAGCGCCTCCTGCCGGACCGCCACCAGGCCGGCGCCTCCGGCGATCTGCTCGGACGTGGCCCCGGGGCGGAGCGCGGCGCGTACGGCGGCGGTGGCGTAGGGAGGGGTCTGCAGCAACGGGGGCACCGAGCGCGGGTAATAGGTGTAGATCACCTGCGCCTGGTCCTCCAGCTCCAGGTACGCCGACAGCCCGAGGGGCACCCCGGGCGCGTCGTACCAGCCGGCCACCCGCTCCTCCCGCAGCAGCGACAGCAGCCGGTAGGAGTGCTCGCCCTCGCCGTACAGCTCGAGGAGCAGGCGCACGGTCGACTCGCGGGGCGCGACGAGCCCGTGCTCGATGCGGAAGATCGTCGAGGTGTTGAGCCCGGCGGCCTGCGCCGCGGCCTTCATCGACAGCCCGCATCCCGTGCGCAACGACGAGAGCCGGGCCGCCACAACGCTCAACTGCATACGTACGTCATAGCCATCGATGACAAAAATCAGCGTTTACACCTGGTCTATTGCAACGGAGTGACGGGTGATGCACGATGGCCACTCTAGTGCTCTGACACGCAATGCATATGGCAATCGGAAAGGGCAGGACTGTGGCGGACGCGTGGATACTGCATCCCGACTATCGGACGCCTCCGATTCCCACAGACATGGCCGTCGCACCCGGCCCCTGGCGGCACCCCGACGGTGGCCAGATCATGAACGGGACCTATGAGCGTCCCCTTTCCCGGCGCCGGGTCGAGGTCGTGACCGTCTGGTTCGGCTACGTGCTCAGCCACTGGCGCGGCCCGCGCATGCCCCGCTTCAGCAGCCCGCTGGTGTCGGCCTGGAACCCGGTGCTGGCCCAGGGCCTGAGCGTCGACGCGAGCGCGCCGGCGCCCTACATGGACGAGCTGTGGTGCGACCGCTGGATCGCCGAGGCCCTGCTGTACGGGCGCAAGCCGTACGGCGCGTTCACGCTGCCCGCCGACGAGGCGCTGCGCTGGTTCGACAAGAGCGGCGGCACCGGCCTGGTCTATCAAGCGGAAGTGGCCGGCGACCTGGTCAGGGTCGTGGCGGGCACGGCCGACCGCTACGGCCGGCTCTTCGACCTCGACGCGCTGATCGCCGACTACCGCGACGCGCTGCCGCCCGGGCTGGCCGAGCCGGAGATCGCCGCCCTCGACTCGCACCGCGCCCAGTCCCCCGCGCTGCACTACATCCTGAGCGAGAACGCCGAGGTCCTCTTCACCCAGGCCCCGCTCTCGGTACGCGGCCTCACCCTCGGCTACCCGCCCCGGGAGACGGCCGCCCGCATCGCCGCCGGAGCCGCCACATGACCGGCGGGCCCGCCGGACGCCAGGGGGCGCGGTCGTGAGGTCGTCCCTGACCGGCGTCAAAGGGATCCTGTTCGACCTCGACGGCACCCTGCTCGACCACCGCGCCGCCGCCGGCACCGCCATCGCCGCCTGGCTCGACGAGCGCTCCCCCGGGCACCCGCGCCTGCCCGAGGTGGCCACGCTGTGGGCCGGCCTCGAGGAGCCCTACCTGGCGATGTGGCGGGCCGGCCGGTGCTCGGTCGAGGAGCAGCGGCGCCTGCGCCTGGACGCGCTCTGCCGGGAGCTGGCCGTGCCCGTCCCCGACGACCTGGACACCGCCTACGCCGACTTCGCCGCCCGCTACCGCCGCAACTGGACCCCCTACCCCGACGTGCGGGAGGCGGTGGCGCGGCTGGGCGGCTACGCGCTGGGGGTGCTGACGAACGGCGCGCAGCGGATGCAGGAGGACAAGGTCCGCGCGATCGGGCTCGGCGGCCTGGTGGGGCCGGTGCTGACGGGCGAGGTGCTGAACGGCTGCTTCAAGCCCGCACCCGCCTGCTACACGGCCGCCGCCGGCGTGCTCGGGCTGGCGCCGCACGAGGTGCTGCTGGTCGGCGACGACGTGGACAACGACGTGACCGGACCGGCGGTGACCGGCATGCGCTCGGTCTGGCTCGACAGACTCGGCGTGACACCGCCGCCCGCCGGCTTCCCCCGCATCACCTCGCTGTCCGAATTGGCCCACCTCGTCGGCGGCTGACGCTCACGGCGGCCTCGCCCGCTCACCTTCTCACCACCTCGCCCAGCGCCGACCTCTCCAGGTCGAACCCGCCCACGTGCGCCAGGTAATCGCCCCTGACCAGCGGATCTCCCACGTAGACGCCTCCTGCCTGCCGGACCAGCAGGGCGCCCGCGGCCACGTCCCACGGGTGCGAGCGGGTGCCGTAGGTGACGTCCGACCAGCCCGCCGCGACGTGCGCGAGGTTGAGGGCGGCGCTGCCCGGCCTGCGCACGGTGGCGAACGACATCACGAGACGGCCATAGCCCCGCAGCGCCTCCTCGCCGCCCGCGTCGAGGTCTTCGGGGGTCGGGTAGCTCGTCAGGAGCACGGCCTCCCGGTCGCCCGCCGCCCCGGCGCTGTCCAAGGGGGTGCCGTTGCACCAGGCGCCCTCGGCGGTGGCGGTGAACTCGTCGTCGCGTACGGGGTCGTACACGATGCCCGCCACCAGGTCCCCGCGGACGGCGGCGGCGATGGAGACGCAGAAGAACGGCAGGCCGGCGGCGAAGTTGGCGGTGCCGTCGATGGGGTCGACGTACCAGACGAGGTCGCCGGAGCCGGTGGTGCCGCCCTCCTCGCCCACGATCGCGCTGTGCGGCGCCCTGGCGTCGATGACGGCGCGGATGGTCTCCTCGGCGGCACGGTCGTGCTCGGTGACGGGGTCGTGGAAGTCGCGTTTGGTGTTCACCTCTGGGCGGGACCTGAAGGCCTTGCGCAGCCGGGGGCCGACGGCCCTGGCGGCCTCGGTGGCGATGTCGATCAGGTGAGTCGCGTCCATGCCCTCTCCCCTACCTCGCCCACGCCCTCCGCACACTCCCTTGACTCATTTGTCTGGACATTCTGACCTCGGTTAAGCTGATCAGCATGACCGCCAACCTGGCCATAGACCTGGACCGATCCAGCCCCGTGCCGCTCTATTTCCAGGTGGCCGAGCAGATCGCCGAGGCGATCAGGCGCGGTGATCTGGCCCCGGGCTCCCGGCTGGACAACGAGATCCTGCTGGCCGACAAGCTGGGCCTGTCGCGGCCCACGATCCGGCAGGCCATCCAATATCTCGTGGACAAGGGCCTGCTGGTCCGCAAGCGCGGCGTCGGCACGCAGGTGGTGCACGGCCAGGTGAAGCGCTCGGTCGAGCTGACCAGCCTCTACGACGACCTGCGCAGGGCGGGCCAGGAGCCGGCCACGCAGGTGCTGGCGCTGGAGCCGCGGCCGGTGGAGGAGGAGATCGCCCGCATCCTGGGCGTCGAGCCGGGCACGCAGATCCTCTACCTGGAGCGCCTGCGCTTCGCGGCCGGCGAGCCGCTGGCGGTGCTGCACAACTGGCTCCCGCTGGGCCTGGCCCAGCTCACGGCCGCCGCCTTGGAGGGCCGCGGCCTGTACGAACTGCTGCGCGGCGCCGGCGTGCGGATGCGGGTGGCCAACCAGCGCATCGGCGCCCGGGCCGCCACCCAGGCGGAGGCCAGGCTGCTGGAGGAGCGCCGCGGGGCGCCGCTGCTGACGATGGTCCGCACCACCTACGACGACCAGGGCCGCGCCGTCGAGCACGGCTCACACATCTACCGGGCGTCCCACTACTCCCTCGAGGTCACCCTCATCGAGCGCTGAGGCGGCGCGCCGCTTGAGATAGAGCGTGCCGGCGATCCCGAACACCACCGCCACCGCGAGCGCCACCCAGGAGAAGCCCTTCAGCCACCTCTCGGCGACGAGCCCGAGGTAGAAGATCACCGCGGTGGTGCCGCCCGCCCACACGATTCCGCCCAGCACGTTCGCCACCGCGAACTTCCAGTACGGCATGCGCAGCGCCCCCGCCAGCGGCCCGGCCAGGATCCGCAGCAGCGCGACGAACCGCCCGACGAAGACCGTCCACACGCCGAACCGCTGGAAGTAGCCCTCGGCCCGGCCCAGGTGCCGGGGCCCGAAGTGCTTGGGGAAACGGCGGCCGAGCCGGTCGAACAGGGCGGCGCCGCCCTTGCGGCCGATGGCGTAGCCGGCGGAGTCGCCGACGATGGCGCCGGCGCTCGCGCACGCCCCCACCCAGACCGGGTCCACGACACCCTTGGCGGCCAGGATCGCGGAGCTGACCAGGACGATCTCGCCGGGCAGGGGGATGCCGAGACTCTCGAACCCGATCACGAGGGCGACCGTCGCGTAGAGCCATCCGGCGGGGATCGCCTGCAGCCATTCGTCGATGTGCACCCGCGCCACCTTAGTGCCGCCGCCCGCCGCCGAGGCCGCCTTCGCGCCCTCTGCCGGGATGTGCCCGCTTGACGGCGAGCGCCGCCGTCAGCGCTCGCTGTCGAGGTGGGCCATCTGCGCCTGCGCGTACCGGGCGCCGGCCGCGGCGTCCGGCGGCACGGCGGCCTCGATGGCGGCCAGGTCCGCGGCCGTCAGCTCCACGCCGGACGCCCCCAGCGCCTCGGCGAGCCGCTCGCGCCGGCGCGCCCCGATCAGCGGCACGATGTCCTGGCCCCGCCCCAGCACCCAGGCGATGGCGAGCTGCGCCACCGTGGCCCCCTTGGCCTCGGCCAGCGCCCGCAGCGACTCGACCAGTGCCAGGTTGTGCGCGAGGTTGTCGCCGGAGAAACGCGGGCTGAAGGTGCGGAAGTCGCCCGCCGCCAGCTCCCGGTCCTTGCTCCAGTGCCCGCTGAGCAGCCCCCTCGACAGCACTCCGTACGCCGTCACGCCGATCCCGAGCTCCCGGCAGGCGGGCAGGACCTCCCGCTCGATCCCCCGGGACAGCAGCGAGTATTCGAGCTGGACGTCGGCGATCGGATGCACGGCGTGGGCGCGCCTGATGGTCGCGGCGCCGGCCTCGGACAGCCCGATGTGCCGGACGTGCCCCTTCCCGACCTCCTCGGCGATGGCCCCGACCGTCTCCTCGATCGGCACGGCCGGATCCACCCGGGCGATCCGGTAGACGTCCACGTGGTCGGTCCCGAGCCGGCGCAGCGTGTAGGCCAGCGCGTTCTTGACCGCCGCCGGCCGGCCGTCGTTGCCGAGCCAGTTGCCGTCGGGGTCGCGCAGCGCCCCGAACTTCACGCTGATCCGCACCCGCTCGCGCGGCCGGCCCCGCAGCGCCTCGTGGATGAGCAGCTCGTTGTGCCCCATGCCGTAGAAGTCGCCGGTGTCGAGCAGGTCGATGCCCGCGTCGAGGGCGGCGTGGATGGTGGCGATGGATTCGGCCCGGTCGGCCGGCCCGTACAGGTCGGACATGCCCATGCAGCCGAGCCCGAGGTCGGAGACGGCGGGTCCGCCGGTTCCCAGAGTTCTCATGCCGCCAGTATGCCTATTGGACTGACAGATTTCAATTTCTGTCAGCAAGTTAGAGCGGCGGCGGTGAGCCGGTCGGTCCCTCCGCTCAGGTGAGATCCCCGGTCTCCATGTAGACCTCCCGCACCACCTCGACCTCGGCGGTGAACCGGCGCTCCCCGATCCGCGAGACCCCCAGGAAGAACACCCCCTCGGCCCGGTCCCCCGCCACCAGCCGCCGCCCGGGCGTGTCCACCCGCCCGAACGTCACCGCCACGGGCGTCAGGAAGTCCTGGCGCAGCACGTCGCGGGGCTGCGGCGGCTCCGGCTCGTGCCGTACGGTCCCGGGGACGAGCCGTACCTCGAGGATCTGGTCGAAGTCGGGCCGCGCGGTGATCTCGTGGGCGAGATGCAGCGCGCCCGCCCGCCCGAAGCACAGGTACGCCAGCGGCGCGTCGTCGTCGTGCCGCGCCCTCGGCTCCAGCCGCCGGAAGAACGCCACCCGCTTCACCTCGGCCGCGACGTTCTTGACGAGGGGCCGGCCGCCCCGCTCGAAGTGCCCCCGGAACACGGTCCCGGCGATGGACGTCCTGGCCGGCCCGGGACTGTCCGGATCGAGTTCGAGGATGTCGAACGCCTCCGGCACGAACGTGTGGATGTCGTCGCCCGTCATGTCCCGCCGTACCGCCTCGCGCACCTCCGGCCGGAAGTCCACCTCCATGAGCACCTGGAAGCGGTGCGCGGGGTGCCGGAACATCGGCAGGTGCGAGAAGTAGAGCGGCTCGCCGCCGAACAGCAGCATGCCGTGGACGTCGAACGTCTCGTGGTTCTCGTGGTCGTGGCCGTGCTGGGTGCTCATCGTCGCCTCCGGCATGTCGTGGTCAGCGCCAGTAGAGCGCGGCCCGGCCATGAACGCCTGAGTAGACCCTACCTAGATGCCACCGTTCAGTCCTTGGCCCCCGCCAGATCGGCGTAGCCGACGATCTGGGTGGTCAGCAGGGCGATCGCGGCCACCTCGGCGAGGCGCGGGCCCAGGTCCGTCCGGATGTAGCGGCCGATCGCGGAGATCTTCTCGTCGTTGACGAGATAGGTCCAGCCGAGCACGAGCGACGCCGGTGGCAGCAACAGCAGCAGGCCGCTGTGCCCGCGCGGTTGCAGGGCGGCGGCGATGACGCCGGCCATCGAGGCCAGGGTGACGTAGATCAGGTTGTCGCGAAATCCGATGCGCGATTTCTGTTCGTCCTTGATGCGCTCGTATTCGGCGACGAGCAGGCTGATCCGCGCGGCGTCAGTGGCGTCATCGGCGTCATCGGCATGAGCGGTCACAGCTACCTCTCCGTCGCCCCGAGCCGCGTGGCCTCCCCCGGCTACGCCGATGGTCCCGAGGCGGCGGGAATCGTCCACCCTGCGGTTTTCAGAGAGGCTTGAGATTGTTGTCCCAGAAGTTGTCCCGGACCACGGAGACCTTCCGGCAGTCGGTCCACGCGCCATAAGCGCCGCCCTTGACGGAGAATTGGCGGCCGAAACGGTTTCCGACCACGCGGTAATCGCTGCTGCTCCGGCGCGGGCAATACAGCGTGTACGCCCCGCCGGCCAGGAAATTGTTCTCCACCAGCACGTTGGCGTTCTTCGTGGGGTGACTGATGATCGCCGCGGTGCCGCCGGGGGCGAATATCGTGTTGTGCCTGATGCGGATGTTCGAGCCGCCGGCGAGCTGGATGCCGTCGGCGTGGCCGGTGGCGCCCTCGTACAGGTCGTGGATGTAGGAGTCGAGCACGCTGGTCGTGTCGTCGGTGTCGAAGCCGTTCTCGCAGCCGTGGATGTCGAGCCGCCTGGCGGTCATCCCGTACGAGCCGACGCCGGTGGTGTGGTGGTCGCGGCAGTCCACCTCCACGTCCTCGATCAGCAGGCCGCCGCCCTTGTACTCCTCGACGAAGCTGCCGATGGCGTAGTGGCCGGTGCAGGTGACCTTGGAGCGGCGGATGGTCACGTTGGGGGCCTTGACGAGGACGCAGCCGCGAATGTCCTTGCCGTCTATCACCGTGCCCGCCTTGGTGATGGAAAGGTGACCGTTGACGACCGTCAGTTTGGTCCCGGCCGGAACTCCGGTGTTCGTGGCGTCGGGATATCCGCAGCGGCTGGGTTTCAGCGCGCAGTTCACCGGTTTTGCCGTTCTATTCGGCGGCGTGGCCTGCGCCCGGGCGTTCACCGTGGCGGTGAGCTGGACCGAGGAAACGATCAGCAGTAGCGCGGCGGCCTGGCGTACGGTACGCGGCATGGCGCGGCTCCCTGGAAAAGCGAGCAGTAGGGACGTCGCACACCATAGAACGCAAGAGTCTCAATGAGCCCGTAAATTCGATAATTCATCTAATTCCGGTGCAAGCGGCGATCAAGTGGCGTGCAATCCCGCCCGGTTACAACATCCTGGACGATCACCGAGACGAAGAAGCGGGGCGGGAACGTGAGCACGGGACTCTGGATGTCGGTGGCGATCACGGGCGGGACGATGCTGATCCTGGCGTGCGTCGGCCTGCCGTTCCTGATCATCGCGCGGAACGGCCAGCGGCTGCTGGCCACCGGCATTCCCGCCCAGGCGGTGGTGGAGTCGATGAGCGACACTGGGATGACGGTCAACGGGCAGCCGGTGGTCGCCTTCGCGCTCGGCGTCCGGATGGCGGACGGGCACGCCTACCGGGTCACGCATCGGCAGTCGCTGCCGCGCATCCCCATGGGCGTGGTGGCGCCCGGGGTGATGGTGCCGGTCAAGGTGGACCGGGAGCGGCGGGAGCGGGTCCGCATCGACTGGGCGTCCTGGCGGCCCACGTCGTACAACGCCTGAGCGCGCCGGCCCGAGCACACCCGAGCACGCCTGCGCACGCCGCCCCTCACGACCCGTGAACGCCCGCCCGTAGTGGCGGGCGTTCCGTCGTTTCCGGCCGGGTCCGGGCGTCGCCCCAGCCAGGTTCCGGACCGGTTACGTTCTCTTTTCGTCCATCCCCAACCCTTGGCAACACACCTCCCAGACACCTATGGTTCAGTGCAATGCCACACATTACTGGGAAGATTCATGACGTCTAAGCAGGTCAGACCCTTGGCCGGCGCCGTACGTACCGTCAGCGGGGCCGTGCGGCCGGTGCCGGGGGCGCGTATCACCGGTGGGCTGCTGCACCACTGGCAGCGCCGTAATCGCGAGGCCACCATCCCGCACACCATCGAGCAGCTCCGCGCGGCCGGCAACGTCGCCAACCTGAGCCGCCTGCTGGAGCGGGACCCCGCGCCGTACCGCGGCCGCTACCCCTTCCTGGACACCGACCTGTACAAGACCCTCGAAGGGCTGGCCTACGAGCTGGGCGGCGACCCAGCCGACGGCCCGGCCGACGACACGGTGCGGGAGTTCTTCGAGGAGGTCGTCACCCTCCTGGAGCGCGTCCAGGCGGAGGACGGCTACCTCAACTCCTTCTTCCAGGACCCGGCGGCCACCAAGAAGCCCTGGGAGGACCCGGCCTGGGGGCACGAGCTGTACAACCTGGGCCACCTCATCCAGGCCGCCGTCGCGGCGCGGCGCCGGATGGGCGACGACCGGCTGCTGGGCGTGGCGGCCCGGTTCGCGGACCTGGTGGTGGAGCGGTTCGGCGAGGGCGGGATCTGCGGGCATCCCGAGGTCGAGATGGCGCTGGTCGAGCTGTTCCGGGAGACCGGCGAGCGCGGTTACCTGAGCCTGGCGGGCGCGTTCGTCGACCGGCGCGGCAAGGGCGAGCTGAAGCACAGCATCTTCCCCGGCGACTACTTCCAGGACCACCTCCCCTTCCGCGAGCTGCCGTCGGTGACCGGGCACGCGGTGCGCATGGCGTACCTGGCGGCCGGGGCGGCCGACGTCCATCTCGAGACCGGCGACCCGTCGCTGCTGGAGGCGCTGGAGCGGCTCTGGGACGACATGGTGGCGGCCAAGCTGTACATCACCGGCGGCCTGGGCAGCCGGCACTCCGACGAGGCGATCGGCGACCGCTACGAGCTGCCGTCCGAGCGGTCCTACAGCGAGACCTGCGCGGCCATCGCCGTCATGCAGTGGGCGTGGCGGATGTTCCTGGCCACGGGCGGCGCCGCATACCTCGACGTGTTCGAGCGCGTGCTCTACAACGCCTACGCCGTGGGCCTGTCGGCCGACGGCCGGGCGTTCTTCTACGACAACCCGCTGCAGCGCCGCCCCGACCACGAGCAGCGCAGCGGCGCCGAGGCGGGTGGCGAGCCCCTGCGCCGCGCCTGGTTCGGCTGCCCGTGCTGCCCGCCGAACATCGTGCGCTGGATGGCTCAGCTCGCCGACTATGTGGCGGCCGAGCGGGACGGCGCCGTGCTG
This sequence comes from Nonomuraea sp. NPDC050643, assembly GCF_040654715.1. Classification (NCBI taxonomy): domain Bacteria; kingdom Bacillati; phylum Actinomycetota; class Actinomycetes; order Streptosporangiales; family Streptosporangiaceae; genus Nonomuraea; species Nonomuraea sp. NPDC050643. The sequence goes on along the minus strand of NZ_JBFAIM010000026.1, from coordinate 94,379 downwards.
GTCGCCCACTACACCACGGCCAGGGTGGAGAGCGCGGAGCTGGACCTGGCGATGGAGAGCGGGTACCCGTGGGACGGCGACGCGCGGCTCACGGTCGAGCGCGCGCCGGACGGCCCGTACGGGCTGGCGCTGCGGATCCCCGGCTGGGCCCGCGGCGCGACGGTGACCGTCAACGGCGAACCCCAGGACGCGGAGCCCGCCGAAGGCTGGCTCACGCTCGAACGCCGCTGGTCGGCGGGCGACGAGGTACGGCTCACCCTGCCGATGCCGGTCAGGGCGCACGGCTCGCACCCCTACCTCGACGCCACCAGGGACGCGGTCAGCGTGGCCCGCGGGCCGCTCGTCTACTGCGTCGAGCAGCAGGACAGCCCGCAGGCCGCCGTCGACGACCTGATGGTCGGCGTGCCCGACATTGTTAACGCCAACATCGAGCGGCGGGACGAGGTGGTCGTCCTGCGGATGACGGCCCACGCCGCTCCCCCGCCCCCCGCGGAGCTCTATCCCGAGCTGCCGCTGGAGCGGGCGCTCCCGGAGACGACGGTCACGGCGACCTTCGTCCCCTACTTCCTGTGGGGCAACCGCGGCCCCGAGGCCATGCGGGTCTGGGTCAGGACCTTGAACGGAACCAACGGAAAGAAGGCGACATGAGGAGATCTGCGGCGCTCGTGAGCGTCACCATGACCGCCGTGCTGGCGCTCGCGGCGTGCGGCGGCGGAGGCGGCGGCAGTGCCGCCCCCGCGGCCGGCGCCCAGCCCGGCTCGGCGGCGACCCCCGCGACGGGCGGCACGGTCCACGTCCTGAGCGTCGCGGACTTCTCCCACCTGGACCCGGTACGCGGCTTCGACGGCGGCGTGAACAACTTCTACCGGCTCATCTACCGGGGGCTGACGACGTTCGGGGCGGGACCGGGCGCGGAGGGCACGAAGATCGTGCCCGACCTGGCCACCGACACGGGCACGGCCTCCGACGGAGCGAAGACGTGGACGTTCACCCTCAAGGACAACCTGTTCTTCGAGGACGGCACGCCCATCACCAGCGAGGCGGTCAAGTTCGGCTTCTCGCGGGCGTTCGACCCGGAGGCGGGGATCGGCTCGCCGTACGGCAAGCTGCTGCTCGACGCGCCCAAGGACTACAAGGGCCCGTACCTGTCGGGCGACCTCGACACGATCGAGACGCCGGACGACAAGACGGTCGTCATCCATCTCAAGAAGCCGTTCGCCGACTTCCCGAGCGCGCTGGCGCTGGCGAACTTCACCCCGTTCCCCAAGGGCACCGGGGCGGCCGCGGCGTTCGACAGCAAGCCGATCGCCAGCGGGCCGTACAAGGTGGCGAGCTACCAGCGGAACGTGTCGCTGAAGCTGGAGCGCAACCCGCAGTGGAAGGCCGAGACCGACACCGTGCGGACGGCCAAGCCGGACGCGTTCGAGTGGACGTTCGGCCTGGACGCGGCCACGATCGACGAGCGCATGCTGGCCGGGCAGGGCACCGACTCCGACGCGATCGGGTCGAGCATCCAGGCGGCGACCGTGGCACGGGTGCAGACGCCGCAGATCAAGGCGCGCACGCTGTCCGGGCTCAACGGGTGCACGACCTACATGGGGCTGAACACCACCAGGAAGCACCTGAGTGACGTGCGCGTGCGCCAGGCGATCAACCACGCGATCAACAAGGACACCATCGTCGCGGCGATGGGCGGGTCGACGCTGGCGGCCAAGGGCACCTCGATCCAGCCGCCGACGGTCGCGGGCCGGGTGGACTACGACCCGTATCCGTACGACGTCGAGAAGGCCAAGACGCTGCTGGCCGAGGCGGGCCTGTCGGGCGGGTTCTCGCTGAGCCTGGACAGCCGGGCACTGCCGAAGATGGCGGCGGTCGCCGTGGCCGTCCAGGAGGCGCTCAAGCAGGTCAACATCGACGTCAAGATCAACAACATCGACACCTCCACGTACTACGAGGTCATCGGCACCCCGGCGAAGCAGACCGACATGGCCGTGACCGGCTGGTGCCCGGACTGGGCCTCCGGCGCGACGTTCCTGCCGCCGCTGTTCGACGGCCGCAACATCACCTCCAAGGGCAACGCGAACCTCGCCCAGATCAACGACAAGGACGTCAACGCCAAGATCGACGAGATCGCCGCGATGACGGACGTGGCTCAGGCCAACGCGGCCTACGGCGAGCTGGACAAGCAGATCATGGAGCTGGCGCCGGTCGTGCCGCTGGCCTACGAGAAGCTGATCCTGGTCAACGGCGCGAACCTCGCGGGCGCCTACCAGTCCAACTCCTTCTCCGGCGGCATCGACCTGGTCTCCGTCGGACTGGCGAAGCCGACGAAGTAGATGACCGTCGCAGCTCATCCAGAGCAGGTGGCGGGCCCTCCGCCCGCCACCTCGGGCCGCCGCGTCGTGCGCGTGCTGCTGCGCGACCGCGGCGCCGTGCTCAGCGGCGCCTTCCTCGCCCTGATCGTGCTGATGGCGATCGGGGCGCCGCTGATCAGCGCGATCACCGGGCACGGCCCCAACGACTTCGACACGGCCGCGGTCAACACCGACCTGGGCGGCGTGCCGTACGGCTCGCTCGGCGGGATCAGCGCCGACCACCTGTTCGGCGTCGAGCCGCAGAACGGCCGTGACATCCTGGCCCGCATCGCCTACGGCGCCCGCGTGTCGCTGCTCATCGCGGTCTCGGCCACCGCGCTCACCACGCTGCTCGGCGTGGTGCTGGGCATGCTGGCCGGGTTCTACCAGGGCTGGGTGGACCAGGTGATCTGCCGGGTCATGGACTTCCTGATGGCCTTCCCGGCGCTCATCTTCATGATCGCGATCCTGTCCGCGCTGCCGCAGGGCAACCGGCCGGTGCTGCTGGTCGTGGTGATCAGCGTGTTCGGCTGGCCGTACCTGGCCCGGGTGGTGCGCGGGCAGACGATGACGCTGGTGAACCGGGAGTTCGTGGAGGCCGCGCGGGCCTCCGGGGCCTCCACGGGCGCGCTGGTGTTCAAGGAGATCCTGCCGAACCTGCGCAGCTCCCTCATCGTGATGACCACCCTCGCCGTGCCCGGCTACGTCGGGACCGAGGCGGGGCTGTCGTTCCTGGGCGTCGGCGTGACCCCGCCCACCCCGTCGTGGGGCCAGATGATCTCCAGCTCGGTCGGCTGGTACGCCGTCGATCCGATGTACTTCGCGATCCCCGGCACGTTCCTGTTCTGCACGGTGCTGTCGCTGACCGTGCTCGGCGACCGGCTGCGGGCCGCCTTCGACGCGGGGGAGGCGTCATGATGGCGCGTTACGTGGCCGGCCGGCTCATCTCGGTCGTGGTGATCCTCTTCCTGGTGTGCCTGTTCACGTTCCTGCTCTTCTTCACGCTGCAGCCCGACCCGGCGGTGATGATCTGCGGGAAGACGTGCACGCCGGAGCGCATCGACCAGATCCGCGGCGTGCTGGGGCTCAACGAGCCGATCCTGACGCAGTTCTTCCGCTTCCTCGGCGGCATCTTCGCCGGGCGCGACTACGGCGAGGGCGCGAACCTCGTGCACTGCGCGGCGCCGTGCCTGGGCTACAGCTTCCAGACCAACCAGTCCGTGATGGAGATGGTGGTGGAGCGGCTGCCGGTCAGCGCGACGGTCGCGATCGGGGCGGCGGCGCTGTGGCTGTTCATCGGGATCGCCGCGGGGCTGCTCAGCGCGGTCAAGGAGGGCACGTGGTGGGACCGTACGGCGATGGGGCTGGCGCTCGGCGGCTCCAGCATCCCCAACTACGTGCTGGCCCTGGCCCTGCAGTACGTGCTCGTGGTGCAGCTCCAGGTGCTGCCGTTCCCGCAGGCCGTGGCGTTCTCCGACGACCCGGTGGTGTGGTTCCAGTCGTACCTGATGCCGTGGCTCGTGCTGGCCACCGGCTACGCCTGCCTGTACGCCCGCCTCACCCGCGCCAACGTGATCGACACCCTGTCCGAGAACTTCATGCGGACGGCCCGGTCGAAGGGCCTGAGCCCGGGCCTGACCATGCGCAGGCACGCGCTAAGGCCGGCGCTGACGCCGATCGCCACGATCTTCGGCATGGACTTCGCCGGGCTGCTCGGCGGAGCGCTGATCACCGAGACGGTGTTCGGGCTGAACGGAGTGGGCAAGATGGCCGCCGACTCCATCGCCAAGAACGACCAGCCGGTGATCATGGCGGTGACGCTGCTGGCGGCGTTCTTCGTGGTGGTCGGCAACGTGGTGGTGGACCTCGTGTACACGAGGCTGGACCCGAGAGTGAGGATCACGGCCCAATGAGCGAGTTGCTTGTGGTGGAGGACCTCACCGTCACGTTCCCGACCACGCGCGGCCCGGTGGACGTGGTCAAGGGCGTGTCCTTCACGGTCGGCAGGGACGAGACCGTGGGCATCGTGGGCGAGTCGGGGTCCGGCAAGTCGATGACCAGCCTGGCGATCATGGGGCTGCTGCCCAAGGGGGCGGCGACCTCCGGCAGCGTCCGGCTGGACGGGAGCGAGGTGCTCGGCCGGCCGGACCGGGAGCTGCGGCGGCTGCGGGGCGAGCGCATGTCGATGATCTTCCAGGATCCGCTGTCGTCGCTGAACCCGTACTACACGGTGGGGTTGCAGATCGAGGAGATGTACCGCGCCCACCGCGACGCCTCCCGCAAGGCCGCGCGGAAGGTCGCGATCGAGGCCCTGGCCCAGGTCGGGCTGCCGGATCCGGAGCGGCGGGTGGACTACTACCCGCACCAGTTCTCCGGCGGGCAGCGGCAGCGTGTCATGATCGCGATGGCGCTGGTCTGCGAGCCCGCGCTGCTGATCGCCGACGAGCCCACCACCGCGCTGGACGTGACCGTGCAGGCGCAGATCCTGCGACTGCTGGCCGACCTGCGCCGCCAGAGCGGCACCGGGATGGTCTTCATCACCCACGACCTGGCCGTGATCAGCTCGATCGCGACCCGCGTCCTGGTGATGCGGCGCGGCGAGCAGGTCGAGTACGGCACCGCCGAGCAGGTCTTCGCCGAGCCCCGCCACGAGTACACCCGGATGCTGCTGGAGAGCATCCCCCGCATCGACGACGAGGTGACGGCATGACACTGCTGCGCGCCACGGACCTGATCAAGCGCTTCGTCTCGCGCGGCCCGCTGGGCGCCAGGGCCGAGTTCACGGCCGTGGACCAGGTGAGCTTCGAGGTGCGGCTGGGCGAGACGCTGGCCGTGGTCGGCGAGTCGGGCAGCGGCAAGTCGACCACCGCCCGCATGATCGCCAAGCTGATGGACCCGACCGAGGGCGTCCTCGAGTTCGACGGCGAGGACGTCACGCACGCCAAGGGCGCGGCGCTGGCCCGCTTCCGCGCCGACGTCCAGGTCGTCTTCCAGGATCCGTTCTCCTCGCTCAACCCGAGGCACACGGTGGAGCGCATCCTCATGGCGCCGCTGCTCTACCAGGGCATCGCCCCGAACGGCGGCAGGCGGGCGCACGCCAAGGAGCTGATGGAGCGGGTCGGGCTGAACCCCGACCACTCGCTGCGCTACCCGGCGCAGTTCTCCGGCGGGCAGGCGCAGCGCATCGGCATCGCCAGGGCGCTGGCCGTCAACCCCAGGCTGGTGATCTGCGACGAGGCCGTCTCGGCGCTGGACGTGTCGGTGCAGGCGCAGGTGATCGAGCTGCTGCGGCGGCTGCAGCGCGAGAGCGGCTTCAGCTACGTGTTCATCGCGCACGACCTGGCCGTGGTCCGGCAGATCGCGCAGCGCGTGGCGGTGATGAGCAAGGGCCGGATCGTCGAGCTGGGCTCCACGGAGCAGGTGTTCGGCGACCCGCGCGACGAGTACACGCGCACGCTGCTGGCGGCCATCCCGCGCATCGACCCGGAATGGGACCGCCGCAGGAGGGAGAGAACGTGATCACCGCTCAGTACACGATTCCCGGGATGCGGGTACGCGACCACGTCGAACGGGTCCCCCTCGACTGGACCGCGCACGCCGCCGCCATCCCCACCGCCATCCCCACCGCCATCCCCACCGCCATCCCCACCGCCATCCCCACCGCCATCCCCACCGCCGGCTCCGGGGCGACGATCACGGTGTTCGCCCGTGAGCTGGTCGATCCCGCCCGCGACGGCGAAGACCTGCCGTGCCTGCTCTACCTGCAGGGCGGCCCCGGCGGCAAGGGCCCGCGCCCGGTCGGCGCGACGGGCTGGCTGGGGCAGGCGCTGGAGCGCTACCGGGTGATCCTGCTCGACCAGCGCGGCACGGGCCGCAGCTCGCGGATCGACGGGCGGGTGATGGGCGCACTCGGCGCGGAGGAGGGCGCCGCCTACCTGGCGCACTTCCGGGCGGACTCGATCGTGGCCGACGCCGAGCACCTGCGTACGACGGTGTTCGGCGGGCGGCGCTGGTCCACGCTGGGGCAGAGTTACGGCGGGTTCCTGACGCTGACGTACCTGTCGCGGGCGCCGGAGGGGCTGAGCGCCTGCTACGTGGCGGGCGGCCTGCCGTCGCTGGACCCGGACGCCGAAGAGGTCTACCGGCGCACGTATCCGCGGGTCGCGGCGAAGAACGCCGAGTTCTACCGCCGCTACCCGCACCACGCGGAGACGACGGCGCGGCTGGCCGACCGGCTGGCCGGGGGCGACGTGCTGCTCCCCGACGGCGACACGCTGACCGTCCGGCGGCTGCAGTCGCTCGGCATCGACTTCGGCATGAAGCCCGGCTACGAGCGCATGCACTGGCTGCTCGACGAGTCGCTCCCGGATCACGGCGGGGCGCTGCCGGAGACGTTCCTGCACCAGGTGCTGGCCCGCTCCTCCTACGCCGACAACCCGCTGTTCGCGGCGCTGCAGGAGAGCATCTACGGCTCGGGCCCCGGCGCGACCGCGTGGGCGGCCGAGCGCGAGCGCGCCCTGCACCCGGCGTTCGCCGAGGACGCCAGGCCGCTGCTGTTCACCGGGGAGATGATCTATCCCTGGATGTTCGCGGAGATCCGCGCGCTGCGCCCGTTCCGCGCCGCCATCGAGCTGCTCGCCCGGCGCGGCGACTGGCCGCCGCTGTACGACCTGGACCGGCTGGCCGCCAACGATGTCCCCGTCGCCGCCGCGGTCTACTTTGACGACATGTACGTCGATTCGGGCCTGCAGCTCGACACCGCCGCCCGGGTCGGCAACACCCAGGCGTGGGTCACCAACGAGTACGAGCACGACGGCATCGGCGAGGAGCGCGTCTTCGCCCGGCTGACCAGGCTCGTACGCGACACAGGAGGAGGAATCAGCGATGAGTGACGGCAAGCTGCCCAAGCTGGCGGAGATCCCCGCGTTCGCGGAGTACATCGCGCAGGGCTGGGACTCCCCGGCCCGCACCCCCGACCTGGTGCCCGGCGCCGCCGGGGCCGCCGCCGCCCACCGGGCCCGGCTCGCCGAGGCGCTCCCCGGCCGGACGGTGGTCATCGCCGCCGGCCAGGCCCCGGTGCGCAGCAACGACACCTCCTACGACTTCCGCGTGGACAGCGACTTCTACTGGCTGACCGGCTGCGCCACGGAGAACGCGGTGGCCGTGGTCGGCGGCGGCGAGGCCACGCTCTACCTGCCGCCGCCCGCCCGCCCCGGCGACACCGGCTTCTACGCCGACGCCGCCTACGGCGAGCTCTGGGTGGGCCCGTCCCCGTCCCTGGCCGAGTGGTCGGCCGCGCTGGGCGTCCCGGTCAGGCCGCTGGCCGAGGCGCCGCCCGCCGACGTGCCCGCGGAGGTCCGGCGGGTCCTGGCCGAGCTGCGCATGATCAAGGACGACTGGGAGGTCGGCCAGTTGCGCGAGGCCGTGGACCGCACGGTCGAGGGCTTCGCCGCGGTCCTGGCCGAGGTCCCGGCCGCGATCGCGGGGCCGGGCGAGCGCTGGCTGCAGGGCACCTTCGACCGGTACGCCAGGGCCTACGGCAACGGCCCCGGCTACGCCTCCATCGTCGGCAGCGGGCCGCACGCCCCCACCCTGCACTGGGTGCGCTGCGACGGCCCCGTCCTGGAGGACGAGCTGCTGCTGCTGGACATGGGCGTCGAGACCCGCAGCCACTACACCGCCGACGTCACCCGCACCTTCCCCGCGTCGGGCACCTTCTCCCCCGCCCAGCGGCAGGTGCACGACCTGGTCGAACGGGCGCACCGGGCCGGGCTGGCGCAGGTGACGCCGGGCCGGCCGTTCACCGCCTTCCACCACGCGGCCATGGAGGTCATCGCCCGCGGCCTGCACGACTGGGACCTGCTGCCGGTGTCGGTGGACGAGGCCCTGTCGGACACCGGCCAGCACCACCGCCGCTACCTCATCTGCGGCATCGGCCACCACCTGGGCCTGGACGTGCACGACTGCGCGCGCTCGAGGCCCGAGGCGTACCACGGCGCGCAGATGACGCGGGGGATGGTGCTGACCGTCGAACCCGGACTGTACTTCCACGCCCATGACCGCACGGTTCCACCGGAGCTGCGCGGGATCGGGGCGCGGATCGAGGACGACCTGCTCGTGACGGAGGACGGCGCGGAGATCCTGTCCGCCGCCCTGCCCATCGACGCGAGCGGGCTGGAACAGTGGAACAAGGAGAGAACATGACAGCCCCCGTGTGGCACGGCGTGCACGTCGCGACCGCGCTGCCCTTCAACGACGACCTGTCCGTCGACTACGACGGCTACGCCGAGCACGTGCGTTTCCTGGCCGAGGGCGGCTGCGACGGTGTGTGCCCCAACGGCTCGCTGGGCGAGTACCAGACGCTGACGGACGAGGAGCGCGCCCGCGTGGTGCGCACCGCGATCGAGGCCGCCCCCCAGGGGTTCCACGTGATGCCGGGTGTGGCGGCCTACGGCGCGGCCGAGTCGCGGCGGTGGGCCGAGCAGGCCGCCGAGGCGGGCGCGTCGTCGGTGCTGCTGCTGCCGCCGAACACCTACCGCGCCGACCACGCGGCCATCGTCGGCCACTACCGGGAGGTGGCCAAGGCCGGGCTGCCGGTCGTCGCCTACAACAATCCGATCGACACGAAGGTGGACCTGACGCCCGACCTGCTCGCCGAGCTGTACCAGGAGGGGCTGATCGTCGGGGTCAAGGAGTTCAGCGGGGACGTGCGCAGGGCGTACGAGATCGCCGAGCTGGCGCCCGGCCTCGACCTGCTGATCGGCTCCGACGACGTGCTGCTGGAGCTGGGCATCGCCGGCGCGGTCGGCTGGATCGCCGGCTACCCCAACATGATCCCGCGGGCCACGGTCGAGCTCTACCGCCTGGCCGTCTCCGGCGACGTGGCCAAGGCGCTGCCGCTCTACCGGGACCTGCACCCGCTGCTGCGCTGGGACTCCAAGACCGTGTTCGTGCAGTCCATCAAGCTGTCGATGGACCTGGCCGGGCGCAAGGGCGGCGCCTGCCGCCCGCCGCGCACCGCGCTCGCGCCCGAGCTGGCGGACCGGATCACCCGCGAGACGCAGGCCGTGCTGGCGAAGGGTTACCGCTAGCGGTGTAGCGGGCGTGCGTGGCGGCGGCGGTCAGCGCCGCCGCCCTGGCCGCCTCGGTCGGCGTGAACGGCAGCTCGGGCCGCCTGATCAGCAGCGCCCTGTCGGGGTTGACGGAGATGACCATGGTGGTGTTGAGCCCGGCGCCCTCGTCCACGGTGTCACCGGGCCGGCGCCACTCGACCCGCGGGACGCGCAGCAACTCGGCCATGGCCTCGGGCAGCCGGTCGGGGTCGGCGCTGACCCGCTGCGCCAGGACCAGCGCCTGCACGCCGGGGTCGGTGAGGTCCTTGACCTGCGCGGGCACGATCACGACGCCGTGCCCGCCGGCCTCGGCCAGCGCCTTGGCCAGCACGGCGGTGGACAGGTCGTGCGGCGCCTCGATGACGAACTCGTCGAGCGCGTCGCATCCGGCCGGTGTGATCGCGCTGCTGCCGGTGGGGGCGATGTGCAGCGCCAGGATGTTGCACCCCAGCCCGCCGAACGCGCCCGCGACGGTGGCGAGCCTGCCGGGCCGCTCCACCACGCGCATGCGGACCCGCCACAATGCCATCGGGTCTCCCGCGCCCTGCCCGACCGGCAGCGGGGCTCTTCGGCGTACGCGGCCCAGCCGCTTGTGGATCGCCGCACCGGCGATCAACGCCACGCCGAGCCCGACCAGCACGACCGGGCCCGGATCCTCGTGTCCGAGCAGGGTGGCGAGCAGGTGCGCCAGCCCGACCGCCAGGAACAGCGCGGCGAGCTCCGCGAGCTCACGCCGCCATGTCACCTTACGTGTATCACTCATGACTCCGAGTATGGCCGCGGTGTGTTTCCTGATCACGAGCGCTGGGGTTGCGGCGACATTAAACCGGCCTCACCCCTTGACCGTTCGTTTCCAACCCGGCCACCAGTCCGGCCCGGCACCCCTGGACGGGTGACGCGTGAGAGACTCCCCCGGTCACGAAGTCGAGTCGTGGAGTTCCCGACCCCATGCGTTTCAGCGTCACCCTCTGGGCCCCGCTCCTGCTGTCCCTGGCCGCCTGCGCCCCCGCGCCGGCCATCACGCCCACCGCCTCACCTGGCACCTCTGAAGCGCGGACCCCTGAAGCGCGGACCCCTGAAGCACGGACGCCTGAGCCGACGGCGCGGGAGTCGCGCCGTCCGGCGATGGCCGGGCCCGGGACGGTCTGCGGGGAGGTCCAGCCGCAGCCCCCGGGCGCGCCGATGGCCGTGGTCGCGGTGCACAAGGGCCGCGCGGACTGCGCGCAGGCCCTGCGCGTCTTCCGGGCCTACCACCGCCCGCAGACTCCCAGGCAGGGCACCGCGGGGATCGCCACCGTCGCCGGCTGGGAGTGCGCCGGCAACACCGCCGCCGAGAGCATGCGGACCGGCAGGCTGACCTCGTGCCGCAAGGACGGCACCACCATCGTGGCCGACGTCATCCCCTGACCGATCGGTACATTCCGCACGTCGGGATAAATCGGAAAAACCGCCCGGCCACCGTGAACGGCGCATGAATTCTGCCGTACGGTCCACTTCACACCCGCGCGACCGCCGTGATCGCCCTCCCATAATCCGAGATATGGGGGTTATTTCACGATGAAGCGGTGGATAGGGGTCATTCTGGCGACCGTGCTCGCCGGGGTGGCGGTGGCCGCCGTCGTCGCCGGGAACCGGGGGGACGACAAGGCGGCCCTGACGGTCGTACGGGGGGTCATCGGGTCGGAGAAGAGACCGTTCTTCGACGACCCGAAGGTACGGGCGGTCTTCGCCCGGCACGGCCTGCGCGTCGAGGTGGACACGGCGGGCTCGCGGCAGATCGTCACCGACGTGGACCTGAGCCGGTACGCCTTCGCCTTCCCCTCCAGCGCGCCGGCCGCCGAGCGGATCAAGCGCGACCGCCGGGCCGCCACCACGTACGCGCCGTTCTACTCACCGATGGCGGTGGCGACGTTCGAGCCGATCGCCGCCCTGCTGACCAAGGCCGGCGTGCTACGCGGCTCGATTTTCGACGTCAAGAAATACCTGGAATTGGTCGCCAAAGGCACTCGCTGGGATCAACTTCCTGATAATTCGGCTTATAAGGCGCGAAAGCGCGTGCTGCTCACCACCACGGACATCCGTACCTCGAACTCCGCGGCCATGTACCTGTCGGCGATCGGTTACGTGGCCAACGGCGAGGACGTGATCAGCTCCGACGCGCAGGTGGCCGAGATCGCGCCCGTCCTCGCGCCGGCCGTGCTCGACCAGGGCTTCTCCGAGTCCACCAGCGAGGCGTCGTTCGACGACTATCTGGCCCTGGGCGCGGGCAAGACGCCGATGCTGGTCGTCTACGAGGCCCAGTACCTGGCCCGTGTCTTCGCCGGTGACGGCGCGATCAAGCCGGACATGCGGCTGGTGTACCCGTCGCCGACCGTGCTCAGCAAGCACACCCTGGTCCCCCTCTCCGGTCAGGGGAACCGGATCGGCGAGCTGCTGACCAAGGATCGCGAACTGCAGGCCCTGGCCGCCGCGTACGGCTTCCGCACCACCGACCCGCGGGCGTTCACCGACCAGGCCGCCAGGAGCGGCACGCCCGCCGCCGACCTGGTGGACGTCGTCGAGCCGCCCGCGTACGAGCGCCTCGACCGCCTGATCACCGCCATCGACTCCGCCCGGCCCTAGCGAACCGGCCCAGCGAACCGGCCCAGCCAACCGGCCCAGCCAACCGGCCCTGCCAACCGACTCCGACGAACCGGCCCTGACGAAGGAGATCCCGAACCGTGTCCGATCTGGTGCTCACGCCGCCCGCGCCGGTGACCCCGGTCCCGGCCGAGACGGCGGCCACCATGCTGCCGCTGGCCGACGAGCGCGCGGCGGAGCTGTCCGCCAAGGCCCGTGAGTTCGCCGGCGAGCTGAGCGGGCTCGACCCGCGCTCGCCCGACTTCTCCCGCAAGGTGCACGACATCTCCTCGATGGGCGACACCGAGATCAGGTCCGCCTCGCAGGTGGCCAACCGCATGCTCAAGCGCCCGGTCGCCGCGCTCTCCGCCGCCAAGGGCGAAGGCGCCGACGCGCAGGGCCGCGTCGCCGGCGAGCTGGTCGCGCTGCGCCGCACGATCGTGGACCTGGACCCGAAGCAGGCCACGAGCGGGCCACGCCGGCTGCTCGGGCTCATCCCGTTCGGCGACCGGCTGCGCGACTACTTCGCCAAGTACCGCTCCGCGCAGAGCCACCTCGACGACATCATCCGCGCGCTCAGGTCCGGCCAGGACGAGCTGCTGCGGGACAACGCCGCCATCGAGGGCGAGAAGGCGAACCTGTGGGAGACGATGACCCGCCTGCAGGAGTACGCGGTCATGGCCCAGGCCATGGACGCCGCCCTGGAGGAGCGGATCACGGTGGCCACTGAGGAGCAGGCCACGGCGCTGCGCTCCGACGCGCTGTTCACCGTCCGCCAGAAGTACCAGGACCTGCTCACCCAGCTCGCCGTCTCGGCGCAGGGCTACCTGGCCCTGGACCTGGTGCGCAAGAACAACCTGGAGCTCAGCAAGGGCGTGGACCGCGCCACCACGACGACGGTCGCGGCGCTGCGCACGGCGGTGACGGTCGCGCAGGCGCTGGCGAACCAGAAGCTGGTGCTCGACCAGATCACCGCGCTGAACGCCACGACCGGCGACCTGATCCTGGCCACCAGCGAGATGCTGCGCACGCAGGCGGGCGCGATCCAGAACCAGGCGGCCGCGGCCACCGTGGACCTGGACACGCTGCGGCAGGCGTTCGACAACGTCTACGCCACGATGGACACCATCGACGCCTTCCGCGCCAAGGCCGTGGAGAGCATGGCGGTCACCGTGGACAGCCTGTCGTCGGAGCTGGAGCACGCGAAGACGTACCTGGAGCGTGCGGCCTCATGAGATGGGCGGCCGTGCTCCTGCTCCTGCTGACCGCCTGCGCACCGGCGGCCGAACCCGAGAACGTCCTGCGCGTGCTGGCCGGCAGCGAGATCAAGGACCTCGAACCCCTGCTCCGGCGCGCCGAGAAGGAGGCCGGGGTGAGCGTGCGGCTCACCTACACCGGCACCCTCGACGGCGCCGAGCAGGTCGCGAGCGGGCGCGCCGACGGCCGGCTGGACGCCACCTGGTTCTCCTCCAACCGCTATCTGTCCCTGATCGACGGCGCCCAGGCCAGGCTGTCCACCCAGACCAAGGTCATGGTCTCCCCCGTCGTGCTGGGGCTGAAGCCGGCCAAGGCGAGCGAGCTCGGCTGGGACAAGGGCCCGGTCTCGTGGACCGACATCGCGACGGCGGCCAGGGACGGCCGCTTCAGCTTCGGCATGACCAACCCGGCCTCGTCCAACTCCGGCTTCTCCGCCCTGGTCGGGGTGGCCGCGGCCCTGTCGGACGCGGACGGCGCGCTCAGCGCCGGCCAGGTGGCCTCGGTGACGCCGCGGCTGAAGGAGTTCTTCTCCGCGCAGCGGCTGACCGCGGGCTCCTCGGGCTGGCTGGCCGACGCCTACGCCCGCAATCCGGGCGTGGACGGCATGGTCAACTACGAGTCGGTGCTGCTCGGCGCGCGCGAGCCGCTCACGCTGATCTACCCGGGCGACGGCGTGGTCAGCGCCGACTACCCGCTCACGCTGCTGGCCTCCGCCCCGGAGGCCAGGAAGGCCCTGTACGGCAAACTCGCCGCCTGGCTGCGCACGCCCGCCGTGCAGCGCGACATCATGACCGGCACCCACCGCCGCCCGATCGTCAACGGCGTCCCGCTGGACGCGCGCTTCGGCTCGGTCCCGCTCATCGAGCTGCCCTTCCCGAACCGGCGCGGCACCGCGGACGAGCTGATCGCCACCTACCTCAACCAGGTGCGGGTCCCGGCCGAGACCAGGTTCGTGCTGGACACCTCCGGCTCGATGGAGGGCGACAGGATCGCCGCGCTGCGGCAGGCGCTGATCGCGCTGACCGGCGCGGACACCTCGGTCTCCGGGGCCTTCTCGCGCTTCAGCAACCGCGAGGCCGTCACGATGATCCCGTTCAGCGGCACGACCGGGCCGCCGGTGCCGTTCACCGTCCCCGAGCGCGACCCGGGCCCCGTCCTCGCCCAGATCAAGCGGTTCGCCGAGAACCTGGACGCGGCGGGCGGCACGGCCATCTACGACAGTCTCGCGGCGGCCTACGAGCGCCCGGCCGCACCCGGCCACTACACCTCGATCGTGCTCATGACCGACGGCGAGAACACCGACGGCTCCGACTACGCCGCCTTCGAGTCCCGCTACCGGTCGCTGCCGGAGGAGCGGCGCCGCCCGCCGACGTTCGTGGTGCTGTTCGGGGAGAGCGACGCCGAGGAGATGCGCCAGGTGGCCGAGCTGACCGGCGGCGCCGTGTTCGACGCCCGGGAGACGTCGCTGACCAGCGCGTTCAAGGAGATCCGTGGCTATCAGTGAGCGGCTGCTGCGGTATCTGGGCTCGACCAGGAACATCGCCGGCTCGATCCTGGCGCTGCTCGGCCTGCTGGCCCACTTCGTGGGGCTGACGGGCGCGTTCTGGCCGGTCGTCGTGGCCGCCCTGTACGGGGTCGGCGCCCTGCTCGCCCCGCCCGAACGCCTCAAGCTGACGATCTCCCACGCCGAGGTGGAGACCCGCGCGCTGCGCGCCGACCTCGACGGGCTGCTCCGCCGGATCGACCGGCGCTTCCCCGACGACGTGCGCGCCGCCGTGCACGCCCTGGCCGAGGTCATCGGCGGCGTGCTGGCCCGGGCCGAGCAGCTCACCGCCTCCCCCGACCGGCTTCACGTCGTCTCGCAGACGATCCGCCGCTACCTGCCCGCCAGCCTCGAGGCGTACGCGAACCTGCCCCGCCGCTACGCCCTCACCCGGGCCGCCGGGCGGGAGCGCAGCGCGCACGAGGAGCTGCTGGCCCAGCTCGCGCTGCTCGACGCCGAGCTGGGCAAGGTCGCCGAGGCGATCCACCGGGGCGACGAGCAGGCGCTGCGCGACCAGGGCCGCTTCCTGCGCGACCGCTTCGGCGGCTCGGAGCTGGACCTCGGCTGATGCGCCCGCCGGTGAGATCGGCCGCCGCTACACCCGCTCCACCTCGATGAGCAGCGCGGACGTGGGCCGCAGCACGGGGGCGGGCAGCCCCAGCTCGGCGAGCACCGCTCCGGGCACCCGCACCGGTCCGGCGGCCCACTCCGGCAGCCCCGTCCGCTCGGGCACCGGTCCGGCGACGCGCACCTCGTATCCGGCCGCCGGGTCGAGGCCGGGCAGCCGCAGCGGGGCCGGCCCGATGTCGACCCGCGTGGTGAGCTGGACGAACGCGTACACCGCCCGCTCGGGCAGCACCACCCCGTGCAGCAGCGCCGACGGGTCGGGATGGTCGGCGTGCACCACCCGCCCGGCGTGCAGCAGCGGCCGCAGCCGCTTGTGCAGCGCGACCCACGTGGCCAGCTCCTCCAGCTCGGCCTCGCTCGCCGAGGTCAGGTCCCACTCCACGCCCATGTGGCCGAACAGCGCGGTCGCGGCGCGGAAAGCCAGCGGCAGCGACCGGCCCGAGATGTGGTCGTGCGGCGCGCCGACGTGGCAGCCCAGCCGCTCCGGCGGCACGAGCAGCCCGGTCCAGCGCTGGATGGCCTGCCGGTCGAGGGCGTCGTTGCTGTCGGAGGTCCACACCCGGTCGGTGCGCGCGAGGATGCCGTAGTCGATGCGCGCGCCGCCCGACGAGCACGACTCGATCTCCAGCCCGGGGTGCCGGGCCCGCAGCTCGTCCAGCAGCCGGTAGGTGGCCAGCGTCTGCGCGTGCACCCCGGGAGCGCCGTCGTGCACGGGCTCGGCGATGTCGCGGTTGTGGTCCCACTTGATGTAGTCGAGCGCGTATTCGGTGACGAGGGCGTCGATCCGCTCCAGCAGGTACGCGTACGCCTCGGGCCGGGCCAGGTCGAGCACCTGCTGATGGCGCTGCGGCGGCGGCATCCGCTCGGCCCGCCCGAGGATCCAGTCGGGGTGCTCGCGGACCAGGTCGGAGTCGGGGTTGACCATCTCCGGCTCGAACCAGAGCCCGAACTGCATGCCCAGCTTGCGCACCCGGTCGGCCAGCGGGTGCAGGCCGGCGGGCCAGACGCCCTCGTCGACGTACCAGTCGCCGAGCCCGGCCCGGTCGTCGCGGCGGTGGCGGAACCAGCCGTCGTCCAGGACGAACCGCTCGATCCCGGCCGCGGCGGCCTTGTCGGCCAGCTCCAGCAGCCGGTCGAGGCCGTGGTCGAAGTAGGTGGCCTCCCAGTTGTTCAGGGTGACGGGACGGACCGGGAGGGTGCGGGCGGCGCGCAGGTGGCCGTGCAGCCGGGCGCTCGCCTCGTCCAGCCCGCCGCCCGACCAGGTGAAGTACGCCCACGGCGTCTGATAGCTCTCCCCTTCGGCCAGGACGACCTCGCCCGGTTCGAGCAGCTCGCCCGCGGCCAGCAGCGACGCGCCCTCGACCAGCCGCTCGGCGTAGTGCACGTGGTTCCCGCTCCAGCCGGCGTGCACCGCCCACACCTCGCCGGCGCGGAACCCGAACCCCGCGGTCCCCGCCACCAGCAGCCCGGTGCCGTCGTGGCCGGTGCGCCCCCGGCGGTTCTCCCGCGACCACACCCCGAGGCCGAACCCGTGCCGCTGCGGCACCTTCTCCATCGCCCAGCGCCCGGTGAAGTCCAGCAGCTCCCCGGCCCGCCCCGGCACCGGCAGCGCGCAGACCAGCCCCTCCACCCGGTAGGGGGTGGTGGCGGTGTTGCGCACCGTGTGCCGCATCGTCACCAGGCCGCCGGCGTCCATGGCCACCTCGCTCACCAGCGCGAGCCCGGCCCTGGTGTCGGAGGCGGTGACGGTGACGGCGCCGCCCGAGCCGGGCTCGGCGTCCACGTCGAGGCCTTCCAGGGTCCAGCGGACCGGCCAGTGCTCGCCGTCCCTGCCGCCCGACAGGCCCGGCCGCCCGTACCAGGAGTCGCCCTGGGCGGGCAGCAGCGGCGGCGCGGCGGTCAGCGACGCGAGCACGGGCTCCAGGCCGGATCCGGTGACGGTGCCGAGGCTCGCGCCGAAGTGCCGCACCCGCGGCAGTCCGGGGCCGGAGGCGTCGAGCACCAGCGCGGTGCCCGCCGCTGAGAGGATCACGGGAGACAAGTCGGGCTCCTTAGATGGGGGGCAGGCGCGGACCTGCTTCTCGGCATCAGCGATATGACGCTACCGCCCGGATCTTGGAGACGCACGACGAGGCCCCTCCGGCGCCCGGACACCGGAGGGGCCGATGGGAGGCGTCAGACGGAGATCCGTCCCGCGCCCGCGCCCGCCGTCACGATCGACTTGACGCTGGAGGCGCCGTCGAGCGAGTAGGAGTAGGGGATGGAGGCGACACTGCCGCCGCTCTGGCCGCTGCCGGAGTTGACGAAGTGGTTGCCGCGCGCGACCAGGGTGCCCGGACCGGAGTCACCCTCGCCGAGGTGGAACGGGTCCTCGGTGTTCTCGAAGTAGTTGCCCTCGACGAGCACGCCCGCGCCCTCGGTGGAGGCCACGCCGTAGCTGGTGACGCCGCCGTAGAAGTTGTTGTAGACGTGCACGGGGTTGCCGAACCGCACGCGCGGGTGGCGCTGCCCGGTGCCGTCGAACCAGTTGTGGTGGTAGGTCACCCGCAGGTGCCCGCGGTCCTCGCTGCCGTTGCCGTCGTCGTGGCCGAGCAGCATGCTCTTGTCGTGGTCGGAGACCCTGTTCCACGAGATGGTGACGTAGTCGCTGGCCCGCTTGACGTCCACGGCGCCGTCATAGCCGTCGCTGAAGGTGTTGTGGTCGATCCACACCCGCGTCGAGTACTGGACGTTGATGGCGTCGTCGTTCCAGCCGCGGAAGGTGAGGTTGCGGACGATGACGTTGGAGGCCTCGGAGATGTTGAACCCGCAGCCGGAGATCGTCGCGCCGGAGTTGCCCAGCACGGTCTTGTTGGAGGCCACGCGGAGCATGCCCGAGCAGGAGATCGTGCCCGACACCCGGATCACCGCGGCGCTGCCGGACGACAGTGCGCTGCTCAGGGCCGAGGAGCTGGTGACGGTGGTCGGCGAGGCGTTGCCGCCGCCGCTGGTGCCGCCGCCCTGGGTGGCCCAGCCGACGAGACCGGTCGGGTTGCCGGGCGGGTTGGTGGGCGGGTCGGTCGGCGGGTCCGTGGGCGGGTCGGTCGGGTTGCCGCCGCCGGCCGGGACGAGCCGCCACTGCTTGGTCGCGACCGAGTCGCACGAGTTCTGCTGCACCAGGGCGCCGGAGGAGGTGGCGTTGTCCTTGGTGTTGAGGCACTTGCCGCCGTTGGCGTTGACGACCCTGACGGTGGAGCCCGACTCGGGCAGCGTCCAGGTCTGGGACGAGGCGCCGCTGCAGCTCTCCTGCTGCACGGCCTTGCCCGCCGAGGTGCTGGCGTCGCGCACGCCCGCGCACTTGCCGCTGTGGGCGGCCCTGAGCGTGTAGCCGCCGCCGCTGGTGGCCACGGCCCAGGTCTGACCGGCGCTGCCGCAGCCGGCCTGGGTGAGCTGTACGCCGTCGGACGAGCTGGATCCCGGTACGGTGAGACACAGGCCGCTGCCGTTGTTCACCACGGTGTAGTTCCCCGGTGCCAGCGCGGCGGCCGCCGAAGACGCCGCCGCGATGCCGGCCACCGCCGTGCCCGCCAGGGCGACGACGGCCGCGATGACGGCGGCCGTTCTGCCGTTGATTCTCTGTCGCACGATTCAAGCTCCTTGCCGGCCTCGGGCAGACCCTGTACGGGCCTGCTGCGTGGTGTCCCCCCAGCGAGCATCCGTTCACATATGTGACAGTCGTACGCGTGTCCGGACACGCCACAACATAGGTAAGCGCTTTCCCACTGTCAATGAGCGATGAAACTTTCAGCACAACGCTCGATCCACCCCGTGCGAACGCCTCCGACCAGCACTTCCCTGCGCACGGCGACGATCCGGGCACTCTCCGCCAACTGGCCATCGCCCTTTTGATCGATTAGGTTAGGCTCACCTAATTAAGATCGGAGTTTCCGGGGATGACCGAGCCGTACCGCATGTTCGACGTCCGAGTAGACCGCCTCCAGCGGCTGAGCCCGTCGTTCCTCCGCGTGACCTTCACCGGCGAAGATCTGCACCTGTTCGCCGACAACGGCTTCGACCAGCGGCTCAAGCTCATCCTCCCGCTCCCCGAGCACGGCCTGGCCCACCTGCCGACCGGCTCCGACTGGTTCACCCAGTGGCGGCTGCTCGACGACGACAAGCGCAACCCGATGCGCACGTACACCGCCCGCCTGGTCCGGCCGGAGGCCGCCGAGGTCGACGTGGACGTGGTCATGCACCCGGACGGCGGCCCGGCCGCCCGCTGGGCCGAGGCCGTCACCGTCGGCGACATCGCCGCCCTGTACGGCCCCGACTCCCGTTACGAGAGCCGCCACGGCGGCCTGGAGTTCCACCCGCCGGCCGGAACCGGCTGCGTGCTGATCGCCGGCGACGAGACCGCGGTGCCCGCCATCTGCGGCATCCTCGAGCGGATGCCCGCCGGCCTGGCGGGCGAGGTGCTCATGGAGGTGCCCAGCGAGGACGACTTCCTGCCGGTGGAGACCTCCGCCTCGGTCAAGGTGACCTGGCTGGCCAGGAACGGCGGCGAACGCGGCGCCGCCCTCGTCCCCGCCGTCCAGGCCGCCGCCGGCCGCCTGCTGCCGCCGCTGCCCACGCCGGACACCTTCGACGACGTGGACGTGGACGCCGACGAGCTGTGGGAGGTCCCGGAGGAGGAACTGCCGGACTACGGCCCGCTGTACGCGTGGCTGGCCGGCGAGGCCGCCGTCATCAAGACCCTGCGCCGCCACCTGGTGGCCGAACGCGGCCTGGACCGCCGCTCCGTGGCCTTCATGGGCTACTGGCGCAAGGGCCGCTCCGAACACAACGAGTGAGCACGACGAGCGGACGGGCCGGGCGGCCGTCGGCGCGTCAGCGCAGCTCCGGTGAGCCGCCCAGCACGGCCCGCAGTTCCTCGTCCGTGGGCGGTTTCGCCCAGGTGAGGCCGGGACCGCCGGAGGCGATCAGCCGGGGCACGATCTCGCGCAGCAGCGCCTCCGCCGCCGCGTCCGGCCGCTTGTCACGTTCCTCCCGGTAGAGGTCGAGCACCCGGGCCAGGTCCAGCATCATCGTGTTGGACGCGCCCGTCCTCACCTCGCCGTCCTTGGTCACCGGCTTGAGCGGCGTCCCGTTGACGTGCGACACCCGGTCCCCGGGCACGGGCACCTGCAACGCTCCAAGGGCGGCCTCACCCGTCCCGCCCAGCAGCCCGCCCACCGCGCCGGCGAAGCCGGCGGCGTCCAGGCCGTCCACCTCACCCTCCAGCCAGCCGGCCCGCAGGTGCAGCACCCCGGGCCGTTCGGCCGCCGCGAGCTGCTCCAGCAGCGTCGCGACCGTGCCCTGCGGGTCGTGCATCGCGGCGTCCCCCCGGGCCGCGAACGCGTCGGCGAGCAGGTGCAGCGAGATCAGCCGGGGCGGCTCGTACGTGGTGAGCACCCCCCGCTCCCCCTCCACCCGCAACGCCCCTCCGGCGTCGTGGTAGGCCCGCAGGCCCTCCATGAACGCGGCCCCCGCCTCTGCCCCGAGCAGCGAGGCCCACTCCCCCGCCCGCTCCGCCTCGGCCCAGGCCTCACCACCGGCCGAATCCCGGCGGAACCACCAGGCCACCACACCCACCACGGCGGCCGCCACCACTGCGACTGCGATCCACACGATGTCGTTGCTTTCCCCTCGTACCTGACAGGGCTAGCAGCGTAGTGTGATCGACCCCGGCAAACCCCCAAATTTCCCCAAAATACGCCCACCCGTATCTCCGTCGTCATGCATGCCCGAACGGCTGACAGAATTGGAAAGGTGACAGATGGCATCCTGACGGCCGACCAGATCCTCGCGGCGGCGCAAGACGTCCTGCGCCGCTACGGCCCGGCCAAGGCCACGGTCGTCGACGTGGCGCGCGCCCTCGGCGTCAGCCACGGCAGCGTCTACCGGCATTTCCCCAGCAAGACGGCCCTGCGCGAGGCTGTCACCCAGCGTTGGCTGGACGAGTCCCACGCCGCCCTGGCCACCGTCATGGCCGCCACCAGGCCGGCCGACGTGCGGCTGCGCGAGTGGCTGTCGGTGCTGTTCACCGCCAAGCGCGACAAGGCGCTCGACGACCCCGAGCTCTTCGCCACGTACATGGTGCTGGTCAAGGAGGCCAGCGCGGTCATCGACCGGCACGTCGCCGACCTGATCGGTCAGGTGGAGCGGATCATCGCCGCCGGTGTCGAGCGGGGCGAGCTGGCCGCGCCCGACCCGGCCGTCGCGGCGCGCGCCGTCTTCCACGCCATGAGCACCTTTCACAATCCCGTGCACGCCGCCGGCTGGAGCCGCCCCGGCATCGAAGCCGATTTCGCCGCTCTCTGCGACCTCATCCTGCTCGGACTGAAACCCCGATGACGGGTGAGGTTTTTCCCCACCGGTAATCGGAATTGTTTCCTGAGGAATTCTCCTGTCCCCCGAATCGGGGCTCATCTCTCGACGTGCGCGTATGGGCATGTAAACTCCATTCCGGAAGCGCGCGGTCGCTCTAGGTGACGCGCGCACGTACATCTGGTGTCTTTGGCAAGGGCGGGTCCGCGCGACCGACCGATGATCCGGGCCCTGTGAGAGCGCGGAGCCGGATATGGACCCACTGCACCTGACCACCTGCCGCCGTGACGGGGCACTGACCCTGAGCGTGTCAGGGGAGCTCGACATCGCCACCACCGAGCTGCTCCGCAGCCACCTGCTCGACCTGCTGCAGGAGGCCGGGCACGCCCGCCGCGGCAACGTGTCGCTGGTGATCGAGGTGAGCCGCCTGTCCTTCATCGACGCGGCCGGGCTCGGCATCCTCGTCTCCGTCCAGAACCAGGCACTCAGCCAGCGCACCCCGTTGCACATCGAGAACGTGCCGCCCCGCATGCGGCGGCTGCTGCGCATCACCGGCCTGGACGGCCACCTCACCTGACCGGCCACCCCACCTGACCGGTCGGGCGCGCCTGTAGGTTGTCAGGCGTGCCGACGATTCAGGTTCCCGATGAGATACCCCTGAAGCTGGAAGACGGGTTCGACCGGATCAGGCGGGAGTTCACGCTGCCCGGCGACTTCCCCGGCGCCGTGCTCGACGAGGCGGCGTGGGTGGCGCGGGTGCCGCGGCTCGACGCCGAGGACATGACCGACGTGCCGTTCGTGACCATCGACCCGCCCGGCTCGATGGACCTCGACCAGGCCCTCCACCTGGAGCGGCTGCGCGCCGGCTACCGCGTCTGGTACGCCATCGCCGACGTCGGCGCGTTCGTCCGCCCCGGCGGCGTGATCGACACCGAGGCCCGCTCCCGGGGCGAGACCCTCTACATGCCGGCGGGCAAGGTGCCCCTGCACCCGAAGGTCCTGTCGGAAGACGCGGCCAGCCTGCTGCCCGGCGCGCTGCGCCCGGCCGTGGTGTGGCGGATCGACCTCGACGCCGACGGCCGCACGGTGGGCGCCGACGTCCAGCGCGCCCTCGTACGCAGCCGCGAGCGCTATGACTACGACTACGTCCAGGCGGTGATCGACACCGGCACCGCCGACGGCGTCCTGGAGCTGCTGGCCGAGATCGGCCGGCTTCGGCTGGCCCTCGAGCGCGAGCGCGGCGGCGTCACCCTCCCCACTCCCGACCAGGAGATCGTGGCCGCCGACGGCGGATACCGGCTGGAGTTCCGGCTGCCGCTGCCCGCCGAGGCGTGGAACGCGCAGATCTCCCTGCTGACCGGCATGGCCGCGGCCTCCATGATGCTCGACGCGGAGATCGGCATCCTGCGGGTGCTGCCCCCGCCGCAGCCCGGCGACCTGGCCAAGGTGCGCCGGGTGGCCCAGGCGCTCGACGTGCCGTGGCCGGAGGGGGCCGGCTACGGGGCCGTGGTGCACGACCTGGATCCGAAGAAGGCGCAGCAGGCGGCGTTCCTGCACGAGTCACGGGTGCTGCTGCGCGGCGCGGGCTACGTGGCCTTCGACGGCGCGCCGCCCCGGCTGGCCGAGCACGCGGCGGTGGCGGCGCCGTACGCGCATGTCACGGCTCCACTGCGGCGCCTGGTCGACCGCTACGCGACCGAGGTCTGCCTGGCGATCGGGGCGGGCGAGCCGATCCCCTCCGACGTACGGGCGGCGCTGGCGGTCCTGCCCGACCTCATGTCCGCCTCCGGACGCCGGGCGGGGGCGGTGGACCGGGCGTGCGTGGACCTGGTGGAGGCGTTCCTGCTGCGCGACAGGATCGGGCAGGCGTTCGAGGCGGTCGTGATCGACGTGGACGAGCGGCGCGGCGGCGGGCAGGTGCAGCTCGTGGACCCCGCGGTGATCGCCCGCTGCGACGGGCCGCTGCCCCTGGGCGAGCAGGTCACGGTGCGGCTGGCCCGCGCCGACCCGGCCACCCGCGAGGTCCGCTTCACCCTGGCCACCTGACCTCTCCGATCGAGCACGACCTCAGGTGAAGCGTGCCCGGTCAGCTCGCCTTGGCCGCCCGCATGCCGTCGCAGACCACGTCCGCCATCCGCACCGCCGACCCCCTGGCCCGCGCCCTCCGCTCGGCGGCCAGGCACCCCCGCAGCAGATCCTGTACGTCCTGCGCCCCCAGATCCGGCCGCACCGCCCCGGCCCGCTGGGCCCGCACCAGCAGCCGCCCGAGCGCGGCGGCGAAGTCGCCCGCCAGTGTCGAGCCGGGCCGCAGTGTCATGCCCGAGCCGCTCTCCAGCATGTCGCACAGCGCCTGGTTGGCCGAGGCCTGCTCGACCACGCGGGTGAACCAGCCGAAGAAGGCCCGGCCCGCGTCCTCGGCGGTGGCCAGCGCGCGGGCGTCGGCCACGAACCGCTCGATCCGCCCCAGCAGCACGGCCTCGACCAGCGCCTCCTTGGTGGGGAAATGCCGGTAGACGGTGCCCACCCCGAACCCGGCCCGTCGCGCGATCTCGTCGAAGGAGATGGTCAGGCCGTCGCTGGCCAGGGCCTCCTGCGCGATCTGCAGGACCCGTTCGCGGTTGCGCCGGGCGTCGGCGCGCAGCGGCCTGGCGGCGCTGTGGTCGTCGCCCATGACATGAACCTGCCTCAGAACAAGCGGAGAGACTTCTCCGATTCTAGCGAGGAAATGTAAGGACATACCACCCCAAACACCCGACACCCGCCCCACGGAACGCGGCCGTGAGGCGGGTGCCAGGCGGTTCTAGAAAGGCGCGGCGCTCGTGCCCCGGTCGGGAACACCGACCCTCTTGAGCCGGATCCGCTCCTGCCTGGGCACCGGCTCCAGCTCCACCACGCGCGCCTCCTGCGGCACGTGCCGCAGGTCGTGCGTGATGAGCAGCGTCGTGCGCCCGGCCATGAGCCGCCGCAGCGGCCTCATGACCTGCGCGGCCATGGCCTCGTCGAGCCCGTTCATGGGCTCGTCGAGCACCAGCACCGGCGCGTCGCGCAGGATGGCCCTGGCGATCGCGATGCGCTGCCGCTGCCCGCCGGACAGGAGCCGCCCCCGCTGCCCCACCGGCGTGTCGTACCCCTGGGGCAGCAGCTTGACGAAGTCGTGCACGCCCGCCGCCTCGGCCGCCCTGATCACCTCGTCGAGCGAGGCGCCCGGCCGGCCGTAGGCGATGTTGTCGCGCACGGACCCCGAGAACAGCATCGTCTCCTGGTGCAGGATCGTGACGTTGTCACGCAGCGACTCCCGCGTCAGTCCCCGGATGTCGGCGCCGTCCAGCAGGACGCGCCCCGCGTCCGGGTCGTAGAACCGCAGCAGCAGCTTGACCAGGGTGGACTTGCCCACGCCGCTGGGACCGGTGAAGGCGACGACCTCGCCGGGCCCGGCGGTGAACGACAGGTCCCGCAGCACCGGCCGTCCCCGCCCCGGATAGGCGAAGCCGACCTGCTCGAACGTGACCAGCCCCCGGCCCCGGCCCGCCGGCACGGCGCCGTCGGCGTCGGTGACGTCCGGCCGGGCCCGCAGGATCTCGATCACCCGGTCGGAGCCGGCCGCCGCCTCGGAGACGGTCAGGGCCAGCTCTCCCAGCCCTTGGACGGCCGGGTACAGCAGGGCCAGGTAGGCCGCGAACGACAGCAGTCCGCCCAGCGTCAGGCGGCCCGCCGCGATCTCCCACGCGCCGAAGCCGAGGATCACGATCAGGCACACGGTCTCGATGAGCTGGACGGCGGGACCGTACAGGCCGGACAGCCAGGCCTGTGCCATGTTGGCGCCCAGCCAGCGGCGGCCCTCCCGGTGCAGGCGCCCCGACTCGGCGCCCTGCCGGTTGTACGCCTGCACGAGCGGCTGGTTGGCCAGCCCCTCCTCCAGGACGCTGTTCATCGCCCCGTTGCTGGCTCGCTCACGCGCCGCCGCCACCCTGAACCCGGCCGCGAACAGCTTCGAGGCCACCAGGAACAGCGGGATCAGCGCCATGGTGATGAGCGCGAGATCCCAGCGGACGAAGAAGGCCGCCCCGGCGAAGAACACCACGCTGGCGATCAGGGTGATCGCCTTGACCAGTCCGGAGCCGATGAGCTCCTCGATGGCCTCGACGTCGTCGGTCAGCCGGGCCATCAGGTCGCCGAGTCTCCGCTTCTCGGAGAAGTCGGGCGGGAGCGTCTGCAGGTGCTCGTACACGCGGTCGCGCAGGGCCAGCAGGAATCGTTCGGCGCCCAGTGCGGTGACGTACGCGCTCCCGAAGGACGCCACCCCGGCGAGCGCGGCGAGCCCGAGCCAGGCGAACGCCGGGGTCCAGAACGCCCCCAGGTCCCGGGTCGTCAGCACTTGGTCGGTGATGTGGCCGAACAGGCGGATCGCGGCGACCTCACAGAGCGCGGCCAGGACGGCGAACACCACCCCGGCCGCGAACAGGTGCCGCAACCCCTGAGTGTCCGGCCAGAACTCGCGGAACGTGCGGCGAAAGGAAATCGCCGGCGCGAGGTCACGGCCGGAGGCGCTCAAGGAGAGCCGGCGGCTCAGCCGCCGGCTCTCAAGGGGGTTATCTAGCACCCCCACCACCTACGACGGGAGCAGCCCCAGCCCCACCGGCGCCAGCGGCGGCGCCTGCGGCAGCCCCATCCCTGCTGGTGTCCGACCTGTGCGAAGCGAGTGCCAACCATGATTCCTCCCCCGTTGGTTGACTTGCATAAATCGGACGCTAGCACCTTAATTGCGACAAATCAGCAGATAAGAGTGTATTTCAAGAAGAATTGACCAGCCAATCCCGGCCAGAAAGGCGATGGCGCGACGGCGTTAAATGCCTTGTAAATGAGTAAAACGACTGGGAGAAGTCACTCGACCGTCAAAGATGCTACTGAGAACTGGTTCTCAGCAGCATGCGGTCACATCGGCCCGCGCACCGGGCGACACGAAGACCGCGACCGGCCCCATGGGCACGGTCGCGGTCTTCCCGGCATATGTCAGGTGAGCGACGAGTAGGCCACCACTCCGCGCCGCATCGCGTCCATCGCCTTGATCGCCGTCTGCTTGACCTTGCTGTTCTTCGGCGCCGCGCTGCCGAGCTGCCCGAGCAGGTCCATGAGCTGCTTGATCCACCGGACGAAGTCACCGGCCGCCAGCTCGTTGCCGTTGACGCCCTCCATGAGGACGGCGTCGAGACTGTGCCCCTTCGTCCAGCGGAACGCCGCCCACGCGAACCCCAGGTCCGGCTCCCTGATCGTGGACAACCCGTGGTCGGACTCGATGCCCTCCAGCTCGCCCCACAGCCGCATCATGGCCGACAGCGCGTCCTGCGCCCGCCCGGCGGGGATCTTGGGGCGGCGGGTGTCGTCGGACGCCCGCGACTCGAACACCAGAGCCGACACGCACGCGGCCAGCTCGGCCGGCTCGAGCTCCTCCCACAGCCCCTTGCGCAGGGACTCGGCGGTGAGCAGGTCGAGCTCGGTGTAGAGGCGACCCAGGCGGCGGCCCTCGTCGGTGACCGTCTCCCCGTCGAGGTAGCCGAGCTGCTCCAGCACCGAGCAGATCCGGTCGAACGTACGGGAGATGACGTGCGAGCGGCCCTCCACCCGGCGGCGCAGCCCCTCGGTCTCGCGCAGCAGCTTGTAGTAGCGCTCGGCCCAGCGAGCGTGGTCCTCGCGCTCGTCGCAGCCGTGGGCGGGGTGCTGGCGGATGCGCCGGCGCAGCTCGTTGACCTCGTCGTCCTCCACCGCGTGGTCGCGCGCCCTGGCCGGCTTGCCCAGGTCACGGTCGCCGACCTTGGCCAGCAGCGTGGAGACGAGGTTGGCGCGTTCCTTGGGCGAGCGGGCGTTGAAGTTCTTCGGGATGCGCAGCTTCTCCAGCGGCTCCACCGGCACGGGGAAGTCGGCCGAGTCGAGCTTCTTGACCTGCTTGCCGATCGTCAGCACGAGCGGGCTCGGGCCGTTGCCGCGCGGGTTGCGGCCGGGGTCGAGGACGATCGCCAGGCCCGCCCTGCGCCCGCCCGGCACCCGGATGACGTCACCCGGCTGCAGCGCCTCCAGCGACCGCGCGGCGGCGGCCCGGCGGGCGGCGCCGCGCTGGCGCGACAGCTCGGCCTCCCGGTCGGACAGGCGGCGCCGCAGCGCCGCGTATTCGGGGAAGTCGCCCAGGTGGCACGTCATGGCCTCCTGGTAGCCCTCCAGGGCCTCCTCGTGCTTGCGCAACTGCTTGGCCAGGCCCACGACCGCCCGATCGGCCTGGAACTGCGCGAACGACTCCTCCAGCAGCGTCCTGGCGCGTTCCCGGCCGAACTGCCCGACCAGGTTGACCGCCATGTTGTACGAGGGCTGGAAGCTGGAGCGCAACGGATAGGTGCGGGTGCCCGCCAGCCCCGCCACCGACAGCGGGTCCATGCCCGGCTGCCACAGCACCACGGCGTGGCCCTCGATGTCGATGCCGCGCCGCCCGGCCCGCCCGGTGAGCTGGGTGTACTCCCCTGGCGTCAGGTCGGCGTGGGTCTCACCGTTCCACTTGTCGAGCTTCTCGATCACCACGCTGCGGGCGGGCATGTTGATGCCCAGCGCCAGCGTCTCGGTCGCGAACACGGCCTTGACCAGGCCGCGCGTGAACAGCTCCTCGACGACCTCCTTGAAGGCCGGCAGCATGCCCGCGTGGTGGGCCGCCAGGCCCCGCTCCAGGCAGTCGCGCCACTCCAGGTAGCCGAGCACGGCCAGGTCCTCGTCGGGCAGGTGCGCGGTGCGCTCGTCGACGAGCTGCCTGATCTCGTGCCGCTCGCGCTCGCTGGTCAGCCGGATGCCGGCCTGCAGGCACTGCTGCACGGCCGCGCCGCAACCGGCGCGCGAGAAGATGAACGTGATCGCCGGCAGCAGGCCCTCGGAGTCGAGCTTCTCGATCACCTGCGCCCGGTCCGGCGGGCGGGAGCGCTGCGGCCGGCCGTAGCCGCGCCTGCCCCGGCCCGCGCTCAGCCGCTCGGCGTCGCGGGTGACCCGCATCAGCGTGGGGCTGATACGCGGCGTCGCGTCGCCCTCCTCGTTGACGAACAGGTCGTAGACGCGGGTGCCGATCATCATGTGCTGCCACAGCGGCACCGGCCGGTGCTCGTCGACGATCACCGTGGTGTCGCCGCGCACCTCGCCCATCCACTCGCCGAACTCCTCGGCGTTGCTCACGGTCGCCGACAGCGCCACCAGCCGGACCGACTCGGGCAGGTGGATGATGACCTCTTCCCACACCGCGCCGCGGAAGCGGTCGGCCAGGTAGTGGACCTCGTCCATGACGGCGAACCCCAGCCCGGCCAGCGTGGCCGAGCCGGCGTAGAGCATGTTGCGCAGCACCTCCGTGGTCATGACCACGATGGGGGCCTCGCCGTTGACGCTGTTGTCGCCGGTCAGCAGGCCGACCTTGGCGGTGCCGTAGCGTTTGACCAGGTCGTTGTACTTCTGGTTGGACAACGCCTTGATCGGGGTGGTGTAGAAGCACTTGCGGCCCTGCTCCAGGGCCAGATGGACGGCGAACTCACCGACGACCGTCTTGCCCGACCCCGTGGGCGCCGCCACCAGGACGCCGTCGCCGGCCTCCAGCGCCCGGCAGGCGTCTAGCTGGAAGTCGTCCAGCTCGAAGTCGTAGAGACCTCGGAACGATCTGAGAGCGGCCCCGTCGTCCCCGTGTCGTTGACGGAAGGCCGCGTAGCGTTCCGCTGGCGTTGTCATACGGCCCAGCCTACCGAAATCGCCATTCCGGTCCGTCCCGGCTATTCCGGCCCTGGTCCTTTACAATGTAGATCTCAAGAGATGACGCGCAGCGCCCCCGGTCGCACCTCACAGTGCACGGGCACCGCCCCGATCCGTTCGCCGTCGGCGTACGCGACGGTGTCCTGCGGGCCGTCGGCCACCTCCAGGCTCACACTGCGCACCCGCCGTACCGACACCGCCGGATGCCCCACGTGCGTGCCCCGGTAGACGCTCGGGAACACGCGCAGGAACTCCGCCTTGGACACCGCCTCCAGCATCATCACGTCGAGCAGCCCGTCGTCGGGGCTGGCGTCCGGGCACACCCGCATCCCGGCCCCGTAGGAACGCGTGTTGGCCACCGCCACCAGCATGGCCTCCCGCTCGATCACCTCCTCGGCGTCGAGCGTGATCCGAAAGGGGATCGGCCGGAACGCGCGCAGCTCCTCCATCATGGCCACCACGTACCGGGCCATGCCCGGGGGCCAGGTGCGCCGGTTGGCGCGCTCGTTGACCCGCGAGTCGAAGCCGCAGCACATCACCCCGGCGAACAACTCCTCGGCCCCGCCGGCCCGGATGCGGGCCGCGTCGAGCAGGCGCGTCTTCATCCGCAGGACCGTGCGGGCCGCGGCGACGGGGTCCTTGCAGGGCAGCCCGAGCGCGGCGGCGATGTCGTTGCCGGTGCCCGCGGGGATGATACCGAGCGGCACGTCGGTGCCGGCCACGGCCTGGACGGCCAGATGCACCAGGCCGTCGCCGCCGAAGGCCACCAGGGCGTCGGGGCGCTCGGACACGGCGGTGCAGGCGCGCTCCAGCGCGTCGCCCGCGTCGTCGCCGACGATCACGGAAAGCTCGGCCCCTCCGGCACGCAGCCGGCGCGCCACGGGCTCGAGCAGGCGCAGCGTACGCCCGCCGCGCGCGGCGGGGTTGACCAGCAGGGCGAGTTGTGGGGACACGCCCGGAACCTATCGCCTATCGCGCCGGACGGGAACGCCCCCGCTCGTGGTCATCGCTTGTCGGCGCCGGGCTCCTCGTCGAGCGGATCGGGGTCGTCGACCGGCCGGGTGTCCTCCACCAGCGGCGACGCCTCGTCGTCGGACAGGTGGGAGAAGTCCTCGGCGGGCATGCGCTTCTCGCGCATGAACATGAAGAACTCGGCCACGAAGTAGAGCACGATCATCGGCATGGCCAGTGCCAGCATCGTGAGCGGGTCGCCGCCCGGCGTGATGACCGCGCCGAAGATGAACATGGCGAAGATGACCCAGCGGCGGTGCTTCTTGACCGTGGCGTGGGACAGGACGCCGACGATGTTCAGGAACACCAGCAGCAGTGGCAGCTCGAACGAGATCCCGAAGATCACCAGCATGATGAGCACGTAGCTGACGTACTCGTCGATCTGGATGGCCGCGACGGAGTCGGTCGGCGCGAACCCCAGCAGGATCGCCAGGCTGGTGTCCATGATGAAGTACGCCAGCGCGGTGCCGAGCAGGAACAGCGGGACGGCCAGCCCGAGGAAGGTGATGGAGTAGCGCTTCTCGTTGCGGTAGAGCGCGGGCGTGACGAACGCCCAGATCTGGTAGAGCCAGACCGGTGACGACACGACGATGCCGACCAGCGCCGAGACCTTCAGCGTCAGGAAGAACGACTGGAAGATGCCGCCGAAGATGAGCGTGCACTCGCCGGGACGGAGCTGACCGGCCTGCGGCGTCTCGCAGAACGGCTCCTTGATGAACGCCCACACCGGATCGAAGACGATGAAGCCCACGACGATGCCGACGATCCCGGCGGCCAGCGCGATGAGCAGGCGGTTGCGCAGCTCCCGCAGGTGCTCCATGAGGGGCATGCGGCCCTCTGGATCAGGGTCGGGGGCCGGTCCGCTCGACCGTTTCAGCAGCGCCATCTAGCAGTCCAGGTGAGGAGAAGGGATGGGGTCAGGCGCGCTTGTCCGCCTGCGCGGCGCTGGCACGCAGCCTGGCGGCCTGCTCCTCGAGCTGGCGGGCCTGCTCCTCGGCCGAGGGGGCCGGAGCGGGGGCGGGCGCCGGAGCCGGAGCGGCCTGGATCGGCTGCGGCTGCACGGGCTGGGGCTGAGCGGGGGCCTGCGCCTGGGCCTGGGCCTGCACGGTGTGCTGCGTGTCCTCGTCGTCATCATCGCGGAGCTTGGCGGTCTCCGACTTGAAGATGCGCAGCGAGCGGCCGATGCCCCTGGCCATGTCGGGCAGCTTCTTCGCGCCGAACAGCAGCACGAGCGCCAGAAGGATGATCAGGAGTTCGGGAACTCCGAGGTTCGGCATGAAATGCCCTTTCTAGCGAGTTGCCTGTTTCAGCCACGATCGTACGCTGCCGGGGGCGTGGTCTCATCCCCCCGGGCGGCCAATCTGGCCCGCCGCGGCTCAAGCTGGGCCTTCGCCTCGGCGATTTCCCTATTCAGGGTACGTGCCGCGACCGCGACCCGGGCACCGGCGACGGCGAGCACGGCCAGCCCGGCCAGCCCGGCCACGCCCGCCCCCACGGCCAGGTAGATCCACGTCATGACTGGTGAGCGTACAACGCCAGGGCCCGCTCGGCCTCCACGCGCACGGTCTCGGCCATCTGGGGCGGTGCGACGACCCGGCCGGTGTCGCCCAGGCGCAGCGCCAGCTTGATGATCCAGTCTTCGTCGCGGGCCCGCAGCGCCACCCGCAGCCGCCCCTCGCCCAGCTCGGTCACCCGCTCGCACGGGTAGTACTCGGCCACCCACCGGCCGGCCGCGCTGAGCTCCAGCTCGACCAGCTCATCGGTCGGCGAGGGCCGGAAGACGCCCTGGGTGACGTCGATGGGCTCGGCCTCCGCGGGCGGGTCGGCGGGCACGTCGAGCACGTCGACGCCGAGCACCCGGTCGAGCCGGAACAGCCGCATCGCCTCGGCCCGGTAGCACCAGCCCTCCAGGTAGGCGCGGCCGTCGACGACCACGAGCCGCATCGGGTCGACCTCGCGCGGCGTCACCTCGTCGCGGCCCGGCACGTAGTAGCGCAGCGACAGCCGCCGGCCCCTGGTGAGGCCCTCGCGCACACGCGGCAGGGCGTCGGGGGCGGCGTCGACGTCGACCGCGACCTGGCTGCTGACGGTGGCGGCGCCCTCGCCCGCGGCCCGCTCCAGCTTGGCCGTCACGCGCGGCAGCGCGTCGCCCGGCACCTCGGCCAGCTCGGGGGTGGCGGCCAGCATCCGCAGCGCGACCAGCAGCGCGCTGGCCTCGTCGATGCCGAGCCGCAGCGGCCTGGCGATGGTGTCGGCGTTGTCGATGATGATCTCGCCGCCGTCCCAGGACACGTCGATGAGATCGCCGGGGGTGTGGCCGGGCAGCCCGCACATCCACACGAGCTGCAGGTCGTCGATGAGCTGCTTCTCGCTCAGCCCGAACACCGCGGCGACCTCGCCGACCTGCGCCCCCGGATGGGACATCAGGTACGGCACCAGCGCCAGCAGCCGCGGCAGCCGATCGGCGGACCCACTCATGCCATTGCCCCCTTCAGTCTGCGGATGACGGCCTCGCGGGCGTCCGGCGGCTCGACGACCTCGACGTCGGCGCCGAGGCTGGCCATCCAGCCGGCCAGCCGTTCGGGGTCGGAGAAGGGCAGCTCGGCCTCGTCCCACCCGCCGGCGCCGGGGCGCACGGCCCTGGCGAGCTGGCGCACCCCTTCGCACGCCCCCTGGCGTACGCGCACGACGGCGACCCGCTCGTCCATCGGCTCGTCGGGGAAGCCCACCATGGCGCGCAGGTCGACGCCTTCGGGCACCTCGACCGCGCCCGGCCGGCCGATCGCGGTGACCTGGCCGCTGATGCGGCTGAGCCGGAAGGCGCGGGGGGCGTTCCTGTCGCGGTCGAAGGCGGCGAGGTACCAGCGGCCGCGGCGGCTGACCACGCCCCACGGCTCGACGGTGCGGACGCGCACGCTCTCACTGCCGGCGCCGCGGTAGTCGAAGCGCACCACGCGGCGGTCGCGCACGGCGTCCCACAGCGCGGGGAAGGCCGGGTCGCGGGTGTCGACGCGCAGCTCCAGCGCCCCGGTGCCGATGGGCTGGTCGGTGGCCACGCCGCCGGCCCGCAGCTTCAGCAGCGCCCCCGAGGCGGCCTCGGCCAGGCTGGCCCGCTGCCACACCTGGGCGGCCAGGCCCAGCACGGCGGCCTCGTCGGGCTCGAGGGTGATCTCGGGCAGCTCGTACGACTGCCGCTCGATCCGGTAGCCGGGCTCGTCCTCCCACGGGTCGCGGACAACGTCGATGGGGATCCCGATCTCGCGCAGCTCGTTCTTGTCCCGCTCGAACATCCGCTGGAACGCCTCGTCGCCGTCGCGGTCGTATCCGGGCACGGCCTGGCGGATCTGCTCGGCCGACAACGGGCGCCGGGTGGCGAGCAGGCAGATCACCAGATTGAGCAACCGTTCTGTCTTCCGGCGCGACATCTGCCTCACTCCTCCTTCATCGACGCTACCCTGCCCCCGTGATCAGATGGCGCAAGGGCGAGGTTGTACGGATCCGACGCGAGTGGCCGGGAGCGGTGGAGCTGGACGTCGCCGTCCCCGAAGGGGAGTGCCGGGCCCTGGCCTATCCGTCGTTGGTCGGCCACCCGGAACCCGGCGACGAGGTGCTGCTCAACACGACCGCGCTCGCGATGGGTCTCGGTACGGGAGGTTACGCCATGGTGGTGGCCGTCCCGAACCGTTTGCCGCAAGATCCGCGGGGTCCCGGGCACCTGGTGAAGGCCCGGTACACCCCGCTGCAGGCCACGGTGCAGGGCGCCGACGAGCAGGATTCCCCTTATCACGACCGGTTGCGCGAGGCGGACTCGGTCGACGGGATGCCGGTGATCGTGGCGGATCTGCACTCGGCGCTGCCGCCGATCCTGTGCGGCCTGTACGCGGACCGGCCCGGCGTGCGGGTCGCGTACGTGATGCTCGACGGCGGGGCGCTGCCCGCGTGGTTCTCGATGGCGGCGGCCCGGCTGCGCGAGATCGGCTGGCTGGCGGGCGTGGTCACGGTCGGCCAGTCGTTCGGCGGCGACCTCGAGGCCGTCACCACCCACACGGGGCTGCTGGCGGCCCGGCACGTGCTGGAGGCCGACGTGGCGATCGTCACCCAGGGGCCCGGCAACCTGGGCACGGGCACCAAATGGGGCTTTTCCGGGGTGTCGGCGGGCGAGGCGGTGAACGCGGCGGGCGTGCTGCTCGGGCGGCCGGTGGCGGCGCTGCGGGTCAGCGAGGGCGATCTGCGGGAGCGCCACTACGGCGTCTCGCACCACTCGCTGACCGCCTACGGCCGGGTCGCGCTGACGCCGGCGGACGTGCCGGTGCCCGAGCTGCCGGGCGAGTTCGGTGAGCGGGTCCGGGACCAGGCCGAGCTGCTGGCCGTACGGCATCGCCTGGTGCCGGTCCCGGTTGACGGCCTGCACGAGGCGCTGCGGGAGTCCCCGGTCAGGCTGTCGACGATGGGCAGGGGCCTGGAGGAGGACCTGTCCTACTTCCTGGCCTCGGCCGCGGCCGGAAGGCTGACGGCCTCGCTGCTGGCGTAGGAGTCCTTGAACGTGAACGCCTCCGGGCTCGGCCCCTCGGCCTTGAGGCGTTCCAGCCGCCGCATCGCCTCCGCGAGCGACGGAACGCACCCCTCGGGGACCCACCACATCACCATGTACGGCTCCATCGCGCGCAGGAACCACTCCCTGCGACGCCGCAGCACGCCCAGATGGGCGCTGCGGTAGGCGAAGTCCCACAGCGACTCCAGGGACTCCCACACCGAGAAGTTGAGCAGCAGGTGGTCGCCGTAGTCGTGGGTGAGCGTGGCGGTGGGGTCGGTCTCGCTCTCCTTCATCCGCCACACGAACCCGGGCGAGTCGTCGGCGAGGGCGTTGACGGGCTCGAGGAGGGCGACGAACTCGGCGAGCTCGGGGCTGTCGATGGGCGCGCGCAGGTGGGCGATGTTGAGCTGGGCGAGGTGCATGGGGTTCAGCACACCATCACTCGCCTTCTATGTCAACGCTCTTTTGTTTTAGAGATCCGGGCGACTCGGGAGAGATGCCGGGCTCGGGGGCGGCACCCGGCTCGGGGGCGGCACCCGGCTTGAGGGCGGCACCCGGCTTGAGGGCGACGCAGCACTCCCCCGGTCGCGGATCGAGGCCGGCTCTGGCCGGGTCGTCGCCGAGCCCCTCGAGCAGCCCCTGGCACAGGGCCAGGTTCATCGAGCACACCAGCAGCGGCTGCTCCTCGGCCAGCACGTGGAAGGGGCAGTTGCGCAGCCGCAGCGCGCCGTCCTCCTCGTAGGGCTCGTAGCCGCGCTCACTCAGCACGTGCTCGACCGGCTCCCCGGCATGACTCCTGGCGAGCCTGGCGCCGGCGCCGCGCGCGACCTGCTCGGCCTGCTCCTCGGCGCCGAGCAGGTCGACCACGCCGGCCAGGACGGAGGCCAGGGTGGCGTAGTCGCGCGGCGGCAGGCTCACCGTCCGCTCTCCCCTGGCCCTGCGGTAGATCTTCGCGGGCCGGCCGCTGCCGGGCCCCTTCTTCTCCTGCCGCCGGAAGCCGCTCTCCAGCAGCCCGGCCTCCACCAGCTTGTCGAGATGGTGGCCGGCCAGCGTCCTGGACACGCCCGCGGCCTCGGCGGCCTCCCCGCGGCCCACGTCGCCGCCGCTGGAGGCGACGACGTCGTACAGGCTGCGGCGGACGGGGTCGTGCAGCAGGGCCAGCGCCTCAAGGTCGTCGCTACTCACAGCGGGAGTCTATGAAAGCCTGCGCTCGACGTGCGCCTGGACGCAGGAGCGGCGGGGCTTGGCGGTGCCGCCGCCGTACTTGCGCCAGCAGGCGCCCTTCTTCACCACGCGGATGTCGATGTACTCCGGCGCGCCGTATTCGCGGTGCACGGCCTGGGCGTTGCGCAGCAGGCGGGCGGCGATCTTGCGGCCCTGGGCGGCGGAGGAGGCGGCGGCGTTGACCCAGGTGACGCCGGCGTCGCCGCCGATGACGCAGGGTTTGACGCCCTTGCAGAACGGCGGGTTGGCGGCGTTCGCGGCGGGCGCGAGGCCGAGCAGGACGGTTAAGACGGAGGCGGTGACGATGAACGCGCGCATCATGACCTTCATCCTGCCCCGGCCGACGGCTCAGGAAGCCGTTCAGTAGGCGGCGATGAGGTCCACGACGAAGACGAGCGTGTCGGAGCCCTTGATGCCGTACGCGGGGTGGCCGGCGACGCCGTAGCCGTAGGCGGGCGGGACGATCATCAGGACGCGGCTGCCCGCGGGGACGCCCGTCAGCGCCCGGTCCCAGCCCTTGATCACACTGCCGTCGCCGAGTTTGAACGCCTTGGGCCTGCCGGTGGACCAGGTGGCGTCGAAGACGCGGCCGCCGTTCCAGAGGGCGCCCGCGTACTGGGTGACGACGAGCTGCCCGTTGCGCGCGGCGCGCCCGTCGCCCCGGGCCAGGACCTTCGCGGTGAACCGGCCGGGCGGCGCGGTCGCGGGCACGGACAGGACCGGCCGGGCGGCACCACTGACGCGCACGCCCGCGAGGGTCCCGCCACGAGCCTGTACGGAGGCGCCCTTGTGGTGGGCGCCGAGGATGTCGACGACGTAGAACAGCTCCTCGCCCGCCGTGATCCCGCGCGGCGGGTTGGGGCCGAACCCGTCGCCCGGCGGGATGGCGGCGATGACCCTGCTGCCGACCCGGCGCCCGCGCAGCGCCGCCTCCAGCCCCGGCAGCAGCTCGCCCACCGGGAACGCGGCCGGCGTGCCCCGGTTGAAGCTGGAGTCGACCAGGCGGTTGCCCCTGCCGTCCCACACGTGCGCGGTGTACTGGACGATCGCCACGTCGTCCTTCTCCAGCGGCTCGCCCTTGCCCGTGGCCAGCTCGTCCACCTGCAGCCCTTCGACCGGCTTGCCGTCGGGGAAGACGATCGTCGGCCGCCCGCCGAACGGCCCGCCCACCCGCAGATCCAGCTCACCGCCGGGCGTGCCCGTACATCCGGCCAGCACCAGCACCAGCGCCGGCACCAGCAACAACGCGGCGGATCGGCGGCACAACGACACCGGCGACACCGGGGACGCCGAGGGCTCCGGCGACTCCAGCGGCACCGGCGGCACCGGCGGCACCGCGGTGGGACGGCCGTATGACGGTCGCGGGAGCAGCGTGGCGGCCTGCCACGGCGGCCTCGCGGCGGCACGGTGGCGCGGCGGATTCAGGAACAGCGCGGCGGGGCGGCGGCGCATCGGTCCTCCCGGCACGGGGCGGCACGGAACGGCCCGGCGGCGTCACGCCACCGGGCCTCGCGATGCTACCGCGCCGTCAGATCACCCGTCAGTAGGCCGCCAGGACGTCCACCACGAACACCAGCGTGCTCTTGGCGGGGATGCCCTGCTGCGCCTGGTCGCCGTAGCCGAGGTCCGGTGGGATGCTCATCACGACGCGGCTGCCGACCGGCACCCCGGCCAGGCCCTTCTGCCAGCCCTGGATGACGTTGCCGAGCGGGAACTCGGCCGGCTGGCCACGGTCCCAGCTCGAGTCGAACTGCTTGTCGGTGCCCCAGATCTTGCCCGTGTAGTGGACGGTGAGCGTCTGGTTGGCCTGCGCCTTGGCGCCGGTGCCCTGGATGACCGTCTTGACGACGAGGTCCTTGGGCGCCTTCTCGTCCGTCTTGGTGCTCAGCGTGGGCGCCTTCTCGCCGCCCGGGTTCTCCACCTTGACGCCCTTGATGCTGTCGCCGGTCTCCTTGCCGGTGGCGGCCTTCAGCGCCGGCGCCTGGGTGCCGACGACGTCGAACACGAACACCTTGGTCGGCTCGGCCGGCTGCGAGGGCTGCGGCTGGGCGACGGTGTCGTTGGCCAGCACCGCCAGCAGCCGCCCGCCGTGCTTGACCTTGGTGAAGCCCTCCTGGAGCACCTGCGGGAGCTGCTCGTTGATCGCGATCGTCTCGGGAGCCTTGGTGTCGTAGGAGGAGCCCTGGACGGCGTTGCCCTTGCCGTCCCAGTTGTAGACCGTCAGGTTGACGATCACCCGGTCACCGGACTTGAGCCCGGTGCCGGCGCCCGGCTGGATCACCTCATAGGAGGATTTGGTGGCGGGTGTGCCGGTGGGGAAGGTCACCGTGGGCTTGGCGCCCACGTTCCCGGCGACCTTGACCCCGGCCGACCCGGCGGCAGTGCTGCCGGTGGCGACGGCGCCGGTGCTCGGGCCGTCGTCGGAGCCGCACGCGGCGGCGAACAAGATCAAAGGCACGGCGGCCATTACGGCCAGAGCGCGGCGCATCGGTTTCCCTCGGAAAGACGTCAGATTCGCCTGACCCTACCCGACTTCACGGTAGGGCCGAGGTAAACGAAGCCCCACCGGCCCGGCAACGCCCAGTTCCAACGGCGTCGCGCCCCGCCAGCCTCCCATCAGCGCCACCCCGCAACCGTCCCAACGGCACCCGCCACCGCCGCCGTCTCATCAGCACCGCGCCACCATCACCGTCCCAGCGGCACCGCGCCACCGCCGCCGTCCCAGCGCCACCGCCGCCGTTACATCGGCCCTGCGCCGGGACGTACACCGGGCCCGGGCCGCTTCCGCGAACGCAGGCCGGCACGCTCACCCCACCGGAGGCGCACCGGCCCTCGCCACCCGCACCGACCCTGGCCACCCCACCGGCCCGCGCCACCCAACGACCGCCGGAACGGGCACCGGCCCCACGGCCTCGGGTGTGCGCAGCCTCGCGGGCTACATGCCGGCGATCAGCTTGTCCACCCGCTCGTCCACACTCCGGAACGGGTCCTTGCACAGCACCGTGCGCTGCGCCTGGTCGTTGAGCTTGAGATGCACCCAGTCGACGGTGAAGTCGCGCCGCTTCTCCTGCGCCTTGCGGATGAACTCGCCGCGCAGCCGCGCCCTGGTCGTCTGCGGCGGCACCGACTTGGCCTCGAAGATCTTCAGGTCGGACGCCACCCGCTCCACCGAGCCGCGCTTCTGCAGCAGGTAGAACAGGCCGCGCTTGCGGTGCACGTCGTGGTAGGCCAGGTCGAGCTGGGCCACGCGGGGCGAGGACAGCGGCAGGTCGTACTTCTTCCGGTAGCGCTCGATGAGCTGGTATTTCGTCACCCAGTCGATCTCCCGCGCGACCAGGTCGAGGTTGCCCGTGTCGACCGCGTGCAGCGTGCGCTCCCACAGCTCCAGCACCCGGTGGGCGATGGCGTCGCCGCCGCGCCGGTCGACGAAGTCCTTCGCCTTGGACAGGTATTCCTGCTGGATCTCCAGGCTCGAGGCCTCACGCCCGTTGGCCAGGCGCACCCTGCGC
Organism: Nonomuraea sp. NPDC050643; assembly: GCF_040654715.1. Lineage (NCBI taxonomy): Bacteria > Bacillati > Actinomycetota > Actinomycetes > Streptosporangiales > Streptosporangiaceae > Nonomuraea > Nonomuraea sp. NPDC050643. The sequence goes on along the minus strand of NZ_JBFAIM010000026.1, from coordinate 54,483 downwards.
CGGCCCGTCATGTCGTGGGAGACCTCGCGGATGGCCCTGATCGGGTTTTCCAGCGACAGGTCGCGCATGACCGTGCCCGACTCGATCATGCGCAGCACCAGGTCGGTGGCGCCGACCTTGAGCAGCATGGTGGTCTCGCTCATGTTGGAGTCGCCCACGATGACGTGCAGGCGGCGGAAGCGCTCGGCGTCGGCGTGCGGCTCGTCACGCGTGTTGATGATCGGCCGGGACCGGGTGGTGGCGCTGGACACGCCCTCCCAGATGTGCTCGGCCCGCTGCGAGACGCAGTAGACCGCGCCGCGCGGCGTCTGCAGCACCTTGCCCGCCCCGCACACGATCTGGCGCGTGACCAGGAACGGGATCAGTACGTCGGCCAGCCGCCCGAACTCCCCGTGCCGGCCCACCAGGTAGTTCTCGTGGCAGCCGTAGGAGTTTCCGGCGGAGTCGGTGTTGTTCTTGAACAGATAGATGTCACCGGCGATGCCCTCTTCGCGCAGCCGTTTCTCGGCGTCCACGAGCAGGCCCTCGAGGATGCGCTCGCCCGCCTTGTCGTGGGTGACGAGCTCGATGACGTTGTCACACTCGGGTGTTGCGTATTCAGGATGGCTGCCCACGTCGAGATAGAGGCGGGCGCCATTGCGGAGGAAGACGTTGCTCGATCGGCCCCAGGACACGACTCGCCGGAACAGGTAGCGCGCGACCTCGTCCGGCGACAGCCTGCGCTGTCCCCTGAACGTGCAGGTCACGCCGTACTCGTTCTCCAGCCCGAAGATGCGACGATCCATCACCTCACACTATGCCCACGGATCGGCAAGCGGGAGAGATCTTCCCAGGTGTTTTCCCGCCCGGACCCGTATGACCGGCTTCGTCCCCCGCGCCCGCCCCCACGGGGCGCGGGTGCCGCCGCGCGTGTCAGGGGGTGTAGATCTCCTGAACCTGGACGATCTTCCCCTTGTGGACGGTGATGAGGGAGGGCCTGGGCTGGGCGCCGTGCCGCTTGATCAGCACGGCCCTGGAGCAGCGCTTGCCGCCCAGCCCCGTCTTGCTGCTGACGGTCAGATCGCCCATGGCGGGCTTGCAGCCGAACGCCGACAGGAAGACCACGTCCTTGGCGACGGGCGAGGCGTAGGCCCTGACGTCGCCCTCGGGCGGGCTCACGAAGTAGCCCTCGGTCTGGGTGCCCTTCTTCCACTTGATCGGCTCGTACTCGGCCACGCCGCCCCGCACGTCGGTGATCCAGCCGCGCAGGATGCCGTCGTGGCGGGAGTGGATGCGCTTGGTGAAGTCGTGCTCAGGGTCGGCCTGGAAGGTGGTGCCGAAGGTCTTCGGCGCCTTGTACTTCGGGAACGCGGTGGCCGCTTCCGCGGCCACACCGGAGGTCATCATCACTGCGGCGGCTGCACCGGCCGCGAGAAGACCACGCAAGGGAGTGTTCACGGATTTTGAGATCCTCGATCACCCGGCAGAGTTCAGGCGAACCAGAGTGAAACAGATCACACTCCACATCCACCGCACAGCCCCCCAGAGTCCCAGAATCCCCATCAAACCCATGAGCGCTCCCCGCTGCCGCACCCACCCAACAACCCCGGCCCGCCCAAAGCCACCGTTCACCACGTGATCGCCCAGCAGATCCACCCCACGCGGGAATACGGCACCACGCGAGCCGACCAGACGAACCAGCCTCGGCCCTCCCCCCGGGAACACGCCCCTCGAACACCTCAACCCCACAAGCAGCATGGACGTGATGCGTGTGGTGGCCGCGGCGGTCGTGGATCGGGGGCGGCTGCTCGTCGTGAGCAAAGACGGCGGCCCCGAGCCCAAGCCCCACACGCCCGGCTCGCAGCCGCCCTCCCACACGCGGGCGCGCCGCAGAGCCCCTCACAGCTCCCCCGCGCCGACCCCCCACCCCCAGTCCACACCACGCCTCACCCCCGCAAACGACTCACGACTCATCACCACCGCACCGCCCACACCCCACCCCCGCAGAACGCCCCCAACTCACCCGCCGCCGGCCCGTCGATTCCTCGCCCGCCCCGGTCCGTCAGGTGGCCGGAAACGGCGGCGGGGACCGCCGTGGCGGTCCCCGCGTGATGTCCTGGCCTTTGAGGGCTACAGCGGCGACGATCCGTCGTCCACGTCCCCCTCAGGCCCCGTGGGAGGCGGTGTGCCGGGTGTGGAGTCCCCCGAAGACGCCGGAGAGTCCGTGGAGCCCGCGGAGTCGGCGGGCGGCGGGGTGGTGGCGGCGGGCGGCGGGGTCGTGGTCTGGGCGAGCAGGCGCTCCAGGCGCGCCCCCGTCAGCCGCAGGAACTTGCGGTGCTCCCGGTTGCGGTCGAGCACCGCCACCTCGAGCTGCCCCACCGGCGGACGCTCCCCGCCGGGCTCCGTCAGCGCCATCAGCGCCACCTCCAGCGCGTCGGCCAGCGACATCGACTCCCGGTAGCGCTCCTTCAACCGGTTGGACACCGCGTCGGCCTGGCCGCCCATGGCGGCGAAACCGTGCTCGTCGAAGACCGACCCGTCGAAGGTCAGGCGGTAGATGGCGTCGCCGTCCTTGTTCTCGCCCACCTCGGCGACGACGACCTCGACCTCCAGCGACTTGATCGACTCGGTGAAGATGCGGCCGAGGTTGGAGGCGTAGAGGTTGGCCAGGCCGCGACCGGTCACGTCGGAGCGGTCGTAGGTGTAGCCGTTGATGTCGGCGTAGCGGATGCCTCCGAGCCGCAGCTCCTCGAACTCGTTGTAGCGTCCCACGGCCGCGAAGCCGATGCGGTCGTAGATCTCACTGATCTTGTGCAGCGCCCGCGACGGGTTGGGGGCGACGAACAGGATGCCGTCCACGTACTGGAGCACCACGACGGAACGGCCCCGCGCGATGCCCTTGCGCGCGTAGTCGGCCTTGTCCCGCATGATCTGTTCGGGGGACGCATATCCAAAAGGCATGGACACGTGCGGTGGTCCTTTCTAGCGCAGCGGGGCGATGGGGCCGTCGGGCGAGATCATGCGCGCTTCCAGCATCTGGGTGACGTGGCCGGCGACCTCGTCGTCGCTCAGGCGGCGGAAGCCGTCGCCGTCGATCACCGACACCATCGGCCAGATCTTCCTGGTCACGTCGGGCCCGCCGGTCGCCGAGTCGTCGTCGGCCGCGTCGTAGAGCGACTGGATCAGCGTTCTGACCATGTCGTCGGCCGACGACCCGTCACGGTAGAGCTTCTTCAGCGCCCCGCGGGCGAAGATCGAGCCGGACCCGATCGCGTCGAACCGGTCCCGCTCGTAGGGCCCGCCCGCCACGTCGTAGCTGAAGATGCGCCCCTCGTCCCTGTCGGCGTCGTAGGCGGCGAACAGCGGCACCACCACCAGCCCCTGCATCGCCATGGCCAGGTTGCCCCTGATCATGGTGGCCAGCCGGTTGGCCTTGCCGGCCACCGACATCGTGCGCCCCTCGAGCTTCTCGTAGTGCTCGAGCTCCACCCGGTAGAGCCGGGCCATCTCGATGCCCGTGCTGGCCGTGCCCGCGATCCCCATGCACGAATAGTCGTCGGCGCGGAACACCTTCTGCACGTCTCGCTGCGAGATGATGTTGCCCGACGTCGCCCGCCGGTCGCCCGCCATGACCACGCCACCGGCGAAGGTGGCGGCCACGATCGTGGTCGCGTGCGGAACCTGGTCGCCTATCGGGGTGGCCAGCACCTCATCCCGCCGCGGCAGCAACTCAGGCGCGTAAGAGCTGACGAACTCCGTGAACGAGGAACTTCCGGAGTTCCGGAAAAGCTGATTCACCAAGCCGACGGGCAGATCCCTGTGCGATGCCACGCGACTCCCTCCAAACGTCAGTGTTCCTAGGGCGACCCTACTCATGTTGGGTTGTTGTCTGCACTTCCCACGATCAGCTCACGGCGAACCCTCCACCGCCGGCCCGCTCGAAAGATCCCCTTGGCGCGACAGGTCCGTGTTCAGATCGTTTCTTTACGCCCGCCACCGCCCATGCGATTGTCGGTATGTCTGCACGTCCTGAACAGGAGGCCGACATGAGACTCCCCAGCCGACCTGCGCTGATCGGGGCGGTCACGGTTCTCGCCCTCACCTCCTGCGGCACCGGCACGGACTCCGGCGGGGGCAGCACCACCCTCACCATCGCGGCCAACTCCATCGAAGGCGGCAAGAACTCCGAATCCGCCCAGTGGATCAAGCAGTGGGTCATCCCCGAGTTCGAGAAGACGCACCCGAACGTCAAGGTGCTCTTCCAGCCCAGCGGCGTCGACGACGAGCAGTACAAGACCAAGATCGCCCTCGACCTCAAGTCCAGGACCGGCGCCGACGTCATCGACCTCGACGGCATCTGGGTCGGCGAGTTCGCCCAGGCCGGCTACGTCAAACCCCTGACCGAGGTCGGCGGCGCCACCATCGAGCAGTGGGAGGGCTGGGCCCAGATCCCCCAGGCCGTGCAGGGCCTCGGCATCTTCGACGGCAAGAAGTACGGCCTGCCCCAGGGCACCGACGGCCGCGTCCTGTTCTACAACAAGACCCTGTTCGAGAAGGCCGGCCTGCCCGCCACCTGGCAGCCCGCGAGCTGGCAGGAGATCATCGACGCCGGCACCAAGCTCAAGGCCGCCGGCGTCCCCACCCCCATCCAGCTCAACGCCGGCACCGCCATGGGCGAGGCCACCACCATGCAGGGCGTCCTCCCCCTCCTCGCCGGCGCCGGATCCGAGATCTACGCCGCCGGCAAATGGACCGGCGCCTCCACCGCCATGAAGGACGCCCTCGGCCTCTACCGGCAGATCTACGGCGGCAGCGGCCTCGGCGACCCCAGACTCCAGCAGGAGGCCAAGGGCCGCGACAAGTCCTTCGCCCAGTTCGCCGCCGGCAAGATCGGCATCCTCGCCGAAAGCGACTACTTCTGGCGCTCCGTCGTCGAACCCCAGGCCGGCGTCGCCCCCATGAAGGACCGCGACCAGGTCGTCGGCTACGCCAAGATCCCCGCCAAGCAGCCCGGCGCCGGCATCCGCGGCCAGGACCACGTCAGCATGTCAGGCGGCGCCGTACGCGTGCTCAACCCGTTCTCCAAGAACCCCAAGCTCGCCTGGGACCTGCTCGCCTTCATGCACTCGGCCGCCGCCACCAAGTCACAACTCGCCGGCCAGGTGCGCATCAGCTCCCGCACCGACGTCAACGACGAGGTCCTCACCGCCGACCCCATGCTCAAGTACGTCGCCGACGAGGTCCTCCCCCTCACCGCCTACCGGCCCGGCCTGGCCGTCTACCCCCAGGTGTCCACCGCGCTGCAGGAGGCCACCGCCGCCGTCGTCAGCGGCACCGCCCCCGACGAGGCGGCCACCGCGTACCAGGGCAAACTGGAGGGACTGGTCGGTGGCGCGGCCAACGTCGGCGGCTGACGCCGCCGGGCTCGGCAGGACCAGGGCCGTCGCGTTCGTCCTGCCCGCCCTCACCCTCATCGCCGTCTTCCTCATCTTCCCCGCCCTCTGGACGATCTACCTCGGCCTCACCGACTACCGCCTCACCGGCCTGGCCGCCGCCGACCCCCAGATCGTCGGGCTCGACAACTACACCGGCGCCCTCACCGACCCCCGCTTCCTCACCTCGATGTGGCTCACCGTCCTGTACGTCGGCGGCTCCGCCATCATCGGCCAGGCCGGACTCGGCTTCACCCTCGCCTGGATCCTGCGCAGCCGCACCGGCCCCGTCCGCCGCGTCGTCGAAGGCGTCGTGCTGCTGTCGTGGATCCTGCCCAGCACCGTCGTCGGATTCCTCTGGTTCGCCCTGCTCGACCGCGACGACGGCACCCTCAACGCACTCCTGCACACCCCGGGCTTCGCCTGGCTCCTCGACCATCCGCTGCTGTCGATCATCGTCTTCAACGTCTGGCGCGGCACCGCGTTCTCGATGATGCTCTACTCCGCCGCCCTCGAGAACGTCCCGCCCTCCCACCTCGAGACCGCCCGCCTGGCCGGCGCGAACGTCCCCCAGCAGCTACGCGACGTCGTCCTCCCCCGCATCCGCCGCCACATCCTGACCAACCTGCTGCTCATCAGCCTCTGGACGTTCAACGACTTCACGCCGTTCGTCCTCACCGGCGGCGGCCCCGAAGGCCGCTCCGAGATCCTGCCCGTGTACGTCTACCGCGTCGCCCTCAGAGACGGCCAGCTCGGCGTCGGAGCCGCCATCTCCTTCCTCATCCTGCTCATCAACCTCCTCTTCGCCCTGGCCTACCTGCGCCTGCTCCGCGGCCGGCGCCGCGACCGGGAGGCCGCCGCCACCCCAGGACCACCCGCATGATCCGCCACACCCTCGGCAGGCTCGCCACCACCATCCTCATCGCCGTCGTCCTGGCCTTCTTCACCCTCCCCATGCTGTGGCTCGCCAGCGCCCCCTTCGACGACACCCCCACCATCACCACGTCCATCCCCGACTTCACACTGCGCAACTTCTCCGCCATCCTCGACAACCCCTACGCGCTCGGCTCCATCCGCAACAGCCTCATCCAAGGAGGCGGCGCCGCCGCACTCGTCGTCGTCCTGGCCGCCCTGTCCGCCTACGCCCTGTCCCGCGTCCGCGTACCCGGCCGCGACGCCCTGCTCTACCTGCTCCTGCTGCTGTCGTCCGTGGTCACCGGAACCGCCGCCATGGTGCCCATCTTCGAACTCGCCACCCGGCTCGACCTCATCGACACCCACCTCGGCGTCATCCTCGTCGTCTCCGGCGGCCTCCTGCCCGCCGCCATCTTCATCCTCAAGGACTTCATGGACGAGACGCCCACCACGTACGAGGAGTCCGCCCGCGTCTTCGGCGCCTCACCCCTGCAGATCCTGCGCCACATCGTCATCCCCCTCGTACGCCCCGGGCTCGCCACCATCGCCGTCTGGGCCCTGGCCAGCGTCTGGGGCGGATTCCTCTTCCAGTTCATCCTCCTGCGCGACCCCGAGAAGGCCCCCGGCTCCGTCATCCTCTACACCCTCTACACCGAAGGCGGCGCCCCCAAGCTCGACCTCATCTCCACCTTCTCGCTGCTGTACTCGCTGCCCGTCGTCGCGATGTACCTGTTCGTCTCCCAGCGCTACGGCTTCCGCTTCCACGGAGGGATCAAACGGTGATCTCCCTGCACGGCCTCACCAAGATCTTCCCCGGCGGAGTCCACGCCCTCGACGGCATCGACCTCACCATCGCCGACGGCGAGTTCTTCGCCCTCCTCGGCCCCTCCGGCTGCGGCAAGACCACCCTCCTGCGCACCATCGCCGGCCTCGAGACCCCCACCACCGGACACGTCCACATCAACGACGCCGACGTCACCGCACTCCCCCCGGGCCGCCGCGACGTCGCCATGGTCTTCCAGGACTACGCGATCTTCCCCCACATGGACGTCACCACCAACATCGCCTACCCCCTGCGCATCAAGAAGATCCCCCGCGCCGAACGCACCACCAAGGCCGTCGCCGTCGCCGCCCGGCTCAGCCTCACCGACCTCCTCCACCGCCGCCCCGCCGAACTCTCCGGCGGCCAGCAGCAACGCGTCGCCCTCGCCCGCGCCATCGCCTGCCACCCCGCCGCCTTCCTCTTCGACGAACCCCTGTCCAACCTCGACGCCCGGCTCCGCCTCGAAGCCCGCACCTTCCTCAAGCGCCTGCAGCGCGAACTCGCCGTCACCACCGTCTTCGTCACCCACGACCAGGCCGAAGCCCTCGCCCTCGCCGACCGCATCGCCGTCATGTCCCACGGCCGCATGATCCAGGTCGGCACCCCCGCCGACATCTTCCACCGCCCCGCCACCACGTTCGTCGCCTCCTTCATCGGCTCCACCCCCATGAACCTCCTCCCGGCCCACGCCACCCCCACCGCACTCCACGTGGCCGGCGCCGCACTCCCCCTCCCCACCGGCCTCACCCCCGGCGACCCCATCACGTACGGCGTCCGCCCCGAATACATGGACCTGTCACTCACCGAACGCCCCGACGCCTTCCCCGGCACCGTCTCCGTCCTGGAGAACCTCGGCACCCACACCCTTGTCACCCTCGAACCCGGCCCCCACACGCCCGGCCCGCCCGCCCCCAGCCCTGTCCTCATCCAACTCGTCGTCCCCGAAGGCGACGAACCCCCCATCGGCACCCACGCCTGGGCCATCCCCCGCCGCGCCCTCATCTACCGCGACGGCACCCTGCACACCACCCACTGACCCGGCCCCCGCCATACTGGGCACCATGGCCACCGGCGCCTCCACCAGGGACTGGATCCTGCACGTCGACCTCGACCAGTTCATCGCCGCCGTCGAGATCCTCCGCCACCCCGAACTCGCCGGCAAACCCGTCGTCGTCGGCGGCTCAGGAGACCCCACCCAACCCCGGACCGTCGCCGCCACCGCCACCTACGAAGCCCGCGAACACGGCATCCACTCCGGCATGCCACTACGCGCCGCCCACAAACGCTGCCCCGACGCGATCTTCCTGCCCAGCGACCCACCCGCCTACGAAGCCGCCTCAGAACGCGTCATGGCCGTCCTGCGCGAATTCCCCGTCCGCGTCGAGATCTGGGGCTGGGACGAAGCCTTCCTCGGGGCCACCACCGACGACCCCGAAACCCTCGCCGCCGACCTCCAGCACGCCGTCCACGCCCGCACCCGACTCACCTGCTCCGTCGGCATCGGCGACAACAAACACCAGGCCAAACTCGCCTCCGGCCTCGCCAAACCCGCCGGAATCCACCGCCTCACCAGCGACAACTGGGCCGAGACCATGAACCACCGCCCCACCGACGCCCTCTGGGGCATCGGCGCCAGGACCTCCAAGAAACTCGCCGCCCTCGGCCACCACACCGTCGCCCAGCTCGCCGCCGCCGACCCCGCCGAACTCGCCCGCCACTTCGGCCCCACCAACGGCCCCTGGTACCGCTACCTCGCTCTCGGCAAAGGCGAAGCCGAAATCCTCACCACGCCCTGGATCGCCCGCGGCCACAGCCGCGAAACCACCTTCACCCACGACCTCACCGACCGCGACGACATCACCCGCCACCTCACCGACCTCGCCCAGCACGTCGCCCACGACGCCATCGAAGCCGGCCGCGACATCACCCGCGTCTCCGTCAAGATCCGCTTCACCCCGTTCCTGACCCGCACCCGCCAGACCAAACTCCCCACTCCCACCACCGACCCCGCCACGATCACCCGGACGGCCCTCGCCATCCTCGACCGCTTCGACCTCACCCGCCCCATCCGCCTCCTGGGCGTGGCCGTCGAATACACCATGCCGAAAAAGTGAACCCCGCCGCCCCGGACCTCAGCCCACTCGCGTCACCGCACCATAGAACTCCGAACGAAGCCGCTCCTCGGCCGCGACCAACTCCCGCAACTCCGCCTCCGAGACCTCGGCTTCATCAACCTCGGGCACGGTCGCCTCGATATACGAAAGCGCCCGCCGCACCACCCCCGGATCATCCCGGAACTGCCCGATCCCGGTATTGCACGGCAAACACAACGCATACCGCACATCACCAGTGCGATGACAATGATCCACATGCTCCGGCGGCCGATCCCAGCACACCACGCACAAACCATGCTGAGCCGACACCATCCGCTCGACATCCTCAGGCCGCACCCCATAACGCCGCGCCAGGTGATAACCCCGCGTCGGCGCCACAGGCGCATCCGCCCGCCCCTTCGGCAACACCACGAACTCCGGCCAGAGAACCTCCCCGTCCAGATAGAGCGCGGCCAATTCCAGCAACACCGTGTTGTCGCCGAAATGACCGAGCCCGTTGTTGCAGTTGAAACAGAGCACGCCCCTGACCTGGCCGGTCTGGTGACAGTGATCGACGAACACCCCTGGAACGGTCCTGCAGATGGCGCAGAGCCCGCCCTGACGGGCGAGCATGCGCTCGAAGTCGTCCTCGGTTATGCCATAACGGTAGCGGAGCAGATAGTTCCGCTCGCTTCCGTATTTCTTGATCTTGTTCTCGCGCGCCACGATGGAGTGACATGGTCGGCAGTATGTGGTCAGCCCGTCCCTGCTGGACCTGTTACCGCCGAAGTCACCCTGAGGCTTGATCTCCGCACACCGAGCACAGTACTTATGACCGTCCGGAACCTCGATCCGTTCGCGCACGGCCTTACCCTGCTCGGCCTTCCGCTTTCGGTAACTCCGAGTGGAACGCCGCCTGAAGCAGACTCTGCAATAGCGTGCAAGCCCATCGGCCATCCGCTTATTGAGCCCGAACGCGGAGACCGGCTTCAGTCCTCCACAGTCAGGACACCGCTTCGTCTCCTCCGGCGCTTCCACCCGTTTCACCCCCCTTTGAGCTGTCCGCTTTGCCCTACTCTCCGCCCTTCTGGACGTAACTGCGCACGAACTCCTCTGCGTTCTCTTCGAGAACTTCGTCGATTTCGTCCAGAATTGCGTCGACATCGTCCGTGAGCTTCTCCTGCCGCTCCTGAACGTCCGGCGTCGCCGAGGCCTCGGTCTCCTCGACTTCGCTCTCGCGCCGACCGGCCTGCTTCTGACCGCCGGTGTCCTTGGTTGCCATGTCTACCTCCGCTTGGGGGACTGCCTCTGACCCATATCTTCCCCGAACCGGGCGACATTTCGCGCCGAACGCCCGTCGATCTTGCCCGGTTGACTAGATAGCACTCCTATCCAATAATGGACCTCCATCCCCACAGGAGGTGTGGAATGTCCCCTTCGTCCCTGAGCACGGCAGGTGTGCTCCTCATCACAGTCCCGCTGGTCGCCTTCGGCGGCGTGTCGCTGCTGACGTTCCTCATGCGGAACGTGCCGGGCTACCGGGACAACCCGGTGCGGCGTGGCCTGTGGCGCGCGGGGCATGCCCATGCGGGTGTGCTGGTGTTGTTCGCCCTGGTGGCGCTGCTCTACATCGATCAGGCGAGTCTGCCGGAGGCGGTGAAGGGCCTGACGAGGACGTTGATCGTGGCGGCTCCGATCCTGATGCCGCTGGGCTTCTTCCTGTCGGTGGCGCGGCCGGGTGACACGAAGCCGAACAGGCTGATCTGGCTGGTGCCGGCGGGTGGGGTGTGTCTGGCGGTGGGCACGCTGACGCTGGGGATCGGCCTGCTGTGAGGACCGGCTCCTCCGGGGGGCCGCTGTGGGCCGCTGTGGGCCGCTGTGGGCCTGTGAGCCTTCGGGAGCCCGCTGGGGGCTTCTCGGAGGCCCGAGGGCTCGGGGCCTATTCTCCGCCGGTGAGGGCGGCGACGAGGTCGGCGGCGGTGCGGCAGCGGTCGAAGAGTTCTCCGACATGGGCCTTGGTGCCGCGGAGCGGTTCGAGGGTGGGCACGCGCTGGAGTGATTCGCGGCCGGGGATGTCGAAGATGACGGAGTCCCAGGAGGCGGCGGCGACGGCTTCGCTGTATTGGCGCAGGCATCGGCCGCGGAAGTAGGCGCGGGTGTCGGTGGGCGGGTTTTCGACGGCGCGCTGGACTTCGTCCTCGGTGACGAGGCGTTGCATGCGTCCGCGGGCGACGAGGCGGTTGTAGAGGCCGCGGTCGGGGCGGATGTCGGAGTATTGGAGGTCGACGAGCTGGAGTCTGGGGTGTGACCAGGTGAGGCCGTCGCGGGTGCGGTAGCCCTCGAGGAGTTCGAGTTTGGCGACCCAGTCGAGTTCGCGGGCGAGTTGCATGGGGTCTTCGGCGAGGCGGGTGAGGACGGATTCCCAGCGGTCGAGGATGTCCTTGTTCATCTCGTCTTGGGCGGTGCCGCGTTCTTCGACGTATTTGCGGGCTTGTTCGAGGTATTCCATCTGGAGCTGGATGGCGGTGAGCTTGCGGCCGTCGCGCATGGGGATCTCGTAGCGGCAGGTGGGGTCGTGGGAGACGGCCCTGAGTGCTTGCACGGGGTTCTCGACGGCGAGGTCGCGGGTGAGGAAGCCCTCTTCGATCATGGCGAGGACGAGGGCGGTGGAGCCCAGCTTCAGGTAGGTGGAGATCTCGGACATGTTGGCGTCGCCGATGATGACGTGGAGGCGCCGGTATTTCTCGGGGTCGGCGTGGGGCTCGTCGCGGGTGTTGATGATGGGCCGCTTGAGCGTGGTCTCGAGGCCGACCTCGACCTCGAAGAAGTCGGCGCGCTGGCTGATCTGGAAGCCTTCGCCGCGGGAGTCCTGGCCGATGCCGACCTTGCCGGCGCCGACGACGACCTGGCGGGAGACGAAGAAGGGGGTGAGGTGCCGGACGATGTCGGCGAAGGGGGTGGCGCGCCGCATGAGGTAGTTCTCGTGGCAGCCGTAGGAGGCGCCCTTGGCGTCGGTGTTGTTCTTGTAGAGCTGGATGGGGGCGTTGGAGGGGATGGCGGACGCGCGGGTGGCGGCGTCGTACATGACCCTCTCGCCGGCTTTGTCCCAGATGACGGCGGCCCGCGGGTTGGTGCATTCGGGCGAGCTGTATTCGGGGTGGGCGTGGTCGACGTAGAGCCGGGCTCCGTTGGTGAGGATGACGTTGGCCAGGCCCAGGTCCTCGTCGGTGAGCTGGCTGGGGTCGGCGACCTCTCTGGCCAGGTCGAAGCCTCGCGCGTCGCGAAGGGGGTTCTCCTCTTCGAAGTCCCATCGTGCTCTGCGCGCGCGGGCCGCCGAGGCGGCCAGGTAGGCGTTCACCACCTGCGAGGAGGTCACCATCGCGTTGGCGCCTGGCTGACCTGGTACGGAGATGCCGTATTCGGTCTCGATGCCCATCACCCGACGCACCGTCATGCAACACCCTCTGTTCGTCCGGGTCTGTCTATCCGCCGTTTATATGCCCGAGCCTATGCCCTTCACAGTGCCCCGAGGCCACAGAGTTATGGCACCGACGCCTTTTCCGCGTGTACGACCGGAGCTGATGGGGTTTGTGTAGATCTGCGGGGCTTGAGTAGTCGCTGGATGGGGCGTTCGGCAAAGGAGTAGACGAGATACGAGAGCAGAATCGCGGCCAGGGTCGTGACGGTGGCGACCGCCCATGGAGGCATGTCGCCGGTGAGCAACGGGATGAGGGCCACCGCGACGACGCTATGGAAGAGGTAAAGCGGGTATGTGGTGCCGCCGAGAGCGGTGAGGAGTCTGGAGGGTTTGAGGCGGAGCACCCCGAGCGCGACGACGGCGGTCACGACGTAGATCAGGGTGATGGTGATGATCACACTGGTGTCGGTGACGGGCATGTTCTTGAACCCGGCCAGGTCGATGCGGCGGTGTACGCGGTCGAGCGCGGAGCCGATCGACAGGGCGTAGCCGGCGGCCACGTACAGCCAGGGGAGCCAAGCGCTGCCGTGTTTGTGGATGAGATAGAGGGCCATGCCGGCGGCGAAGTAGGGCGCGTAGTCGGGCATGACGATCTCGTTGAGGAGGTCGTTGTCGAGCTGTCCGGCGGCGAAGGCGGCGGCCAGCCAGAGGCCGATGAAGACCAGCACGCGCCCGTACGTGACGCCGATGATCACGAGGATGGCCATCAGGAGGTAGAAGCGGAGTTCGGCCCAGAGGGACCAGTAGACGCCGCTGGCATCGGTGATCTTGAACAGCCGCTGGAACATGGTGGCGTTCACCAGGTAATCACCTGGGGAAAGTTTTGGGTCGAGCGCCTTGGCCCCCGTGAGGCCGTAGAGAGCGGCGATGGCGGCCAGGCTGAGCCAGTACGCCGGGTAGAGCCGCACCAGGCGGGACCGCGCGAACGCGCCGAGGCCGCGTCCCCAGACGCTCATGAGGATGACGAATCCGCTGATGATGAAGAACAGTTCGACGCCGAGGATGCCGAGGCCCGCGATGGGTGCGAGGGCGGGGAAGAGCTCGGCGGGCCGGTCGCCCCAGACGGACGCGTACGCGACCAGGTAGTGGAAGGCGACGACGGCCAGGGCCGCGAGGAAGCGCAGGAGGTCGAGTTCGGCCAACCGGCCGTCCCCCCGAGCATGCTTCGGCCGGTTAGGTTGATGCACGCCCCTTTGACGTAACGCTGATCACTTTGGTTCCACCTGTCACACAAGTCCCTCTGTTCCCACGAGCAGCACGCGGGAGGCGTCGTCGAGGGTGAGCGCGTCGCGGGCGGCGGGGCCGAGGGCGAGCAGCCCGGCGGCTCCGGCGGCGCCGCAGCCGGACAGGGTGAGGCCGTGGCCGGCGAGCAGGGTGACGGCGGCGTCGGCCTGGTCGTCGGTGATGGTCACGTAGAGGTCGGCGAGGTGCCCGAGGAGCCGGTGGGCGAGCAGGGAGGGTTCGCGGCAGTCGAGCCGGCCGAGCCGCGTGGGGCCGCCCTCGACGCGGACGGGGGCGCCGGCGCGGGCGCTCTCGAGGAGGCAGGGGGCGCCTTCGGGTTCGACGACGACGATCCTGGGCTGCTCGCCCCAGCGGTCGCGTACGTACGCGGCGCCGGCGGCGGCGAGCCCTCCGACACCCGCCTGCACGAAGACATGCGTGGGACCACCCTCGATCACACCGCCCTCCCGCGCGGCACCGGCCCGTTCGGCGCCCTCAGGATCGGAACCCTCCCGTTCACCGCCGCTCCGAGCGCCGCCGCCCAGACCGCCACCGCCCGGTTCGCCGCCCAGACCGCCACCGCCCGAAGCGACGCCACTCGGATCGGCGTCGTTGAGTTCGTCGAACAGGACGCTGTAGCCGCGCATGACGTCCAGGGGGACGTCGGTGTAGCCCTCCCATGAGCTGTCGGCCACGAGCCGCCAGCCGTGCTCCTGAGCGGCTCGCAGGGCGGCCGCCATGCTCGCGTCGTAGTCCGCGCCCTCGCGCCGCACGCGGGCGCCGAGCGCGCGCAGCCGCCGGGCGAACTCCTCGGGGACGCCTTCGCTGAGGTACACGACGCAGTCGACGCCCGCCTCGGCCGCGCCGGAGGCGACGGACAGGCCGTGGTTGCCGGCGCTGGCGCACACGAACGGCGCCCCGCCGCCGTCGCGCTGGGCGAGCAGGTGGACGGCGTAGGCGCCGCCGAGCGCCTTGAAGCTGCCCAGCCCCATGCGGCCGCTCTCGTCCTTGACGTACGCGGCCCGCGTGCCGGCCAGGCCGGGGACGGTGCGCAGGGGCGTGGGCCGGTAGCGGGGGTGCCGGGTGAAGCGGGCGCGGGCCTGCCGGGCGTGCCCGGTGCCGATGAGCGCGCGGTCGTGCGCGGAGTACGGGGCGCGGGCCGGGTTGAGGTACTCCATGATCGTCATGCTAGGCGCGGTCGCGGGCGGCGGCGACGGCGGCCTGGCCGAGGCTGATGCCGCCGTCGTTGGGCGGGACGCGGGTGTGCGTCAGGACGCGGAAGCCGGCCGCCCGCAGCCGCCGGACCGTGCGGGCGAGCAGCAGGGCGTTCTGGAAGACCCCGCCGGACAGGGCGACCGCCGTCAGGCCGGTGGACCCCCTGAGGGTGACGCAGGAGCGGGTGATGGCGTCGGCGACGCCGTGGTGGAAGCGGCCGGCGATCACGTGGGTGCTCACGCCGGCGCTCAGGTCGTCGGCGGCGGCGCGGAGCAGGTCGCCGCCTTCGACGACGAGCGACCCCCGGGTGGTGATCGCGGCGTGGTAGGCGCCGGGTTCGGTGGGGTCGGCGTGCTGTTCGAGCTCGATCGCGGCCTGCCCCTCGTACGTGATCTTGTCGCGGATCCCGAGCAGTGCCGAGACGGCGTCGAACAGGCGGCCGGCGCTGGAGGTGAGGGGCGAGTTGAGGCCGTTGGAGGCGAGCGTGAGGACGTCGGCCCAGCGGTCGGCGTTGCGTTTGACGACCTCCAGCCCGGGGTGGTCGTCGCCGAGGTAGGCGGCGGCCATGCGCCAGGGCTGCCGGATGGCGGCGGTGCCGCCGGGCATGGGGACCTGGGCGAGGTGGCCGAGGCGGTCGAAGGTGGTCAGGTCGGCGCGGAGGAACTCGCCGCCCCAGATGGTGCCGTCGGTGCCGTAGCCGAGCCCGTCGAAGGCGACGCCGATCACGGGCCCGGGGTCGCCGTTGTCGGCCAGGCAGGAGGCGATGTGGGCGTGGTGGTGCTGGACGCCGACGAGTTCGACGCCGGGGATCTCCAGGGCGTGCTTGGTGGACAGGTATTCGGGGTGCAGGTCGTGGGCGACGATCTCGGGGCGCAGGTCGAACAGCCCGCAGAAGTGGTCGATGCCCTCGACGAAGGAGCGCAGCGTCTCGTAGTTCTCCAGGTCGCCGATGTGCTGGGAGACGAAGGCGCGGCGGCCGTGGGCCAGGCAGAAGGTGCTCTTGAGCTCGGCGCCGCAGGCCAGGACGGGGCGGGGCGCGGGGCTGCGCAGGGCGAGCGGCTCGGGCGCGTATCCGCGGGCGCGGCGCAGCACGGTGACCTCGCCGGCCATGGGCCGTACGACGGAGTCGTCGGTGCGGACGTGGATGGCGCGGTCGTGGATGAGGAAGGCGTCGGCGACGCCGCTGAGGCGGGTGAGCGCGTCGGCGTCCTCGTAGGCGATGGGCTCGTCGGAGACGTTGCCGCTGGTCAGGACCATGGGCCCGCCGAGTTCGGCGAGCAGCAGGTGGTGCAGCGGCGTGTACGGCAGCATGAGGCCGAGGCTCCGGTTGCCGGGCGCGACGGAGGCGGCGACGGAAGCGGTGCCCGAGGTGGCGCCCAAGGTGGCGCCCAAGGTGGTGACGGAAGCGCCGGCAGGCGCGGTGGCGGGTGTCCCCGGCAGGCGCGGCAGCAGCACGATGGGCCGGGCGCGGCTGGTGAGCAGCGCGGCGGCGTGGTCGTCGACCTCGCACAACTGCCGGGCCTGGGCCAGGTCGGCCACCATGACGGCGAACGGCTTCTCCTCGCGGTGTTTGCGGCCGCGCAGCGCGGCGGCGGCCCGCTCGTCGGAGGCGGCCACGGCCAGGTGGAAGCCGCCCAGGCCCTTGACGGCGAGGACGCGTCCGGCGCGCAGCAGGGTGGCGGCGCAGACGACGGGGTCGCCGCACAGTTCGGTGCCGCGGGCGTCGCGCAGCCGCAGCCGGGGGCCGCAGGCGGGGCAGCAGGTGGGCTGGGCGTGGTAGCGGCGGTCGCCGGGGTCGTGGTATTCGCGGGCGCAGGCGGCGCACATGCCGAAGCCGGCCATGGTGGTCAGCAGCCGGTCGTAGGGGACGCCGCGCACGATGGTGAAGCGGGGCCCGCAGTTGGTGCAGTTGATGAACGGGTAGCGGTGGCGGCGGTCGGCCGGGTCGACCAGCTCGCGCAGGCAGTCGTCGCAGGTGGCGGTGTCGGCGGAGACGAGGGCGCGGCGCAGCCCGGAGGGGTCGCTGGCGGCGATGGTGAAGCCGCTGCGCCCGGCCGGTTCGCCGCTGACGACGGTGACCCGCTCGATCTCGGACAGGGCGGGCGCGTCGCGTTCGAGGGCCGTCAGGAACTCCTCGACGCCGGCGAGCGCCCCTTCGATCTCGATGTGCACGCCGTTGACGTCGTTGCGCACGTGCCCGGCCAGCCCCAGCCGGTGGGCGAGGGTGTAGACGAAGGGGCGGAAGCCCACCCCCTGGACGATGCCTTCGACGTGCACGTCGACCCGTTTGAGCGTGGTCACAGGCCCAGTGTGCGCCTCATCGGGGTGGCGCGCATGCGTATCGGCCGTGTCGGGGTGTCTTGCCGTGGGTGAAGAGGGCGCGAAGAGGGGGTGACGTGACCTCGACGAGGCCGCGAACGGGTCGTGAACAGGCGGGAGGGCCGCGCGGGTGTCCGCGCGGCCCTCCCGTCCAGAGCTGTTTACAGGTATTGGCCGGTGTTGGCGACGGTGTCGATGGACCGGCCGGCTTCGGTGCCCTGCTTGCCGGAGACGAGCGTGCGGATGTAGACGATCCGCTCGCCCTTCTTGCCGGAGATGCGGGCCCAGTCGTCGGGGTTGGTGGTGTTGGGCAGGTCCTCGTTCTCGGAGAACTCGTCTACGCAGGCCGTGAGCAGGTGCTGCACCCGCAGGCCCTTCTGGCCGCTTTCGAGGAACTGCTTGATGGCCATCTTCTTGCCCCGGTCGACGATGTTCTGGATCATCGCGCCGGAGTTGAAGTCCTTGAAGTAGAGGACTTCCTTGTCGCCGTTGGCGTAGGTCACCTCGAGGAAGCGGTTCTCTTCGCTCTCGGTGTACATCCGCTCGACGACGCTCTGGATCATCCCCTGGATGGTGGACTCGCGGGAGCCGGAGTGCTCCGTGAGGTCCTCGGGGTGCAGGGGCAGATCGGAGACCAGGTATTTGGAGAAGATGTCCTTGGCCGCCTCGGCGTCGGGCCGCTCGATCTTGATCTTGACGTCCAGGCGGCCGGGCCGCAGGATCGCCGGGTCGATCATGTCCTCGCGGTTGGAGGCGCCGATGACGATGACGTTCTCCAGGCCCTCGACGCCGTCGATCTCCGACAGCAGCTGAGGGACGATGGTGTTCTCCACGTCGGAGGACACGCCGGAGCCTCGGGTGCGGAAGATCGAGTCCATCTCGTCGAAGAACACGATCACCGGGGTGCCCTCTGAGGCCTTCTCGCGGGCCCGCTGGAAGACCAGGCGGATGTGCCGCTCGGTCTCGCCGACGTACTTGTTGAGCAGCTCCGGGCCCTTGATGTTGAGGAAGAAGCTCTTGCCGGACTGGCCGGTCTTCTCCGCGACCTGCTTGGCCAGGGAGTTGGCGACGGCCTTGGCGATGAGCGTCTTGCCGCAGCCGGGCGGGCCGTAGAGCAGCACGCCCTTGGGGGGACGGAGCTTGTGCTCGCGGAACAGGTCGGCGTGCAGGTAGGGCAGCTCGATGGCGTCCCTGATCTGCTCGATCTGCCGCATGAGGCCGCCGATCTCCTCATAGGAGATGTCGGGGACCTCTTCGAGCACGAGTTCTTCGACTTCGGACTTGGGTATGCGCTCGTAGACGTAGCCGGAGCGAGGTTCGAGCAGGAGCGAGTCGCCCGCCCGGATGGGCTGGCCGACCAGCGACTCGGCCAGTCGCACGACGCGCTCTTCGTCGGCGTGCGAGATGACCAGGGCCCGCTTGCCCTCGTCGAGCAGTTCTTTGAGCATCACGATCTCGCCGACCTCTTCGTAGCCGAGTGCCTCGACCACGTTGAGCGCCTCGTTGAGCATGACCTCCTGGCCACGCCGCAGCGAGTCGACGTCGACGGCTGGACTGACGTTCACCCGTAGCTTGCGGCCGCCGGTGAACACCTCGATCGTGCCGTCTTCTCTGGCCTCGAGGAAGGTGCCGAATCCGGATGGCGGCTGCGCCAGCCGGTCGACCTCCTCCTTGAGTGCGACGATTTGGTCCCGGGCCTCCTTGAGTGTGGCCACCAGGCGCTCGTTCTGGCCGGTCACGGCCGCGAGGTTCGCCTGTGCCTCATGGAGACGCTCTTCGAGGACCCTGGCCTGACGGGGTGACTCGGCCAGCTTCCGCCTCAGCGCGGTGATCTCCTCCTGGAGGAAGGAGACCTGTGTTGAAAGATCAGCGACCTCCCGTTCGCGCTGCGCGGCTCGAGCCTCAGCATCATCGCGAGCTGCCACGCCCCGTCACCTCCTTCCCAGTCGAGGGCGACTACTAAGGACCTTACCTATCTCGGGCCCCTCCGTAACCTGGCCGGGCAGTGTTCGTAGAGTGACATTCAGTATTCGTTGAATAATCCCCAATAGTGCGTTTAATACTCCCAGCATATGAACACGGCGGTCTGTTCCCGTGTCACGCACCAACGCACCCTCGTGGCCAAATTGTCATAGTTCCTCGGTGGTCCCCTTCGGTCGTCGACGGCGCGGCGGCGGGGTCACGCCGTCGGCCATGCGGCGGGCGCTGACGAGGAAACCGGTGTGGCCGATCATCCGATGATCGGGTCTCACCGCGAGCCCTTCGACATGCCAGTCGCGAACCAGGGTCTCCCACGCATGCGGCTCGGTGAAACACCCGTGATCGCGAATGGCCTCGACGGTCTTCGACATCTGCGTGGTCGTGGCCACGTAGCAGCAGATCACGCCGCCCGGCGTGAGGGCCTTGGCGGCGGCGTCGACGCACTCCCAGGGGGCCAGCATGTCGAGGATCACGCGGTCGGCGTCGATCTCGTCGATCGAGGCCACGAGGTCGCCGACGACCAGGCGCCAGTTGTCGTCCATGGGGCCGCCGTAGAACTTCTCGACGTTCTTGGCGGCCACGTCGGCGAACTCCTGGCGGCGCTCATAAGAGGTGACGTGGCCCTCGGGGCCGACGGCGCGCAGCAGGAAGCAGGTGAGCGCGCCCGAGCCGACGCCGGCCTCGATCACCCGGGCGCCCGGGAAGATGTCGGCCATGCCGACGATCATCGAGGCGTCCTTGGGGTAGATGACGGCCGCGCCGCGCGGCATGGCCAGGGTGTAGTCCTGCAGCAGGTGGCGGAAGGCCAGGTATTGGGTGCCGCCGGAGGAGCGCACGACGGAGCCCTCGGGCTGTCCGATCAGCTCGCTGTGCGGGATGGCGCCCTTGTGGGTGTGGAAGACGCCGTCCTCTTTGAGCGTGATCGTGTGGCGCTTGTTCTTGGGGTCGGTGAGCTGCACCTGATCCCCCACCTGGAAAGGCCCATGCCTGCGGAAACCCATGGCGGCAAGGTTATAGGGCTTTCGAGCGGGTCCGGACGCGCGATATCTATGGGGGATGCTCCCGCGCGACGTGATCTTGACCGGTCCCCTGATCCTGCGGCCCCCGGTGGAGTCGGACGCCGGTGAGATCGCGCGGATGTGCGACGATCCGGTGACCGCCCGGTTCATGCCGCTGCTGCCGCGGCCGTTCCTGCCGGAGCACGCGCTCGACTACGTCAACGGCGCGGCGGCGCGGTGGGAGGCCGGCGGCGCCACCTACGCCATCACGCGGGACGAGCGGTTCTGCGGCATCGTCACAGCGCGGCCCCCCGACCACTGGGACGTGGCGGAGCTCGGCTACCTGGTGGCGCCGTGGGCGCGCGGCGGGGGCGTGGCCGCGATGGCGGCGCGGGCGCTCACCGACTGGCTGTTCGACCAGGGGGTGCGCCGGGTGCAGCTCGAGGCCGAGGTGGAGAACGTGGCGAGCCTGCGGGTGGCGTACAAGGCGGGGTTCCTCGAGGAGGGGCGGCGCAGGGACGCCAAGCGGCTGCGCGACGGGCGCTACGCCGACTTCGTCATGTTCGGGCGGCTCAAGGGAGACGTGGCGGGGCCGGCGGAGCCGTACCTGCCGTTCTTCGAGGGCGGCTTCGAGCGCGGGGAGCTGACCGACGGCGTGGTACGGCTGGCACCGCTGGCCCCGGGCGACGCCGGCGACTTCAACCGGATGCTGGCCGAGCCGACCGTGGCGGCGTACGCGATGGCCGAGACGAGCACGCTGGAGGACGACGAGCGGCGCTGCCGTTACACCGGCTACTGGTGGGCGTCGGGGCAGCGGATCGAGCTGGCGGTCAGGGACGCGGCGTCGGGGGCGTTCGCGGGGCATCTGCAGCTCCGGCAGGTGGCGCCGGTCATGGGGCAGGCGATGATCGGCTATTCGCTGGTGCCCGCCTTCCGCGGCAGGGGGTACATGTCGCGGGCGGTCGGCCTGCTGGCGGAGTGGGTGTTCGCGCACACGGCCCTGCACCGGCTCACGGCCGGCACCGACGTGACGAACACGGCCTCGCAGGCGGTGCTGGAGCGGTCCGGGTTCCGGCGGGAGGGCGTGCACCGGGAGCTGTTCCCGAAGGTGGACGGCAGGCGGGCCGACGAAGTGACGTGGGCGCGGCTGCGGCCGTCCTAGCCGCGCGGTGAGGTCTGTACGGCACCCCGGACACGGAGGTACGGCGGCACGGGCATGCCGGGCCGGGCACGACGCCCCGACCTGCGGCGGCCCGGGCCCAGCGCGGGCCACGCAGAAATTCCGATTTCCAGTTGAGGGCTAGTCAAGGGCCGCGTCGAGGGCGATAGTCAGGGCACCCGCACGTGAGCCTCGCGCGATCGGGCCGCGCGATCTCACCTCCTCCGCCACAGGGATCACCGCGATGCCACACAACCGCGTCGATGTCGCCATGCGTGAACTCCTCGCCACGTTCGCCTGCCTGGAACCCGTGGGCATGACCGACCGGCTCGCGCGTACCGCCGCGGCCGTGGCCGGCACCGCGTACGCGGGGTTCGTACGCGTCGATCCGCTCCGCCAGGAGGCGTGGCCCGTCCACGTGCACACCCCTCCCGGCGACCCGCAACGGGTGCGGCGGTGGCTGGTCGAGTCCGGGGTGCTGAAGGAGCTGGCGGTCTCCTCCGTCGCGGTACGGCTGGCGCGCGACGTCACGGTCGGCGAGCCGGGGTTCCTGGCGACGCCCGTGCCGGTGGCGGCGCGGGACCACACGTTCGTGTGGGTCGCGGGGCGGGGGTTCGCGGACGGCGACGTGCATCTGCTGAGCCGGTTCGCGACGGCGGCGGGGCGGGCGCTGGAGGCGGCGAGCGGGCTGGAGGCGGCGGTGCGCCTGTTACGGGGCGTACGGGCTTTCCGACCGGCCTAGCCGCGCCGCGCCGCTTCGGTACGGCCCGGATCCCGCGCAAAGGGACGACCGCTTCCCGGCCGCATTTCCCGAAATATGCTCGTGATCCGCCTTCCTCCCCCATCTCCATTCCGAAAGATCTTCACCTATTCCGGAGTAAAGCCAGAAATTCCCGCCATTTCATGAGAAGGCGTTATACAACCTGCTCCGCCCTTCCCCGGCTTCCGGACCCCCGTACCCGCCGACGCTTCCGCGCCACCCCGCCCTCCGGCCTCGTCACGCCGGACGTTGACAAACGATCCGACATCTCCCCGCACCGGCAGATATGGCTTTTCCGTCCCGGCGGGTCCGACGACGAGAAATAAGTGATCACCTGCGTGCGCTCCCGCCACGCGACCGGGGCCGGGCGGCGAACCGCCGCACGTGGCGAGCAGCGAGAGGGTAGCGTGACGGTCCGTGAAGGTGATCATCGTCGGCGGGAGCGGGTTCCTCGGCCGCGAGCTCGTACGGCTGTGCGCGGCGGCGGGGCACGAGGTGGCCGCCACCTACCTCACCCGGCCCGGCGAACCGCGCGAGGCGGCGTGGCTGCCCATGGACGTCCGGTCGCGCGAGGACGTGGCGGCCGTGCTGGAGGCGTACCGGCCGGAGGTGACGGTCAACGCCGCGTACCGGCAGGACGCGTGGGCGGTCACCGCCGACGGGGCCGCGCACGTCGCCGTGGCCGTCGCGCGGACGGGCGGGCGGCTGGTGCACGTCTCCAGCGACGCCGTCTTCTCCGGCTCGGCCTCCCCCTACGACGAGACGTGCGCCCCCGACCCGATCACCCCGTACGGGGCCGCCAAGGCGGCGTCCGAGACGACCGTGCGGGCCGTCCTGCCCGCGTCCGCCGCCGTCGTGCGGACGTCCCTGATCGTCGGTCACGGCCGGTCGGCGCACGAGGGCCTGGTGCGGTCGCTGGCGGCCGGGCGCGGCGGCGGGGTGCTGTTCACGGACGACGTGCGCTGTCCCGTGCACGTGAGCGACCTGGCGGCGGCGCTGCTGGAGGTGGCGGCGGGCGGCCACACGGGCGTCCTGCACGCCGCCGGGGCCGACGCCGTGACCCGGTACGACCTGGGCGTCCTCATCGCCCGCAGGGACGGCCTGGACCCGGCGCGCCTGCCGGCCGGCCGCCGGGCCGACGCCGGGGTCCCGGGGCCGCTCGACGTCCGCCTGGACTCCACGGCCACCCGGCGCCGCCTCACGACCAGGCTGCGCGGCGCCCGGGAGTTCCTCTCCCGCCCCGCCCCCTGACCGCCCCCAACGCCCACCGCTCAGCCGCCCCCGCCCGTGAACGTGGACCGCCCGGACGACCCACCCGATCACCGCGGCCCCCGAACCCCCGCCGCGGGCCGGCCGCTCACCGCCGCTGACCGTCCACCGCGAGCCACCCGGTCACCGCCGCTCGCCGTCCGCCGCGGGCCGGCCGATCGCTCCGCCGGCGAGGGCTCGCCGTCCATCACGCCGGGCCGCCGTCCTCCTCCCCCGCGACGATCAGGTGCCCGGAACACGCGAACGCCCGCGCCCCATTCCGGGGACGCGGGCGTTCGCGAACGGGTCTAGCCTCGGTGCGCCTCGAAGCGGAGGGTGCGGGAGACGCCCACCCGGACCGTCGTGCCCGGGGCGATGGTGACGGGCTCGTTCGGCGGGATGTCGTAGAAGTTGGGGTCTCCCGGCGGCTGGATCTGGGTGCCGTTGACCGAGCCCAGGTCCACCAGGTTGACGTCCCACCCGTCCAGCGCCACCCGCAGGTGGCGGCGGGAGACCGAGCCGTCGGGGCTGGTGACCTTGGCGGGCCTGGCGGTGCCGCCGGCCACCTCGGGGGCGCGTTCGGGGTCGCGGCCCAGCAGGTAGTCGGTCTCCAGGGGCAGCGCAGTCCCGTCGTCGAGGATGAGGACGCCGAGCGACGGGCGGGGCCCCTTGTAGGGGACGAGGGTGCGCTGCACGAGGGCGATGCCGCAGACCGCGCAGTAGGGCACGCGGGGGTCGTTGAAGTGGTCGTTCTTGCAGTCGACGCCGTAGACCAGCGGGCGGTCCCCATGGTCCTGCTGCTGCTCCTGCTGCTGCGGCGGGCCCGGGTGGTCGTAGTGGTCGGGCTGGCCGAGCAGGGGCGGGGCGGGCTGGTCGTAGTGGTCGGGCGGGCCCAGGTGCTGCGGGACCGGCTCGCCGGCGCCGTTGCCGGAGGGCGGCGGCTCGTCGTAGGACGGGAACTGCTGCTGCTCGGGCAGGGGCGGCGGCTGCTCCTGCGGCGGCTGGTAGGGCGGCTCCTGCGGCGGGAAGTAGGGGGACTCCTGCGGCGGCAGGTAGGGCGGCGCCTGGTCCTGCGGGGTGTGGTAGGACGGCTGCTCCAGCGGGGGCGCCGGCTGGGGGCCCGAGGGCGGGCCGGGCGTGATCGGCGGCTGGTCGGCCAGCGGGTAGGGCGGGCGCTCGACGGGCTGCTGCGCCGGCGGCTGGATCAGGTCGGCCTCGAGGTGGAAGGCCGTGGCGGGCATCTCGCTGGTCAGCGGCCTGGACGGGGCGGGCGCGGGGGCCGGGGGCTGGTCGGTGAGGTCGCCGACGAGGCCGCCGCCGTGCACGACGCCGCCCTCGAAGCGGACGGCCGGGTGGGGGCTGCCGGCGCCGGGCAGGCTCAGCTCGACGCGCTCGACGGTGCCGGTGACGAGCCGGTCGGCCCAGGTGAGGGAGTCGCTGCCGGCGAGCCGGGTCTCGCCGCCCGCGGTGCGGATGGTGGCCGCGGCCGAGCCGCTGACCAGGACGGCGACACCGCCGCCGACGGGGCCGGCGACCGCGCACGTGGCCGGGTCGCCCGCCATGTTGGCGGCCAGCACCTGGGCGGCTCGGCGGGCCAGCGCCCTGCCGTCGCCGCCGGAGGCGGCCGTCTCGCGCAGCGCGGCCAGCAGGTCGTCGGCGGCGGACTCGTCGGCGTCGCACACGAGCAGCAGCCCGCCCAGGTAGGCGACGAGGCCGTTTCCAGGAAGCGGACGCACCACTCCGAAGCCTTGGTCGGTCATGCGTCCTCCCTCATGACGACCGTGCTGCGCTCATCGGTGCCCTCGCTGCGCTCGGTCACTCAACTCTCCTCCCCGGAAGCCGGCGATATGTACGGCACCCGCACTGCCGTGCTGGCCCCACCAGCCATACGCATACCCAGACGACGAGGCCGTGTCGCGGCCCCCTCGTCTCGATTCGGTGAACCGGTGGACCCGCAACAAACCCCTTAACTGTGCAAGTTTGGCCAAACAGAACACTATCGGCCAGTCGTCGCATCGCAGAAATCGCCGGAGTCGGCCCCGGCCACCTGAAACCGCTGGACACGACCCTATCGAGGGGCCGCGCCTTAAACGAGTGGGACAAATCAGACGCCGCTGAAAACCCTGTTCACATCCGCCGTGGCGAGCACCCCGTAGATCTCGCCGCTGTCCTCGACGAGCAGGTATTCGCTGCCCGGGGCCGCGCGCATGGCGTCGATGAGCGGCTCACCCGTCAGGCCGGCCGCGAGCACCATGGTGGGCTCGAGGGACTTGGCGAGGGAGGCCACGTTGACCCACGGGCGGCGGTGCTCGGGGGTGGCCTGGACGGAGGCCTCGTTGACGATCGCCAGGGGCTTGCCCTCGTGGTCGACGACGACCAGGGCGCCCGCCCGGCTCTCGCCGGCCTGCCGCAGCGCCTCCGACAGCGGCGTCTCGGCGGTCACGGGGATGGCCCTGCGCGCCAGGGCGCGCGCGTCGACCTGCGGGATCCTGGCCCGGATCTTGGCCACGCGCAGCGACTGGCTGGCGCCCATCCAGATGAACGAGGCCAGCACCAGCGGCCACACCAGGTCGACCGGGTCGATGTCCTGCCCGCTCGACAGCGAGGTGGCGACCGGGAAGACCACCAGCAGCACCGCCAGCACCCGCCCGCCCCAGGCGGCCACGATGGTGCCGGAGCCGGGGTTCCTGGTCAGCCGCCACACGCCGGCGCGCAGCATCCGGCCGCCGTCGAGCGGCAGCCCGGGCAGCAGGTTGAAGACGCCGACGATGAGGTTGGCCACCCAGAGCTGCCAGGTCAGCGCCTCCAGGATGCCGCCGCTGTCGATCAGGTAGACGTCGGCGGCCAGGCCGATGCCGGCCAGGCCGAGCGAGAGCGCGGGCCCGGCCGCGGCGATGGCGAACTCCTTGCCGGGCGTGGGCGGCTCCTTCTCGATCTCGGAGACGCCGCCGAGGAGGTAGAGGGTGATCCTGCGCACCGGCAGGCCGTACCACTTCGCCAGGACGCTGTGCGCGAGCTCGTGCAGCAGCACCGAGACGTACAGCAGCACCGCGAACACGAACGCGACCGCGTACGCCACGGTGCTGTCGAGCTCGGGCAGCATCTGCTGCATCCGTGGCCCGAACATCACGGTGATGAAGGCGGCCACGAGGAACCATGTCCACGAGACATAGACCGGAATGCCGAACGGCTTCCCCATCCGAAGACCGGAGAACTCCTGCCGGGGGCTCTGCTCGCTCACCGCACTCCTTGAACGTCCATTACGTGCTGTTGCTGCCTTGATGCTACGCGCCGGATCACGTGATCCTCGTCCCGCGGGAGTTATTCTGTCGGGGTCTTGACCTAGAGTGCGGTGCATGACGTTGACCGAACCGGTGATCATAGGAGCTCTCTCCCCTTCCCGGGCGGGCGACTTCATGACGTGTCCCCTGCTCTACCGCTTCCGGGTGATCGACCAGTTGCCCGAGAAGCCGTCGCAGGCGGCGGTGCGTGGCACGGTGGTGCACGCGGTCCTGGAGCGCCTCTACGACCTGCCGGCGCCCCGGCGCTCGGTGCAGGCGGCGCTGGAGCTGCTGGAGCCGCAGTGGCGGCGGCTGCTCGACGATGACGCGCAATACGGGCAGATGTTCGCCGACGAGGCGGAGCAGGCCGAGTGGCTGGCGCAGGCGCGCGGCATGCTGGAGCGCTACTTCACGCTGGAGGACCCGACGCGGCTGGAGCCGGCCGAGCGGGAGCTCTACGTGGAGGCGGTGCTCGACGGCGGGCTGATGCTGCGGGGCTACGTCGACCGGCTCGACGTGGCGCCGACCGGCGAGGTCCGGGTGGTCGACTACAAGACGGGCAGCGCGCCGGGGCCGGACTTCGAGGCCAAGGCGCTGTTCCAGATGAAGTTCTACGCGCTGGTGCTGTGGCGGCTGCGCGGGGAGGTGCCGCGCCTGCTGCAGCTCGTCTATCTGGGCGGCCAGGGCGAGGTGCTGCGCTACGCGCCCGACGAGGCCGATCTGCTGGCCACCGAGCGCAAGGTGATGGCGTTGTGGGCGGCGATCGAGCGGTCGCTGGAGACGGGCGAGTGGCGGGCGCGCCGCACGCGGCTGTGCGACTGGTGTGATCATCAGGCGCTCTGCCCCGAGTTCGGCGGCACTCCGCCGCCGGTGCCCGACCGGCAGCCGGGCGACACGGTCCGCAGCAGCCGCCGCGCGGCGACCGACGAGCTCTGACCCGGGCGGCGCGGGCAGGGTGTGCCGGGCCCGGTCCCGGTCGGCGTGTGCGCGGTAATCCTCCCGAGGTAGGAGGTTATGGGCTCTCACCTGGACCTACAGTGAAACGGTGCGCATAGACCGGACCAGGCTCCACGACACGGTGCTCGCCGGGATCGTGGCCGCGGCGTCGGTGGCCGTGTTCGCACTCTACGGGCCTGATCGCCTGGCGGCGGGCATGCGGCCGCCCGACGCGTTCGGGGTGGCGCTGGTGCTGCTGGCGTGCGCGCCCGTCGCGGTGCGCCGTGCGTGGCCGCTGGCGGCCATGTGCGCGGCGCTGGTCCCCGAGACGCTGCTGAGCGCGCTGGGCTACACCACGGGCATGCTGGGGCTGTCCTGCGTGGTGCTGCTGTACTCGGTGGCCTCCCACCGGGGGCTGGCGATGGCGCTGGGCGCTCTGGTGGTCACGCTGATGACCTATGTGCTGAGCGCGGTGTCCGGGCCCGTACGCGTGGGCGGCTGGAGCGAGCACGTGGTGGTGGCCGTGGTGCTGGTGGCCGTGTGGGGGGCGGGGCGGAGCCTGCGCCTGCGGCGGGCGTACCTGGAGGAGCTGAAGGACCGGGCGGCCCGGCTGGAGCGGGCGCACGCCGCCGACACGCGGGCGGCGCGGGCCGAGGAGCGCTCCAGGATCGCCCGCGAGCTGCACGACGTGGTCGCGCACCACGTGAGCGTGATGACCGTGCAGGCCGCGGCGGCGCGGCGGGTGCTGGCCGCCGATCCCGACCTGGCGCGCGAGGCGCTGTCGGCGATCGAGCACACGGGCCGGATGGCGATGACGGAGATGCGCAACATCGTGGGCGTGCTGCGGACGGACGCGCGTGCCGAGCTGGGCCCCCAACCGGGGGTGCGGGATCTGCCGGCGCTGGTGGAGCAGATGCGGGAGGCGGGGCTGCCCACGCAGTTGCTGATCGAGGGCGAGCCGCGGCCGATGCCCGCGGGGGTCGACCTGGCCACCTACCGGCTGGTCCAGGAAGGGCTGACGAACAGCCTGCGGCACGCCGGATCCGATGCGAAGGCCGTGGTGACGATCCGCTACGATCCGCGCGAGCTCGACGTGCGGGTGGAGGACGACGGGCGGGGTGTGGTGGAGGTGTCGAGGCGGTCAGGCCATGGTTTGGTGGGCATTCGCGAGCGGGTGGCCCTCTATGGTGGAATCCTGAGCATCGGTCCGCTACCCGGGGGCGGTTTCGAGGTGCGGGCGAGGTTCCCGTTGAAGGACGGCCAATGACGATCAGAGTGCTGCTGGTGGACGACCAGCCGCTGCTGCGTACCGGATTCCGCCTGATCCTCGAGGCCGAGCCCGACATCACGGTGGTGGGACAGGCGGGCGACGGCAAGGGGGCGCAGGAGCAGACGAGGGCGTTGCTGCCCGATGTGGTGCTGATGGACATCCGGATGCCCGGGGTCGACGGCATCGAGGCGACCCGCAGGATCGTGCGGGAGGCGGCGCCGACGGCGCACGTGCCGAAGGTGCTGGTGCTGACGACGTTCGACCTGGACGAGTACATCGTGGAGGCGCTGCGGTCGGGCGCGTCGGGGTTCCTGCTGAAGGACGTGCCGCCGGACGAGCTGGTGCAGGCGATCCGGGTGGTGGCGGCCGGAGACGCGATCGTGGCGCCGAGCGTGACGCGGCGGCTGCTGGACCGGTTCGCGACGCGGCTGCCGTCGGCCTACGAGCAGTCCGCTCCGGCGCGGCTCGACCGGCTGACCGAGCGCGAGCTGGAGGTGCTGCGGCTGATCGCCAAGGGCATGTCCAACGCGGAGATCGCGGCCAAGCTCGTGGTGAGCGAGACGACGGTCAAGACGCACGTGGGCAACGTGCTGACCAAGCTGGGGCTGCGCGATCGCGTGCAGGCCGTGGTGCTGGCCTACGAGACCGGGCTGATCACGCCGGGCGCGTTATCGTGACGTGAGCCCGACGACGACGGCCCGCCCGCAGCTTCCGGGCGGGCCGTCGTCGTGCTTCGGCCGATCGTGCCGGTGTCAGCCGGTCGTCGCCGCGGGCGTCTCGGAGGAGGCGACCGCCGGGGCGTTCTCCGGGAAGTGGCAGGCCACGCGGTGGCCGCTGGCCAGCTCTTCCAGGGGCGGCTCGACCGTCTTGCAGATCTCCTGCGCCTTCCAGCAGCGGGTGTGGAAGCGGCAGGCGGGCGGCGGGTTGAGCGGGCTGGGCACGTCGCCGGTCAGCCGGATGCGATCGCGGTCACGGCGCGCCTTCGGGTCGGGCACCGGCACGGCCGACAGCAGCGCGTTGGTGTACGGGTGCATCGGCGCGCTGTAGAGCTGCTTGCGGTCGGCGATCTCGACGATCTTGCCCAGGTACATGACGGCGACGCGGTCACTGATGTGCCGGACGACGGACAGGTCGTGGGCGATCACGACGTAGGTCAGGTCCAGCTCGGTCTGCAGGTCTTCCAGCAGGTTGACGACCTGGGCCTGGATGGACACGTCGAGCGCGGAGACCGGCTCGTCGGCGATGATCAGCTTGGGCTTGAGCGCGAGGGTGCGGGCGATGCCGATGCGCTGCCGCTGCCCGCCGGAGAACTCGTGCGGGTAGCGGTTGTAGTGCTCGGGGTTGAGCCCGACCAGCGCCAGGATGTCCTGGACGGCCTTCTTGATGCCGTGCTCGGTCTTGACGCCCTGGATCCGGAACGGGGCGCCGACGATGGCGCCGACCGTGTGCCGGGGGTTGAGCGACGAGTAGGGGTCCTGGAAGATCATTTGCATGTCGCGGCGGAGCGGGCGGAGCCTGCCCTGCCGCATGTGCGTGATGTCCTGGCCCTCGAACTCGACCTTGCCGCCGGTGGGTTCGAGCAGCCTGGTGACCAGCCGTCCCGTGGTGGACTTGCCGCAGCCGGACTCCCCCACGAGCCCGAGCGTCTCGCCCTTGAACACGTCGAAGCTGATCCCGTCGACCGCCTTGACGGCGCCGACCTGCCTTTTGAGCAGGCCCTTCGTCACGGGGAAGTGCTTCTCCAGGTTCTGCACGGAAAGAAGCAGCTCGTTGTCACTCACTGGGTCTCCAGGACTGGCTTGATCTCGTTCGCCCACAGGCTCTGCCGCTCGGCCTTGTCCATGTGGCAGCGCACCAGGTGGCCGCCCTCGGTCTCGGACAGGGCAGGGACCTCGGTCATCGCCTTGCCGTCCGTGCGCTCGGCGTACGGGCAGCGGGGGTGGAAGGCACAGCCGGGCGGCACGTTGATCAGGGACGGCGGCGAGCCCTTGATCGGCAGCAGCCGTTCGGTTCGCTCGCGGTCGAGCCGGGGCATGGAGCCCAGCAGTCCCCAGGTGTAGGGGTGCTCGGGCCGGTAGAAGACGTCGTCGGCGGTGCCGTATTCGACGCATTTGCCGCCGTACATGACGAGGATGTCGTCGGACAGCTCGGCCACCACGCCCAGGTCGTGCGTGATGATGATCAACGCGGAGTTGAACTCGCGCTGCAGGTCGCGCATGAGGTCCAGGATCTGGGCCTGCACGGTCACGTCGAGCGCCGTGGTGGGCTCGTCGGCGATGAGCAGCTCGGGGTCGCAGGAGAGCGCCATCGCGATCATGGCGCGCTGGCGCATGCCGCCGGAGAACTCGTGCGGGTAGCCGTCGACGCGCCTGGCCGGCTCGGGGATGCCGACGCGGCCGAGCATGTCGATGGCGTGCTTGCGGGCGACCTGCTTGGAGACGTCGTTGTGGATCCGGTACGCCTCGATGATCTGGTGGCCGACCGTGTAGTAGGGGTGCATCGAGGACAGCGGATCCTGGAAGATCATCGCCATCTTCTTGCCGCGCAGCCCGCGTACGTGCTCGGCGGAGGCGCCGATCAGCTCCTCCCCGTCGAGCCAGATCTCCCCGGAGAGCCTGGCCCGGCCGCCCTTGTGCAGCCCGAGCACGCCGAGGCTGGTCACGCTCTTGCCGGAGCCCGACTCCCCCACGATGCCCAGGGTCTTGCCGCGCTCGACACTGAACGACAGCCCGTCCACGGACCTGACGAGCCCGTCGTCGGTCGGGAAATGGATCTTCAGGTCCTTGACCTCAAGAAAGCTCACGACAACCTCACCCTCGGGTCGACCACGGCGTACAGCAGGTCGACGATCAGGCTCGCGACCACCACGAAGCCGGCGGCCACCAGGACGACGCCCATGACCTGGGGCAGGTCCTGGTTCCTGATGGCCAGGATGGCGAACTGGCCGAGCCCGGGCAGAGTATAGGTGGTCTCGGTGAGGACGGCGCCGCCGATGAGCAGGCCGAAGTCGATGCCGAACAGCGTCAGGATGGGTGTGAGCGCGGCGCGCAGGCCGTGCTTGACCACGACCTGGTTCTCCCGCAGGCCCTTGGCCCGGGCCGTGCGGATGTAGTCCTCGCCCATCGTCTCCAGCATTCCGGCCCGGGTGAGCCGGGCGTAGCCGGCGGCGAACAGGAACGCCAGGGTGATCCACGGCAGCAGCAGGTTGAAGGCCCACTGCGCGGGATTGACCGTGAAGTCGGTCCACGCGCCTCCCGGCGGCGTCCAGCCCAGGCCGTAACTGAAGACGACCAGGGAGATCATGCCGGTGAAGAAGATCGGCAGGGACACGCCGGCCAGGGCGGTGCCCATCGAGAGCCGGTCGAAGAAGCTGCCTCTGCGCAGCGCGGAGATCACACCCACGCTCACCCCGGCCACCACCCAGATGATCGCGGCGCCGATGGCCAGGGAGAAGGTGACCGGCATGCGGTCGACCAGGTCCGGCCAGACGGGCTGCCCGCTGATGAAGGAGTAGCCGAAGCAGGGCGCGGGGCACTGCTCGACGCCCGCGCCGTAGTCGTACTCGGCGCCGGCGACCAGGCCCTTGAGGAACCTGCCGTACTGCACGACCACCGGGTCGTTGAAGCCGAGACGCTCGGCCACCAGGTGGACGGTCTCCGGTGTGGCCGCGCGGCCGACGTACCGCGAGGCCAGGGCCTCGGGTGTCGCCCCCGCCCACTGCGGCACCACGAAGAAGATGCCGAAGGTGACCATGCTGATCACGATCAGCATGGCGAATGCGCCGATCAGACGCCTGATGATGTATGTGACCACCGCTACCGGCCGAGTGGCCCGCCCGACGTGGGCGGGCCACTCCTGCCTTCACCTGCCTTCGCTAGATCCCCGAACCTCGCCTGGTCACTCGACGCCGAGCAGCACGTAGTCGTACATGCTCTGGCCCTCGTTGTAGGCGATGTTCGTCACGCCCTGGCCGCGCATGAGCAGCGACTTGGCCCACACCACGGGAAGGATGGAGGCGTCCTCCATGACCTTCTTGTCGACGTCGACCCAGAGCTTCTCGCGGGCGGTGGCGTCGAGCTCGGCCGAGGCCTGGTCGATCAGCTTGTCGACCTCGGGGTTCTTGACGCTGAGGTTGTAGTTGCCCGCGGCGCGGATGGTACGGCTGTCGACGATGGCCTGGAGGAAGCCGTAACCGTCGGGCCAGTCGGAGCCCCAGCCGTGGGTGGCCAGGCCGATGCCGTTCTTCTTCACGTACGCGACGTTACCCGCGTAGTCGGAGAAGTAGCTGGAGGCCGGGAAGCCCTTGAGCGTGAGCTTGATGCCGACCTTGTCCAGCGCCTGCTGCATCGCCTCGGCCAGCGCCTTCTCGCGCGGACGGTCGGAGCGGAAGGACATCGTGGTGGAGAAGCCGTTCGGCTGGCCGCAGGCGGTCAGGGCCGTCTTGGCCTTGGTGACGTCGCCCTTGCTCTCGGGGGAGGCGTACAGGTCGAACTTCTCCTGGCCGACGATGGGCGGCGGCATGACGTTCGTGGCGAGGTCGCCACCGGCCAGCGGGCCGCCGAAGGCGGTCTGGTTGGCGACGCGGTCCGCGGCGAACTGGACGGCCTTGCGGCACTCGACGTTGTCCAGCGGCGGGGTGTCCGGGATGACCGAGACGTACCAGAGCCTGGGGATCGTCGGGTTGTCCGTACGGGCCTTCAGCGCCGGGTCCGGCAGGACCTTGCCCAGGGCGGCCGGCTGCATGCCGGTGCCCGGGATGTCGAGCTGGATGCTGCCCGAGATGAGCTGGTTGTCGAGGTCGTCGGCGTTGACGTTGAGCTGGACCTCGATCTTGTCGGGAAGCGCGGGACGGTTCGGGTCCGTCGCCGGGTCCCACTGGTCGTTGCGGACCAGGGAGAA
Source organism: Nonomuraea sp. NPDC050643 (assembly GCF_040654715.1). Classification (NCBI taxonomy): domain Bacteria; kingdom Bacillati; phylum Actinomycetota; class Actinomycetes; order Streptosporangiales; family Streptosporangiaceae; genus Nonomuraea; species Nonomuraea sp. NPDC050643. Next base: position 20,477 of record NZ_JBFAIM010000026.1, on the reverse strand, counting down.
GCGCTTGCCGATCTCGTTCGTCTCGAACTTGTACGGGCCCGAGGAGACGACCTTCTCCTTGTACTTGGCGCCCGTGTCCTTGTCCTTCGGCACCGGGGCCGTCATCGGCATCTGGACGACGTAGTCCATGGACGCGAACGGCTTGGTCAGGTGGAAGACGACCGTCGTGTCGTCGGTGGCCTCGACCGCCGACTTGTAGTCCACGTCAGGGGTCTTGTAGACGCCCTTGAAGTCCTTCGGCCAGGCGAGCAGCTCGTTGAGGTAGGAGGGGCCGTGCGGGAAGGTCTCCTTGTCGAAGCTCCGCGCCACCGCGTACGCCACGTCCTTGGCGGTGATCGGCGTGCCGTCCTCGAACTTCAGACCGGCCTTGAGCTTGTACGTCCACGTCTTGCCGTCGGTGCTGGGGGTGCCGAGCCCCTCGGCCAGGTCGGGCACCACGGTGTTGCCGTCGGGGCCGGGCCCCGTCTTGTACATCGTCAGCGTCCGCCAATAGAACCGGCCGAAGTTGAACGAGTAGCCGTAGTAGGTGTCACCCGGGTCGAGGCTGTCCCAGTCGGAGGAGTGGGCCGCCTTCAGCGTCCCGCCCTTCTTCGTGGACGGGTTGTACACCTGGGTGAGGGCGGTGTTGAACGCGGGTTGCGCGGCGCCGCCGGAGGCCGACTGGGCGGGCTGCTGTGGTGTACCGCCACCTCCGCCGCCACAGGCGGAGAGCACCAGGGCCAGCGCCGCTGTCGCGGCTCCTGCCAGTGCGTGTTTCCTTCTCATTGACTAACCCCTTGTTAGTGGGATGCGGGGGATGAAGCGTTGGCGAAGGTTCAGTGTGCCCGCGGGTCGAAGGCGTCCCTCAGCCCGTCGCCGAACAGGTTGAACGCCAAGACGGTGACGAAGATCGCCAAGCCCGGGAAGAGCACGAAGTGGGGCAGCGTGTAGAAGCGAACCGCCTCGGAGAGCATCCCACCCCAGGTCGGGGTGGGCGGGTTGATGCCGACGCCCAGGAACGAGAGCGCGGCCTCGAACAGGATGTTGGTCGGGATCAGCAGGGTCGAGTACACCAGGATCGGCGCGATCAGGTTCGGCAGCACCTCGCGGAAGAGGATGTAGCCGTTGCGCGCTCCCAGGCTCTTGGCCGCGTCGACGAACTCGCGCTCGCGCAGCGACAGGGTCTGCCCGCGGACGATGCGGCCGATGCTGGGCCAACTGAAGAAGCCGATGATGAAGATCAGCATCGCGATGCGCAGGCCGTTGCCCTCCAGGCCGAATCCCTTGTCGGGGATGACGCCCGCCAGCGCGATCGCGAAGACCAACAGCGGGAAGGCGAGGAAGACGTCCATCAGCCGGCCGATGATCTGGTCGACCCAGCCGCCGAAGTAGCCGGCGATGACGCCCAGCGTGGTGCCGATGACGACCGAGACGATCGTGGCGAGGAAGCCGATCAGCAGCGAGATCCAGGCGCCGGCGACGATCCGGCTGAAGATGTCGCGGCCGTTGACGGGCTCGACGCCGAGCGGGTATTCGGCGCTCACGCCGCCGAAGGTGCCCTTGGGCAGGAGCGTGCTCTGGTCGATCTGGTCCTGGTGGAACTCCAGCGGAGGGTGCCCGAAGGCCGAGATGATCGGCGAGGAGAAGACCGCCACGAGGATCAGCAGCACGACGAAGACGCCGCCGGTGAGGGCGACCTTGTCACGCCGGAGCCGCATCCAGGCGATGCGGGTCAGCGATCGGCCCTGGATCGCCTTGCCCGCTCCCGCGAGCACAGACTCCGGATGCGCTTCTGCGGCGGAACCGGAAACGTCTAGCGGTGCGGTCATGCCTAATTGCCCCCTGGTACCAGACGACGCTGTCTTTACGTACTGACTTTAGACCGCGAGTCGCGACCTCAGGAGGCAGAATCTATGGCCTGAGCTGCGCTGACTAGTCCCTCAGGCCGCTATGTGGCTAATCTGTGATTGATGCGAAACGCATTCGTATCGATCTTGAATGGAATGTCTAGGGCGCGTCCCGGTTACGTCTCAGAACCGTGACACAGTCTCCACGCCATCCGGTTCAACTGATGCCCCTGCGCTTCAGCAGTTCTTCGATGTCGGAGAAGTCGTCGTCGCCCTTGCCGGCCTTCTTCGAGGTCACGGCGGGCTGCTGCGGAGCGGTCGTGGCGGCGGGCCTGCCCGCGGCCTGCTGGGCGGGCTTGCGCGGCGTCTGCTGGGTGGCCTGCTCGGGCGTGTCGCCCGCGGCGGCCTTCTTCCTGCCGCCCTTCCTGACACCGGCCAGTTTCCTGCCGCGCAGGAACCCCGACGCGACGAACAGCACCACCGACAACCCGGCCACCGCCACGCCTATCCAGACGCTCGGGTTGAACACCAGGCTGGTCACGAAGCCGACCACGGTGGTGCCGATGGTCCACAGCGCTTGCAGGGCCCCGGTCAGATAGGCGGCGATCGGCAGCAGCGCCCACGCCGTCACTCTCATGCCCGCCGCCGCTCCCCTGCGCCTGAAGGCCAGGAAGGCGAGCACCAGGCCGGCGATGCTCACTCCGGCGCACAGCGGCAGCCAGGCGATCGCGCCAAAAGTCTCCATAGAGTCGTCCCCCTTGTCGTGGCTTTTGTCTCCATCCTGGCACGCGAAGGCGTACTCGCCTCCTCCGTGAGAACCACTTTTCCCTTAGGGGAACGGGGACGAAACCCTCAGCCGGGCAGCAGCGCCCTCAGGTCGGCGACCCCGATCTCCGTCAGGGACGCGACGACCCGGCGGCCGGGGGCCGGTTCGATGGGCAGCAGGCTGGGCACGGCGACCACCGCGCAACCGGCGGCGGTGGCGGCCGCCACGCCGTTGGGAGAGTCTTCGAGCACGACGCAGCGGACCGGCTCGACCCCGAGCAGCCGCGCGGCCGTCAGGTAGGGCTCCGGGTCCGGCTTGGTCCGCGTCACGTCGTCGGCGGTGACCACGAGGTCGAAGCGGTCTCGGCCGACGCCCTTGAGCACGGCGTCGGCGATCTCCTTGAGCGAGGAGGTGACCAGCCCCACGGGCACGCCCTCGTCGCGCAGGGCGTCGAGCAGCTCGGAGGCGCCCGGCAGCACGCGCACGCCGCCGGACAGCCGCGCCACCATTCCGGTCACCATCCACTCCTGGACCGTCTCAGGAGGGACGTCGGCGCCCGACACGGCCAGCATGTAGCCGACCGTGCGTTCCATGGACCCGCCGACCAGGTGGGCCTGGTGCTCGGGCGTCCATTCGGCGCCCAGCCTGGCCATCACCTCGGTCTCGATCGTCAGCCAGACGCGCTCGCTGTCGACCAGCAGCCCGTCCATGTCGAAGAAGACCGCTTCCATGCTCCGCCCCCGTATCGTCCGTTCGTGGCCCGCCCGCGTGTCAGACGTTGAAGTATTTGGCCTCCGGGTGGTGGGCGACCAGCGCTGAGGTGGCCTGCTCGGGGTGGAGCTGGAACTCCTCCGACAGTGTCACCCCGATGCGCTCGGGGTCGAGCAGCTCGAAGAGCTGCTTCTGGTCCTCCAGGTTGGGGCAGGCCGGGTAGCCGAAGGAGTAGCGGCAGCCCTGGATGTTGACCTTGAGCATGTCGTCGAGCGACTCCTCGCCGCCGATCCCCCACTCCGAGCGCACCCGGGCGTGCCAGTATTCGGCCAGCGCCTCGGTGAGCTGCACCGACAGGCCGTGCAGCTCGAGATAGTCGCGGTAGGCGTCCTTGGCGAACAGCTCGGCCGTGGCGTCGGAGATCTTCGAGCCCATGGTGGCCACCTGGAAGCCGACCACGTCGACCTCGCCGGAGTCCTTGGCACGGAAGAAGTCGGACAGGCACAGGTGGCGGTCGCGGCGCTGGCGCGGGAAGGTGAAGCGGGTGCGCTCGTTGCCGTCGTCGCCGAGGATGATCAGCGAGTCGCCGTCGGAGACGCACGGGAAGTAGCCGTAGACGACGGCCGCCTCCAGCAGGCCCTCGGTCTGCATGCGCTCCAGCCACATGCGCAGCCGCGGCCGGCCCTCGGTCTCGACCAGCTCGTCGTAGCCGGGCCCGTCGCCGCCCCTGGTGGGCTTGAGGCCCCACTGGCCGAGGAACAGCGCCCGCTCGTCGAGGAAGGCGGAGTATTCGGCCAGCGAGATGCCCTTGACGACGCGGTCGCCGGCGAAGGGCGCGTTCGGCACCGGGTTGTCGGCGACCACGTCGGAGCGGGCCGGCAACTGCTCGACGGGCGTGCGCTGCAGCACCGCGCCGGTCTTGACGCGCCGCTCGCGCAGCGGCGGCAGCGTCGCGCCCGCCACGCCGCGCTTGACGGCCATGAACGCGTCCATCAGCCGCAGCCCCTCGAACGCGTCGCGCGCGTAGCGCACCTCGCCCTCGAACAGCCCGGCCAGGTCCTGCTCGACGTAGGCCCGGGTCAGGGCGGCGCCGCCCAGCAGCACCGGGTAGCGCTCCGACAGGCCCCTGGAGTTCATCTCCTCCAGGTTCTCCTTCATGATGACCGTCGACTTCACCAGCAGCCCGGACATGCCGATGACGTCGGCCTTCTGCTCGTCGGCGGCCTCCAGGATGGCCGAGACCGGCTGCTTGATGCCGAGGTTGACGACCTGGTAGCCGTTGTTGGACAGGATGATGTCGACGAGGTTCTTGCCGATGTCGTGGACGTCGCCCTTGACCGTCGCCAGCACAATGCGGCCCTTGGTCTCGCCCTCGACGCGGTCCATGTGGGGCTCGAGGTAGGCGACGGCGGACTTCATCACCTCGGCCGACTGCAGCACGAACGGGAGCTGCATCTGCCCGGAGCCGAACAGCTCGCCGACGGTCTTCATGCCGTCGAGCAGCACGTCGTTGATGATCTCCAGGGCCGGCCGCTGGTCGAGCGCGGTGTCGAGGTCGGCCTCCAGGCCCTTCTTCTCCCCGTCGATGATGCGCCGCTTGAGCCGCTCCCACAGCGGCAGCGCGGCCAGCTCCTCGGCCTTGCCGGCGCGCATGGCGGCGGCGTCGACGCCCTCGAACAGGTCCATGAACCGCTGCAGCGGGTCGTAGCCCTCGCGGCGGCGGTCGTAGACCATGTCGAGCGCGACCTGGCGCTGCTCGTCGGGGATGCGGGCCATCGGCAGGATCTTGGAGGCGTGCACGATGGCGGAGTCGAGCCCGGCGTTGACGCACTCGTTGAGGAACACCGAGTTGAGCACCATGCGGGCGGCCGGGTTGAGGCCGAAGCTGATGTTGGACAGGCCCAGCGTGGTCTGCACGCTCGGGTGGCGGCGCTTGAGCTCGCGGATGGCCTCGATGGTCTCCACGCCGTCGCGCCTGGTCTCCTCCTGGCCGGTGGCGATGGGGAAGGTGAGGCAGTCGACGATGATGTCCTCGACCCGCATGCCCCAGTTGGTCGTCAGGTCCTCGATCAGGCGGGAGGCCACGCGCACCTTCCAGTCGGCGGTGCGGGCCTGGCCCTCCTCGTCGATCGTCAGGGCCACGACGGCCGCGCCGTGCTCGCTCACCAGCCGCATGATCTTCTGGAAGCGGGAGTCGGGGCCGTCGCCGTCCTCGTAGTTGACGGAGTTGACCGCGGCGCGCCCGCCCAGCATCTCGAGGCCGGCCCCCAGCACCGCGGGCTCGGTCGAGTCGAGCATGATCGGCAGCGTGGAGGCGGTGGCGAAACGGAAGGCCAGCTCCTTCATGTCGGCCACGCCGTCGCGGCCGACGTAGTCGACGCACAGGTCGAGCATGTGGGCGCCGTCGCGGGCCTGGTCGCGGGCCGTCTCGACGCAGTCGTCCCAGCGGCCCTCCAGCATGGCCTCGCGGAAGGCCTTGGAGCCGTTGGTGTTGCAGCGCTCGCCGATGGCCAGGTAGGAGGTGTCCTGGCGGAACGGGACGGTCTGGTAGAGCGAGGAGGCGCCCGGCTCCGGGTGCGGGCGGCGGCGCGCCACCTGCTTGCCGCGGACCTGCTCGACGACCTGGCGCAGGTGCTCGGGCGTGGTGCCGCAGCAGCCGCCGACCAGGGACAGCCCGTAGTCGCGGGTGAAGGTCTCGTGCGCGCCGGCCAGCTCTTCGGCCGACAGCGGATAGTACGCCCCGTCGGCGGTCAGCACCGGCAGGCCCGCGTTGGGCATGCAGGACAGCCTGAGCCGCGAGTGGCGGGCGAGATAGCGCAGGTGCTCGCTCATCTCGGCGGGGCCGGTCGCGCAGTTGAGGCCGACGACGTCGACGCCGAGCGGCTCGATCGCGGTCAGGGCGGCGCCGATCTCGGAGCCGAGCAGCATCGCGCCGTTGGTCTCGATCGTCACCTGCGCGATGATCGGCACGTCGCGGCCCGACGCCTCGATGGCCCGCCTGGAGCCGACGACGGCGGCCTTGACCTGCAGCAGGTCCTGACAGGTCTCGATGATCAGCGCGTCGGCGCCGCCGGCGATCAGGCCCGCGGCGTTGTCGCGGTAGGCGTCGCGCAGCGTGGCGTAGGGCAGGTGGCCGAGCGTGGGCAGCTTGGTGCCCGGGCCCATCGAGCCGAGCACGAAGCGCGGCTGGTCGGGCGTGGACCAGTGGTCGGCGGCCTCGCGGGCGATCCTGGCGCCCGCCTCCGAGTATTCGAAGACACGATCGGAGATGTCGTATTCGCCGAGGGCCGCCAGGTTCGCGCCGAAGGTGTTGGTCTCCACGCAGTCGACGCCGACGGCGAAGTAGGCGTCGTGGACGCCGCGCACGATGTCGGGGCGGGTGACGTTGAGCACCTCGTTGCAGCCCTCGTGACCGTGGAAGTCGTCGAGCGTCGGGTCCTGGGCCTGAAGCATCGTGCCCATCGCCCCGTCGGCCACGACGACGCGCTGGGACAACACTTCTCGGAAGGACGGGGAGATGCTCATGGGGTAGAGCTTATCGGGTGCGGTTCGAGCGCTGGTCGTGCGCGGGGGGCGCGTGAATCGGCAGGCACGCCCAACTGCCCGTTCCGCCCTGCGCGTACGGCGGGCGGGTACGGCGGGCGCGGGTTTGCGGGGCGCGCTTGCGGGGGCGGGCTTACCGGGGGCGGGGGTGGGCGTTAGGGTGTCGGGCAGCAATTGAACTTCGCGTCCAATTGGGGGCTCCATGGCCTACCGCACCGTGCTCGTCGGCACCGACGGGTCGCCCTCCTCCTTCCGTGCCGTCTCGGCGGCGGCGTCCCTGGCCGCTGCGACCGGGTCCACGCTCGTGCTGGCCTGCGCCTACCTGCCCATGAGAGGGAGCGAGCGGGCCGCGGCCGCCGAGCGGCTGGGGGAGCTGGCGTACAAGGTGAGCGGGTCCACTCCGGCGGACGACGCCTTACGGGCGGCGCGCGAGCACGCCGTGGCGGCGGGTGCGGCGGACGTGGTCCTGTCGGCCGAGCAGGGGGAGGCGGTGGACGTGCTGATCTCCCTGGCCGCCCGGCACCGGGCCGACCTGCTGGTGGTGGGCAACCGGGGGCTCAACAGCCTGGCGGGGCGGCTGCTGGGGTCGGTGCCTTCCACGGTCACGCATCGGGCCTCGTGCGACGTACTGATCGTGCACACGACGGACGGCGGACGCTGCTGACGACGGCTCGCACCCTCACGTACACGCCCGGGTTCGCGCCGGTCCTGCCTCGCGGACGCACCCGGGACCGCGTCACGTGCGCGCCCGAGCCCGTTCCCCGCGTACGCGTCCGTGCGCTCGCGCGCGCACGCACACACGCGGGCCCGCGCAGGCGCCCGAGCGCGTGAATCAAAGCGTGCGAATCACCGCACACGCGGCCGAGCAAGCCAAGCCGAGCATGCGGGCCACCCGACCAGGCCGGGGACAGACCCGACCAGGTCCGGACTCGGACCCGCCTGGGTGCCGACCAGCCCGGCCGGGCACGGACCGACCCGCCCCGGAACGGCCAAGCGCGAGCCCAGGGGCTGCGTGCGGGGCAAGGAGGCCGGGCGCCCGAGAAAGGGGGCTGGGCGTGGGACGAGGGGGCCGGGCGTCTGAGGAAGGGGCCGAGTGAACTGAGGAAGGGGGCGGTGGTGGTGTTCAGGCGGGGGTTGTGGGCGTGATGGAGGCGGTGGGGTGGATGGCGGTGTGCATGGGGCCGTAGGTGAGGGTGGGGGTGGTCGGGGGTGGGGGGTGGGGGTGGTGATGGGGGTGTGGTGTGCGTGTGGTCGTGAGTGGGGCTGGGTGTGGGGGTGGTTGGGGGTGGGGATTCAAGCTGGTGGCCTGCTCGTGCTCCCCCTACACCGCCTGTGGCCGTGGGAGGGGGGCCTGGTGGGTTCGGCGGGAGATCCGTGACGCTGACGGCCCCCGACCGCATAGGCTTAGCGGGACGATGGAGAGAGGAGGCGACACGTGACAGAGCTCGAAGGGCTCCCCGAGCTCGTCGACCCGGTGCTCATTGCCGCGTTCGAGGGGTGGAACGACGCGGGCGAGGCCTCCAGCGGTGTGATCGCCCATCTCGAGTCGGCATGGAAGGCCGAGCCGCTCATCGCGCTCGACCCCGACGACTACTACGACTTCCAGGTGACGCGGCCCGTGGTGGAGATGACCGACGGGCTGACCCGGTCGATCGTGTGGCCCACGACGCGGCTGCTGCGCGCCCGGCCGCCGGGCCTGGAGCGCGACGTGGTGCTGCTGCGCGGCATCGAGCCCAACATGCGCTGGCGCTCGTTCTGCGCCGACATCATCCTCATCTGCCGCAAGCTGGGCGTCGACCTGGCCGTCATGCTGGGCGCCCTGCTCAACGACTCCCCGCACACCCGGCCCGTGCCCATCCTCGGCGGCGCGACCGATCTCGAGCTGGCCCGTTCGACCAATCTGGAGCTGAGCCGCTACGAGGGCCCGACGGGCATCGTGGGGGTGCTGCAGCACGCGTTCGGCGAGGCCGGGCTCGACGCCGTCTCGCTGTGGGCCTCGGTGCCCCACTACGTCGCCCAGCCGCCCAACCCCAAGGCCACGCTGGCGCTGCTGCGCCGCCTGGAAGACGTGCTGGAGATCCCCATGCCGCTGGGCGATCTCGACGAGGAGGCGCGCGCCTGGGAGCGCGGCGTCGACGAGCTGGCCTCGCAGGACACCGAGGTGGCCGAATACGTCAAGGAGCTCGAGGAGCGCAAGGACGCCGCCGAGTTGCCCGAGGCCAGTGGCGACGCGATCGCGGCCGAGTTCGAGCGCTATCTGCGGCGCCGCGACCGCGACACTGACAGCTAACCCTCAGGCGTTAAATCCCGCAAATTTCTGTGGTTTCGGGTAATAATCGGTGACCGTACAAGATTGCACCAAGTTGGGACCCCAGATCTAACCCAGACACCCTCGGCTTCGCATGTGATGCCTACTCAACTGACCGCGCACGTTAGGCACGCCATGGCGACTTCACACGTAGATCCGCACCAGAGGAGCCAGGACACCAGGCGGCGCATCCTGGAGATGGCCGTCTCGCTCCGGGAAGACCGCAACGGCGGCTCGGTGGACCACTACCTCGCCCTGCTGCAGGACCGGCTCCCCCTCTGGCTCAGCATTCTGCACGAGCTCTCTCATCGCTCCGGAAAAGGGTCTGTTTCCGACAATCTTCTCCCGGTGGCGCAAGCCGGGATTGACTATTACCTCGAGGTTCAGGGCGCGGCGCTGCCCGCGTTCACCTCCCCCACCGTGACGGTCCGATTCCGCGAGGCCATCCGTGACACCGGCCTCGGGCCGCGCGAGGAGATCGCGCCGCTGGCCGCCTACCTGGCGGCCGAGCAGCAACTGGGACGAATACGTCCCGACGTGGACCCGGAGGCGAGCGCGCGACTGCTGGTCGCGGGCTGTTTCCACCGGGCCTACATCGAGATGTTCATCGGCGCCGACAGCGGGCCCACGCGCGAGGCCAGCGCACGGGAGATCGTGCGCGAGCTACGCCTGGAACCCATGGTCCACGCCTGACGGGCAGCGCTGCCGCACAGGTGCACGTGCATGGTGCACGTCTGACGGCAGCGCTGCGCAACAGGCGTTCACGCCTGGCGGGCGCCGGTGCGCAGGATCCGGGGGTCCGGTACGGCGGCGCGGCTTCGGTGCAGTGCCTCGTCGTAGCGGTGCCAGATCAGCGCCGCCACGTCCGGGTCCGCGCCCAGGGGCTCGCTGACCAGGTCCGCGCCGGCCGTGGCCAGCCGGTCGTGGAAGAAGCCGGGCGCGAGCACGTACGAGGCGATCGCCACCCGCGCGGCCGGGGTCGAGGCCAGCCGTTCCATGGCCTCCTCCAGGGACGGCGCCCCGGCCGAGGCGAAGGCGGCGGTCACCGGGCGGGCCAGGCGCACGGCGAGCCGGTGGGCCGCGGCGCGTACGTCGGCCAGGGCCGACGGGTCCGAGGAGCCCGCCGCGCCGAGCACGACCGCGTCCGTGGAGCGCAGCCCGGCGCGGTCCAGCTTGCGCGCCAGCGCGGAGGTCAGCAGCCGGTGCGGCCCCAGCCATCCGGCCACCACCGCGTCGGGACGGTGCTCGGCGATGACCTCGGGCAGGTCGATGTGGACGTGGTAGCCGCCGGCCAGCAGGAGCGGCACGACGACCACGGGACCGCGGACCGCGGGCAGCACCTCCGACAGCGGGGGTGAGCTGATCTCGAGGTAGCTCAGCTCCACCCGCTGCCCCGGCCGGGCCCCTCTGACGGTCTCGGCCAGGGCGGACAGGGTCCGCTCCCCCGCCGTGCTGCGCGTGCCGTGCGCGGCCAGGACGAGCGAGGGCGTCACAGGCCCGCCTCGTAGAGGCAGGCGAGCCGGTAACCGCGCTTGACCACCGTCTCGACGATCCCGCTCGGCCCGAGGGCGCGGCGCAGCCGGGTGATGGCCATCTCGACGGCGTGCTCGGCGGAGTCGCGGGCGACGCTGCCCGGCAGCACGGTACGCAGATCGGCCCGGGACACCACGTGCCCCGGCTTGTCGGCCAGCCGTTTGAGCACCGCCATCGGCGCCGGCGGCAGCGGCCGCAGCTCCCCGTCGACGACCACGGCGTGACCGCGGATCTCCAGCCGGTGATCACCGGCCACGAGCCGGGTGACGCCGTGCTCGGGCAGGTGCCTGGCCAGGGCGCGGGCCAGCGCGCCGAGCCGCGAGCGGTCGGGCTGCAGCGTCGGCACGCCGCGCGAGGTCAGCGGGTCGGCGGTGACGGGCCCCACGCAGGCGGCCACGACCGGGCCGCTGAACGCCGCCAGCAGCGCCTCCTCCAGCCCTTCGGCCCGGGCCGCGCCCAGCATGGCGTGCACGGCGGGGGCGCTGGTGAAGGCCACGGCGTCGACCGAGCCGGAGATCGTCTGGCTGATCAGGCGGCGCAGCGGCGAGATGTCCCGGTACGGCAGCCACCGGTAGACCGGGATCTCGATCACCTCGGCCCCGGCCCCGCGCAGGTCGGCCACGAACTCGCCGAGCGGCTCGCCGTGCTGCTGCACCGCGATGCGCCGCCCCCGCAGGTCCTGCTCCAGCAGGTACTGCTTGACCTCCTCGCACGACTCGGTCGCGGGCGTCCAGTGGTCGTTCAGCCCGGCGGCGCGCACCGCGCCCCTGGCCTTGGGGCCGCGGGTGAGCAGGCGCGACTTGGACAGGTGCTCGCCCAGGTCGCCGGACAGGCCCCAGCCCTCGGCGGCGGCCATCCAGCCGCGGAAGCCGACACCGGTGGTGACGACGACGTCGTCGAGCGGCCGCTCCAGGCTGAGCCGGGTGGCGGCGAGCAGGTCGGTGTCCTCGGCGAGGGGCACGAGCCGGATCGCGGGGGCGCTGACCACACGGGCGCCGCGGCGCTCCAGCAGCGCGCCGAACTCCTCGCGCCGCCTGGTCGCGGTCACGCCGATGGTGAAGCCCGCCAGGGCGTCGGGCGCCGTCTCCGGGGGAGATCCGCCCTCATGGGGAAGTGCGGTCATGCGTGCACCTCCAGATAGTCGGGGATGCCTGGCCGGGCCCCGAGCACCCGGCCAGGCATCACAGGCGCGTGTGACGCAAGTGAGAACACCCTCCGATACTGCTTTCGGGTGGTTTCGCCTCTGGGTCTCTTCTGTTACCGCTGTGCTACAAGGCAGGGCCTTCGCGGTTGGCCGGGCGCGCTCAGGGGAAACGTTCACCGTGACGACGCCGCCTATCGGGGAGTTGCGGGTGACGGTCCGGCCTATTCGCGTGTTCGACGACCCGGTGCTGCGATCGGTGGCGGCTCCGGTCCAGGATTTCGACCGGGAGCTGCGGCGGCTGGTCAAGTCCCTGACCGCCACGATGCGGGCGGGGGCCGGGCGGGCCGGTCTCGCGGCTCCGCAGATCGGCGAGCCGGTGCGGGTGGTGGTCTACTCCTACGACGGCAAGTCGGGCCACCTGGTCAATCCCCGCCTGGAGCTGTCGGCGCGGCGCGTCACCGCCGATGAGGCGTGCCTGTCGGCGCCCGGCCTGTGGTGGCCACTGGAACGGTCCTACATGGTCACGGCGCGTGGCCGCGACATGTTCGGCAAACCGGTGACCGTGCGGGCGCTGGGCATGCTGGCCAGAGTGCTGCAGCACGAGGTCGATCACCTCGACGGCGTGCTGTTCAGTGACCACCTCGAAGCGGGCGAGCGCGAACGGTTTCTCGCCGAGGCTCTGACGGCGGGCTGAGCTCCCGCCGCTGGGCGGGGTCCGTGCCGCCCCACACGCCGTAGGCCTGCCGCGTGCCGAGCGCGTACGCCAGGCACGGCTCACGCACCGGGCAGCCGCCGCACACCTGTTTGGCCTCCTCGACCTGCGACTGGCTCGGCCCCTCCATGGAGATGGGGAAGAACAATTCCGGGTCCAGGTCGAGGCAGGCGGCCCTGCGGGTCCAGTCGAGCATCATCATGCTCCTGGCGCCTACCCAGATTCCGCAGGTCATACCTCGCCGAGCAGCCGATCCCAATCGGACAGGAACCTGCCGAGCCCGTAGCGGGCCAGCGCCGCCGCCCGGGCGGCCTTGCCCGCCTGGGCCGCGCGCTCGGGATCCCCGGCGAACGCATGCAGCGCGTCGGCCAGCACGTGGACCTTCGTGGACAGCACGCCGGCCTCCGGCGGGACGGCCTCGATCGCCTCGGTGGCCGCCAGCGCGACCACGGGCAGACCGAGCGTCATGGCCTCGACGAGGGCCAGCCCGAGCGAGGTCCAGCGGTAGGGGTGCAGGTAGACGCGGCGGCGGGCCAGCTCGGTGTGCATGACGTGCTGGGGCAGGTCCTCGTAGGTGCCGTACGGCAGCCCGTCCACCTTCATCCCGAACACGTCGAGGGGCACCCGCTCGGCGAAGCGGGGCAGCAGGTCGGTCCCGGCGACCCGGGTGCGGCGCACCGGCTCGTTGACCACGACGCCCGCGCGGGGCAGCTCTCCCGTGTACAGGTGGCCCGGGTCGGGGACGCCGTGCTCGATGACGCGGGTGGGCGCCTTGCCGTTGTCCCAGTACAGCTCGTTGAAGTGGGTGACGTGCACGAGCCTGACGTCGCTCCGGTCCGCCAGCGGGTGGCGGGTGCGGGGCACGTCCCCCGCCGGGGTGTTGTGCTCGACGTACACGGCCGGGACGTCGCGGCCCAGCCAGTCGCGGGCCAGGCCGATCTCGTGCGGCCGCTGGTGCACGACGACGTCCACGGGCTCGTGGCGCAGCCGGTCCCACGGCACCTCGCGGGCGCTCGCGGGCCAGTCGTAGGTGTCCGCGCGCCCCCGGCCGTCGGGACCACGACCGGGGACTACCGGGAGCACGTACTCGTGGCCTCCCCTGACGAACGCGTTGGTCCATGAGCCGTGCACGTGCCAGAGGAGGACCCTCACCAGCGGCTCCAGCCCATCGCGCGGGCCCAGGGGGCCGACACGGCCGGCACCGGCCCCTCGGCGTCGCTGAGGACGCGGTCCACGACGTCGGTCAGGTCGTCGGCGACCTCGGCGGCCTCCTGGATCTCCACCCGCAGCGTCTGCGGGGTGGGGACCAGGATCCCCCGGGCCCCGGCGGCCCTGGCCGCCTCCATGTCCCTGCCGATGTCGCCCACGACCACGCAGTCGCGGGGGCTGACGTCGAGCACGGCGGCGGCCCTGATCACGAGGCCGGGCGCCGGTTTGCGGCAGGTGCAGCCGTCGGCGTCGTCGTGCACGCAGATCGCCCACGCGTCGAACGGCCCGAGCAGCTCCTCGACCTTGGCGTTCACCTGGTCCATCTCGTCGGCGGACAGCAGGCCCTTGGCGACGCCGGACTGATTGGTGACCACGGCCAGCGGCACGTCGGCCTGTCTGAGGCGGCCCAGCGCCTCGACGGCGCCGGGCATGGGCTCGACGAGGTTCGGATCGCCGTTGTACGGCACGTCCCTGATCAAGGTCCCGTCCCGGTCGAAGAGCACGGCACCGGGGCGTCGCTTTTCGAACACCGCTCACCTCCGTCGCGTGCCGGGCAGCTACCCGGGCGCCGAACCGGCAAACAACTACTTAGAGTGACTGTTTTCCAGCTTCTTTGCGTGTTTCCGCACCTCGGAGAGATGGGGAAGGTTTGAGCACCGCTTCTCTCGGTAGCGGTCTCCCACATCCTTGGGGGAGGAAGCATGAGATTTCTCGGCATCAACGCGATCTTCCACGACCCGGCCGCCGCCCTGGTGGTCGACGGGAAGATCGTGGCCGCGGCTGAGGAGGAGCGCTTCAGCCGGCGCAAGCACGGCAAGCGGCCGCTGGCGTTCTCCGCCTGGGAGCTGCCCGAGCAGGCCGCCGCGTGGTGCCTGCGCGAGGCGGGCCTGTCCCCCGAGGACATCGACGCGGTGGCCTACTCCTACGACCCGTCGCTGGTGGTGGGGAGGCCGGACGGCGACTGGGAGGACCTGCGCACCAGGTACGCGCTCCGCGCCCCGGCGTTCCTGTCCACGGCCCTGCCGGGCCTGGACCCGGGCCGGGTCTCGTACGTGCCGCACCACGTCGCCCACGCCGCCTCGGCGGGCCTGGCCTCGCCCTGGCGCGACTGCGCGGTGCTGGTGTGCGACGGCCGCGGCGAGAACGTCTCCCACCTGGCGGGCCGCTACCGGGGCGGCGAGCTGGAGGTGCTGGCCACGCAGGAGCTGCCGCACTCGCTCGGCCTCATGTACGAGGACGTCACCGAGCACCTGGGCTTCCTGCGCTCCAGCGACGAGTACAAGGTCATGGCGATGGCCTCCTACGGCCGGCCCCGCCACCTGGAGGCGCTGCGCGAGGTCGTCCACACGACCGGAGACGGCGGCTTCCGGGTCGAGCCGGTCGACTGGAACGGCTACGCCAAGGCCCTGCCGAAGGGCGCCGAGTGGACCTCCGACCACGCCGACCTGGCCGCCAGCGTGCAGGCCCGGCTGGAGGAGGTGCTGCTGGAGCTCGTGCGCTGGCTGCACGAGCGCACCGGTGAGCGGCGGCTCGCGCTGGCCGGCGGCGTGGCGCTCAACTGCGTGGCCAACACCCGGCTGCTGGACGAGGGGCCGTTCGACGAGCTGTGGGTGCAGCCGGCCGCCGGCGACTCGGGCACCGCGCTGGGCGGGGCGCTGCATCTGGCGCAGGCGTACGGCGAGCCGGCCGCGCCCATGCCGGGGGCGGCGCTCGGGCGCGGCTTCACCGACGAGGAGCTGGGCGCCTGGCTGGACGTGGCCCGCGTGCCGCACACCCGCCCCGCCGACCTGGCCGCCGCCGTGGCCGCCGAGCTGGCCGCCGACCGGATCGTGGCCTGGTTCCAGGGGCGCTCCGAGTACGGGCCCCGGGCGCTCGGGCGGCGGTCGCTGCTGGCGCATCCGGGCCACGCGCGCAACACCGAGCGGCTGAACGACGTCAAGGGGCGCGAGCAGTTCCGGCCCATCGCTCCGATGGTGCTGGAGTCGCGGGCCGCGGAGCTCTTCGGGCGGGGGCCGGTGCCGTCGCCGTACATGCTGTTCGTGCACGACGTGCGGCCGGACTGGGCGGCGCGCATTCCGGCGGTGGTGCACGTGGACGGGACCGCGCGCGTCCAGACGGTCTCGCCCGTGACGGAGCCGCTGATGGCGCGGGTGCTGAGCGCGTTCGAGGCGCGCACGGGGCTGCCGGTGGTGGTCAACACGAGCCTCAACACGGCGGGGCGGCCCATGGTGGACGATCCCCGGGACGCGCTGGAGTGCTTCGGCTCCTCGCCGGTGGACGTGCTGGCGCTGGGGCCGTACCTGGTGCGGCGCGGGGAGGTGTTCGCGTCGTGATCACCGTGGTGGTCCCGACGATCGGGCGGCGCACCCTGCGCGACACGCTGGCGGCCGTCGGGCCGGGCACGCCGGTGATCGTGGTGGACGATCGCCGGCGCGGGTCCTCGCTGGGGCCCTTTCCCCGGCACGTACGCGTCGTCCGGTCGGGCGGCCGGGGGCCCGCCGCGGCGCGGAACACCGGCTGGCGGGCCGCCGGCACGCCGTGGGTGGTGTTCCTGGACGACGACGTGATCCCGGGGCCCGGATGGGCCGAGGCGGTCTGGAAGGACCTGGTGGACCTGCCCGGCGACGTGGCGGGCAGCCAGGGGCGCATCGTGGTGCCCCTGCCCGCCGGACGCCGGCCCACCGACGCCGAGCGGAACACCGCCGGGCTGGAGGACGCGCTGTGGGTGACGGCCGACATGGCCTACCGGCGGTCGGTGCTGGAGTCGCTGGGCGGGTTCGACGAGCGGTTCCCCCGGGCGTACCGGGAGGACGCCGATCTCGCGCTGCGGGCCACGCTGGCGGGGCACCGGCTGGTGCGGGGCGGGCGGGTGACGCGGCATCCGGTGCGTCCGGACGGGTTCTGGGCCAGTGTGCGCTTCCAGCGGGGCAACGCGGACGACGCGCTCATGCGGCGGCTGCACGGGCCGGGCTGGCGCGAGGCCATCGGCGGCGGGCCGGGGCGGCTGCGTACGCACGCGGCGACGACGGCGGCACTGGCGGCGGCCCTGCTGGCCGGAGCGGCGGCGGGCGTGCGGGCGGCCGGAAAGGCGCGGGCGTCCGGAAAAGCGTGGGGGCCGGGACGGGCGGGACGGGCAGCGCGGGGGCCGGTCGTGGCGGCGGGGGTCGCGGCGTTCGTGTGGGCGGCGCTGACCGGGGAGTTCGCGTGGCGGCGGGTCGCGCCGGGGCCGCGTGATCCGGCCGAGGTGCTGCGCATGGCCGTCACCAGCGTGCTGATCCCGCCGGTCGCCTGCGCGCACCGGCTCCGGGGCGAGTGGAAGGTGCGGCGATGAGCGGGCGACGGGACCGGGGGCGCGTGCTGGTGGCGCGGCTCGACGACGCCGGGGACGTGCTGCTGGCCGGGCCCGCCGTCAGGGCCGTACGGACGCTGGCCCGCGAGGTGGTCTTCCTGGCCGGGCCGCACGGCAGGGCGGCGGCCGAGCTGCTGCCCGGCGTGGACCGCGTGATCGAGTGGCGGGCGCCGTGGATCGACCACACCCCGCCGCCCGTCACCGCGGAGCAGACCGCCGCCCTGGTGGAGCGGCTGGGCGGCCTGGACGAGGCGGTGGTCCTCACCTCCTTCCACCAGTCGGCCCTGCCGCTGGCGCTGCTGCTCAGGCTGGCGGGGGTGGGCCGGATCACGGCGATCAGCGAGGACTACCCGGGCTCCCTGCTCGACGTGCGGCACCGGGTGGACGAGAGCGCCGACGTGCCGGAGGCGGAGCGGATGCTGGCGGTCGCCCGGGCGGCCGGGTTCGAGCTGCCGGAGGGCGATGACGGCGAACTCGCAGTTCAGCGGCCATTGCCGGATATAGAGAGATTTACGGGGCACTCTCTAGGCGTCGGCGCCGATGCCGACAAAGGCACGTATGTCGTGGTGCACCCAGGAACGTCGGCCCCCGCCCGGACCTGGCCTGCCGAGAGGCATCGGCAGACCGTCCGGGAGCTGGCCGGAGACGGGCATCAGGTCGTCGTGACCGGCACAGAGCGTGACCTCACCGCCTTCGTGGCCGGCGATGTGGCGGCCGACCTGGGCGGCGTGACCACATTCGCGGAACTGGCCGCCGTGATCGAGCGTGCCAGCGTGCTCGTGGCGGGCAACACCGGCCCCGCGCACCTGGCGGCGGCCGTCGGCACGCCGGTCGTGAGCCTGTTCGCCCCCGTCGTCCCGGCGGCACGGTGGGCCCCGTACCGGGTGCCCACGGTACTGCTCGGCGACCAGCAGGCGCCCTGCCGCGGCAGCAGGGCGCGTACCTGCCCGGTGCCCGGACACCCGTGCCTGTCCCAGGTGACAAGTGAGCAGGTGGTCAAGGCAGTGAGGGAGCTGACTCAGTGAAGGTCGATCTCATCTCCGAGCACGCGGATCCGCTGGCGGCGGTCGGCGGCGTCGACTCCGGCGGCCAGAACGTCTACGTCGCCGCGCTCGCCGTGGCCCTCGCCGAGCGCGGGCATTCGGTCGTCATCCACACGCGGCGCTCCTCAGAGTCACAACCCGGCTCGGTACGCCTCGCGCCGGGCGTCACGGTCGAGTACGTCAGGGCCGGTCCCGCGGTTCCCGTGCCGAAGGACGACCTGCCGCCGTACATGCCGGAGTTCACCGAACGGCTGGCCGCGAGCTGGGCCGGGCGCCGGCCGGACGTCGTGCACGCGCACTTCTGGATGAGCGGGCAGGCGGCACTCAGCGCCGCCGCCGGGATCCCGGTGGTGCAGACGTTCCACGCGCTCGGCACCGTCAAGCGGCGCTGGCAGGGCGAGGCCGACACCAGCCCCGCGCACCGGATCGACACCGAGCGCGAGCTCGGGCTGCGGGCCGACGCCGTGCTGGCCACCTGCAGCGACGAGGTGAGCGAGCTGCGCTCGATGGGGATTCCCGAGCAGCGCATCGCGGTCGTGCCGTGCGGGGTGGACCTGTCGGCGTTCTGCCCGGACGGGCCGGTGGCGCCGCGTACGGGCCGCAAGACGGTGCTCAGCATCGGCCGGATGGTGCCGCGCAAGGGCGTGGACACCGTGATCGCGGCGATGCGCCGGCTTCCCGACGCCGACCTGGTGATCGCCGGGGGCGGCCCGGACGACGAGGAGGCGGACAGGCTGCGCGAGCTGGCGCGGGCGTACGGGCTCGACCACCGCGTCCACGTCATCGGCAGCGTGCCGCGCCACCATGTGCCCGCGCTCATGCGCTCGGCGGACGTGGTGGTGACGGTCCCCTGGTACGAGCCGTTCGGCATGGTGCCGGTGGAGGCCATGGCCTGCGGCGTGCCGGTCGTGGCCTCGGCGGTCGGCGGCCACCTGGACACGGTCGCGGGCTGTGGCGTCCTCGTGCCGCCGCGCCGCCCGCGGGCGCTGGCCAGGGCGCTCAGGTCCGTGCTCGGGGATCCGGACCGGCGCGCGGCGCTCGGCGCGGCGGGGGCCCGCCGGGCCCGCGAACGATACGGCTGGCCGTGCGTGGCCGAGCGGACCGAGGCCGTGTACACGCAGGTCATCGACGGCAAGGTCTGCCGTCTGGCGGCTCTGGGGGGCTGATCATGGACGCGCATCTCGAGAAACTCTGGAACACGCTGGAGAAGGTGGACGATCACGCCCTCGCCGTGCGGGCCTGGGGTGGGAAGCTGGCCGGCGTGCTGGCCGCCGGGGGCAGGCTGCTGGCCTGCGGCAACGGCGGCTCGGCGGCGGAGGCGCAGCATCTGACGGCCGAGCTGGTCGGCCGGTTCAGGGAGGACAGGCCACCGTACGCGGCGATCCCGCTGCACGCCGACGGCTCGTCGCTGACGGCGATCGCCAACGACTTCGGCGCCGACCAGGTCTACGCCCGCCAGGTGCGGGCGCACGGCCGGGCGGGGGACGTGCTGCTGTGCCTGTCCACCAGCGGCACCAGCGCGAACGTGCTGGCCGCGGCGCGGGCGGCGCAGGAGGCCGGGCTGGTGGCCTGGGCCATGACCGGGCCGGCGCCGAACCCGCTGGCCGGCCTCTGCGACGAGGCGGTGGCCGTACCCGCCGGGGAGACGGCCACCGTGCAGGAGGTGCATCTCGCCCTGCTCCACTTGTTGTGCGACGCGGTGGAGGAGGCGCTGTGAGCCCGCGCCTGGTGGTCATCGGGGACACCTTCCTCGACGTGGACGTCGAGGGCGCGGCCGACCGGCTCTGCCCGGACGCGCCCGTGCCGGTGATCCAGGTGGCCACCGAGCAGGCCCGCCCCGGCGGGGCGGGCCTGGCGGCGCTGCTGGCCGCGCGCGACGGCGCCGAGGTCGTGCTGATCACGGCGATCGGCGACGACCCCGACGGCCGCCGCCTGTGCGGGCTGCTGTCGGAGGAACTCGACCTGGTACGGCTGCCGCTGCGCGGCGGCACCGTCCGCAAGACCAGGATCAGGTCACGCGGCCAGACCCTGGTCAGGCTGGACACCGGCGACGGCGTGGCCCGCTACGCCCCCACTTCCGAGGCGATGGAGGCGATCGGGAGCGCCGGGGCGGTGCTGGTCTCCGACTACGGCAGGGGCGTGGCCAGGATGGCCCGCGACCTGCTGCGCGACGGCGCCGTCCCGGTGGTGTGGGACCCGCACCCCCGGGGCGAGCCGCCGATGCCCGGCTGCGCCCTGCTGACGCCGAGCGAGGCGGAGGCGAGGCTGCTGTGCCCGGCCGGCTGCAACGGCCCGGACGAGGCGGCCCGCCGCCTGGTGCGGGCGCTGCGGGC
>NZ_JBFAIM010000025.1:0-149420 GCF_040654715.1 Nonomuraea sp. NPDC050643 | reverse complement strand
GCCGGGAACCCGCGGCCGGCGGCCTGGAGTTGCCCGCCGGCGTACGCCGGGCCGCGCCGTCGTCCTGCCGGCTCCGCCGCCGCGCCTCCTCACCGTCGGACCGCGCCCGGCCACGACCCCGGGAGTCCTCGCCGTCGGACCGCCCCACACGGCCACGCGAGTCCTCACCACTCTGCCGCCCCGCACGGCCACGCAAGTCTTCACCGCTCTGCCGCCCCGCACGGCCACGGGAGTCCTCACCACCCGGCCGTCCCGCGCCGCGGCCCCGGGAGTCCTCACCGTCCGCGCGTGCCGCGTCGCGGCCCCGGCGCCGTGGGTCGTCGCCGTCCGGGCGGGTCCCGTCGCGGCGGGCCCGTGGGCTGCGCACGGCGTCGCCGGCCCGCTCGGCGGAGCCGCGCGAGCGCTCGTCGCGTCCCGGCGCGCGCCCCCTGAGCCGGTCACCGTCCTCACGGCCGGACGTGGCCCGCCCGCGAGCGGAATCACCCCTGTCGCGCCCCCGAGGGCCGTCGTCCGCGTCCCGGGCACGACGGCGGTCGCTGTCGGCCTCACCCCTGGAACGCCGACGACCACCGTCGCCGTCGTCTCCTGAACGCCTGCGCTCGTCGTCGCGCGAACGGCCCCGCGGCCCCTCGTCGCGCGAACGCCCCGAAGAGCCGCCGTCGCGCGAGCGAGAGCCCTCGTCGCCGTCGCGCGGCCGGGCACGGTCACCGTCGCGCGATCGGCCGCCGGGCTCCTGCCCCGGGCGCTCCTTGGCGCCGTCGTCACGTCCGAACGGCAGGTCGAAGGGGTCGGACGACCGGTCACGCGGCCGGCGCGGCGGGTTCTCCGGCGACGCCGGGCGGCCCTGCCCCTCGGAACGGGCGGAGCCGCCCTGGCGCCCCGTACGTCCCGGTCCGCCCGGCGTACGACGAGCGGCGCCGGGCCCTCCTTGAGAGCCGGCGCCGCCAGCGCCGCGGCCGGGACCCTGTCCCCTGCCGCCTGAGTCCCTCACCGTTCCCTGTCCACCTGGCTCGCCTGGTCGCCGGCGCTGCTCCAGATGTCGACGTTGTCCCAGTTAGGCTTCTCGCCCTGCTTCTCGGCCAGCTCGGCGATGACGTCGGGCTGCGTCTTGCGCTGGTATTCCTGGTCGATCTTCGCGTTCTGCTCGCGCGCGACCTCGATCTCCTTGCGCAGGGTCGCGTCGGTGATGGCGTCCTGGGCGAGCATGGTGTTGAGCAGCAGCAGGCTCACCAGGCCACCGCAGAGCAGCCCGACGACGAGCAGCACGAACGGCGCCCGCTGCCGGCCGCGCGCCGGACGGCGCCGCGGCGCGGGACGCGCGGACGGCGACCCGGACTCCGGACGCGTCCGCCCGCGCACCGGCCGCTTGCCGGGGGCCGCGGGACGCTCGACGACCGGCGCCTTGCCGGACGTCTTACCGGGCGCCTTGCCCGGTGCCGCGCCGGACGCCACACCCGAGACCTTGCCCGCCGCGGCACTCGACGCCGTGCCCGACGTCTCCGCGCGCACGCCGGCCGGCCGCCTGTCCGCGGCGAGGTCGGCGCGGTCGGCGCGCGCCCGCTCGGCGGCCGACGGCTTGGCGTCGGCCCGCGCCCGCTCGGCCGCCGACAGCTTGGCGTCGGCCTCGGGGCGCGTGTCAGTACGGGGACGCGGCTTGGACTGGTGCGGCGTCGCCGAGCGGCGCGTGCCCGTCTTGGGCACGGCGCGGCGGGCTGGCGCGCCCCTGCCGGTCTCCTGCTCAGTCGTCAACACGGATCCTCTCTGCCGCCCGTAGCCGGGCCGAGGCCGCCCGCGGGTTGCGGGCGAGCTCTTCTTCGCTTGGGAGCTCTGCTCCCCTCGTCAGCAAGCGGAACCTCGGCTGGTGAGCCGGTAGCGGGACCGGCAGCCCGGGGGGGCTCGTGTCCTTGGTTCGCGCCGTGAGGGCCTGCTTGGTGAGCCGGTCCTCGAGTGAGTGGTAGGAGAGCACGACGACTCGCCCACCCAGCGCCAGCGCGTCGAGTGCCGCGGGCAGCGCCGCCTCCAGGGCGGACAGCTCCGCGTTCACCTCGATGCGCAGCGCCTGAAAAGTCCTCTTGGCGGGGTTGCCCCCAGTGCGCCGGGTGGCGGCGGGAATCGCTTCGCGCACGATGTCCGCTAGCCGCTTCGTCGAGGTTATTGCCTCTTTGGCCCGTTCTTTAGTGATCAGGCCGGCGACACGCTGAGCGAATCTCTCCTCGCCGTAATCGCGCAGGATGCGCGTCAGCTCGGCGGCGGAATAGGTGTTGACCACCCGCTCGGCCGTCAGCTCCTGCGAGGTGTCCATCCGCATGTCGAGCGGCGCGTCATAGGAATAGGCGAACCCGCGCTCGGCCTCGTCGAGCTGCGGCGAGGAGACCCCGAGGTCGAACAGCACTCCGTCGATCGTGGCGTGCCCGGCTCGGTCGAGCACCTCGGGCAGGTCGTCGGAGGAGGCGTGGACCAGGGTGGTCCGCTCCGCGTACGGGCTCAGCCTGCGCGTCGAGTGTTCGATCGCGAAGGGGTCGCGGTCGATCCCGATCAACCGCAGCCCCGGATAGGCGGCGAGCAGGGCCTCCGAGTGGCCACCGAGGCCGAGGTTGGCATCGACGACGACCGGTTCGGGACCGGTCAGCGCGGGCCCGAGCAGCTCCAGAACGCGCTCGAGCATCACCGGAACGTGACCGCCGGTGCCGACGTTGTCGTCCATCTCCAACCCCCCTCTCGCGTCCCTTGCTCGCGGATGACGCGTATGCGATCGATCGCCGGTCATTCCTGGGTCCCCACCCGGCGCCGCCCGGCCAGGTCCCCATCCGCACCCTCTTCGTGGACGCCCGCCATCTGACACCGGGGAAGGTGCATCAGTTGGCCGGCAGTGGTTGCGGGTGGAGACCTCGCCGAACGACTTCACCGACGGATCGACCGTGGTCACTACAAGATCCCTGGCAGCACCTCCTCCGACAGATCGGCGAACGCCTGCTCCTGTGCGCTGAGATAGGTGTCCCAGGCCTGTGCGTCCCAGATCTCCAGCCGGGTGTTGGCCCCGATGACGACGCAGTCACGCTCCAGCCCCGCGTATTGGCGAAGGCTCTGCGGGATCGTGATGCGTCCCTGCTTGTCTGGTTTCTCGTCGGACGCGCTGGCGAAGAAGACGCGGCTGTAGTCACGCACCGCCTTGGCGGTGACCGGGGCGGTGCTGAGAGCCTCGGTAATGCGCTGGAACTCCTCCACGGGAAAGACGTAGAGGCATCGCTCCTGGCCTTTGGTGATCACAAGACCCTCCGCCAGCTCCTCACGGTACTTAGCCGGCAGGAACAGCCGTCCCTTGTCGTCAAGACGCGGTTGATGGGTGCCGAGGAACACCGGCCCCACCTCCCGTGCCTCAGTGAAGCGCTCAGCGCTGGTGCACCGGGCCCTCCACTGCGCACCACCATACTCCACTTCTCCCCACCGTCAACTGATTCGAACCGTCTTCATCATCAGTTTCCGTTGCGTTACCGCAGGTCAGAGCGATGGAGCGGAGTGGGGGGCGGTGACCGCCCGGTCAACCCTCATGGGCGTGTCGAGGGTTGAAAGGGGCGCGGAAATAGGGCCGGCGGCGCTTCGGGAGGCTCCGCGTGGAGGAAAGTGGAGCGGATCGAGGGCCGCTCGTGTCACCGGATTCGTACCTCTATGCGATGAGAACAGGAACATGACCAGGGTTCCCTGGAATATCCACAAATGTCGCTCGAGAACCCGCAGCGTCGTAGGGTCGTACAGACAATGGAAAAGGAATGGCATGGCTCCCGCAAAGGCACCGTACGGGACGGCCGTCGCACTTCTCATGGAGGCCTGGTGGCAGTAACCCATGACGTCCCTCCCCAGCTCGATGAGCTGGTCTCCACAGCCCACCGGATTCGGCAGGCGATCGAATCGGTGATCGAGGGCAAGAGCGACGCCGTCCGGCTCACGCTGACCGTCTTGCTCGCAGAGGGCCACCTTCTGATCGAGGACGTGCCCGGGGTGGGCAAGACGATGTTGGCCAAGGCACTCGCCCGCTCCATCGACTGTCCCGTCCGCCGGGTGCAGTTCACCCCCGACCTGCTGCCCAGCGACATCACCGGGGTGAGCGCGTACAACCAGCAGACCAGAGAGTTCGAGTTCAAGCCCGGCCCCGTGTTCGCCAACATCGTGGTGGGCGACGAGATCAACCGTGCCTCCCCCAAGACGCAGTCCGCGCTGCTGGAGTGCATGGAGGAGCACCAGGTGACGGTCGACGGGCGGACGTACCAGCTCGACGCGCCGTTCATGGTGATCGCCACCCAGAACCCCATCGAGATGGAGGGCACCTATCCCCTGCCCGAGGCGCAGCGCGACCGCTTCACCGCGCGCGTCGCGATGGGCTACCCGGAGCCGACCGCCGAGCTCGAGATGCTCGACGTGCACGGCGGCACCTCTCCGCTCGACAAGCTCGAGCCGGTGGCGACGACGGCGGAGGTGCGCGCCCTGATCGAGGCCGTACGCGGCGTCTACGTCTCCCAGCCGGTCAAGAAATACGCCATCGACCTCGTCGTGGCCACCCGCCACTCCCCCGACCTGCGGCTGGGCGCCTCTCCGAGGTCCACGCTCCAGCTCGTACGGGCGGCCAGGGCGCACGCGGCACTGTCGGGCCGCGACTACGTCATCCCCGACGACCTCCAGGACCTGGCCATCCCCGTGCTGGCGCACAGGCTGCTGCCCAGCGTCGAGGCCCAGGGGCAGCGCCGCCTGCCCGAGCAGGTGGTGACCGATCTCATCAGGCG
This sequence comes from Nonomuraea sp. NPDC050643, assembly GCF_040654715.1. Lineage (NCBI taxonomy): Bacteria > Bacillati > Actinomycetota > Actinomycetes > Streptosporangiales > Streptosporangiaceae > Nonomuraea > Nonomuraea sp. NPDC050643. Next base: position 144,645 of record NZ_JBFAIM010000025.1, on the reverse strand, counting down.
CGTGCCGGTGCCGGAGACGCGAGCGTCGTGAGAGCCGGACTGCAGGCGCTGACCTCCAGGGGCAGGTCGTTCCTGGCGTCCGGGATCGCGGCGCTGCTGATGGCGATCATCCTGGGCGAGAACGACCTGTTCAGGATCGGCGTCCTGGTGACGGCGCTGCCGCTGCTGGCGGCCATGGTGGTGGCGCGCACCCGCTATCGGCTGAGCTGTGCCAGGCGTCTGGATCCGCCGAGGGCGGAGGTGGGCGGGGAGGCCACCGTGACCCTGCGCCTGGAGAACGTCACCCGGCTGCCGACCGGTCTGCTGCTCATCGAGGACACCGTTCCTTACGCGCTGGGCGTACGTCCCAGGTTCGTGCTCGACCGGGTCGAGGCGCGGGGCGTGCGGGAGATCGACTACCGGGTGCGCTCCGATCTGCGCGGCCGGTACACGATCGGGCCGCTGTCCATCCGCATCGCCGACCCGTTCGGGCTGGTCGAGCTGACCCGCTCGTTCACGATCAGCGACACGCTCGTGGTGACGCCGCAGGTCGCGGCGCTGCCGCACGTGCGGTTGTCGGGCGAGTGGACGGGCGGGGGCGACAGCCGTACCAGGAGTGTGGCGGCGGCCGGCGACGACGACGTGGCGCCGCGTGAATACCGGCAGGGCGACGACCTGCGCCGGGTGCACTGGCGCTCGACCGCCCGCTACGGCGAGCTGATGGTACGCCGGGAGGAGCAGCAGTGGCAGAGCCGCGGCGCGCTCCTGCTGGACACGCGCAGGCACGCCCACCGGGGTGAGGGGCCGCGTTCGTCGTTCGAGGTGGCCGTCTCGGCCGCGGCCTCGATCGGCGTGCACCTCGCCCACGAGGGCCTGGGCCTGCGGCTGGTGACCGACCAGGGCGCCGAGCACCTGACGGACAGCGGGCTGAGCTACTCGCTGCTCGACACCCTGGCCGTGGTGCGGCACAGTCCCGCGCGGTCCCTGGAGATGGGCGTCTCCGCCCTGCGCCAGGGCGGCGGCGACGGCCTCATCGTGGCGGTGCTCGGCGCGCTCGACGCGGAGGAGGCGAGAGACCTGGCCCGGCTGAGGCACAGCGGCATCACCGGCGTGGCCGTCATGCTCGACGTGAGCACATGGGACGGCGGCGACCGGATGGCGGAGGAGAACTACCAGGCGGCGCAGACCGTCCTGACCGGGTACGGCTGGCGCATCGTACGGCTGCCCGCGGGCACCTCGGTCGCCTCCGTCTGGCAGGACGCCGCCAACCGCGGCCGCTACTCGCTCAACCCCACGGGAGGCGCGGCATGAGGCTGACGATCGCCTCGGGTGTGGCCTCGTTCACCGCGGCCATCCTGCTCTTCCCGCTCTTCCAGGGGGGCACCTGGCTCTGGACCTCGCTCGGCGCCGTGCTGGCCGTGGTGGCCGCGGGCCTGCTGAGCAGCCGCCTGTCGCTGCCCGCGTGGGCGGCGCCGCTGGTGGCCGTGGCCGCGACGTGGCTCTACCTGACCATCGCCTTCGCCGCCGACAAGGCGTGGGCGCTGCTGGTGCCGACGAAGGGGTCGGTGGCGGAGCTGGCCAGGCTGCTGGGGGTCGGCTGGGCCGACATCCAGCGCTTCGCCGCGCCCGTGCCGGAGACCGAGGGCATCACGCTGCTGACGGCCGGCGGCGTGGCGCTGATCGCGATCGCCGTGGACCTGCTCGCCGCGCGGGTGCGGCGGGCGGCGCTGGCCGGGCTGCCGCTGCTGGCGCTGGCCACGGTGCCGGCGACGATCCTGAGCGACCCGATCAGCTGGCCGGCGTTCATCGTGGCCGCGCTCGGCTTCGTCAGCCTGCTCATCGCGGACGGCCGCGAGCGGGTGGGCCACTGGGGCCGCGCGGTGCTGGTGCGGCGGACCCGCGCCGCCACCTCGCCGCCCCCGAACGGCCCGCGAGCGGCTGCGGACACGAGCGGTCTGCGGCTGTCGGGCAAGCGCATCGGGTTCGCCGCGATCGCGCTGGCCGTGCTGGTGCCGGCGGCGCTGCCGGCCATGGAGCCGGTGTCGTTCTTCACGTTCGGCGTGGGCGGCAGGGGCTCGGGGCCGGGCAACTCGATCAGCATCCCGAACCCCATCGCCAACCTGAAGGGCCAGCTCGAACTGCCGGAGCGGCGGGTGGTCCTGTCGTACACCAACAACGACGACAATCCTCGCTATCTGCGGATCTACGCCCTGGACAGCTTCGACGGCCAGCAGTTCGGCATGACGGAGCCGAAGGGGCTGGCGGAGAACCGGACGGAGAACGGCCCGCTCCCGCCTCCGACCGGGCTCAGCGCCGAGACGAAGACCAAGAACGTGGTCACGAAGATCCAGATCAGCGAGGAGATCGCGAAGCTGCAGTTCCTGCCGCTGCCGTACCCGCCACGGCAGATCCGGGTGGACGGCGACTGGCGGGCCGACGTGGACACGCTGATGGTCTTCTCCACCCGCGAGGAGGCCGCCGGCATCGAGTACGAGGTCGCCACGAGCGAGCCCGAGCCGACCCCGGACCTGCTCGACGGCGTCGACGGGGCTCAGGGGAGCACGGATCCGCGCTTCCTGCGGCTGCCGGACAACCTGCCGCCCGAGATCGTGGAGCTGGCCGACTCGCTGACCGCGGACACCTCGACGAACTACGAGGCGGCGGTGAAGCTGCAGCAGTTCTTCACCAAGGACGGCGGCTTCACCTACAGCCTGCGTACGCAGGGGCACGGCAACTCGGCGCTGCGGGACTTCCTGATCCGCGACCGCACGGGTTACTGCGAGCAGTTCGCCGCGTCGATGGCGGTGCTGGCCAGGATCGTGGGCATCCCGTCGCGGGTGGCGATCGGCTACACCGGCGGCTCGAAGATCGGTGACGAGTGGCAGGTCGGCACGAACGACTCCCACTCCTGGCCGGAGCTGTACTTCGAGGGCGTGGGCTGGCTGCCGTTCGAGCCGACCCCCGCCGGGGCGGCCGGGCAGGGCAGCGCGCGTGTGCCGGAGTACACGCTGCCCAGGCCGGAGCCGGCGGCGACGTCCGCGGCGCCGACGCCGGGGGCGACCAGCTCGTCCGCGGAGGAGGCGCAGGACCCGACGGCCCGCCGCAACCCGCGTGAGGTGGACCGCGAGGGCCAGATCGCGACCGGCATCCTGCCGCCCGACGACTCGATGCCGCTGATCGGCAAGATCGGCATCGGGGCCGGCGTGCTGCTGCTGATCCTGCTGATCCCCGCCTGCGTGCGGCTGATCACCAGGAACCGGCGCGTGCGGAGCCTGGGCTGGAAGGTGTCGGAGCCCTCCGACGAGCTGACGGCCGCGATGGTGTCGGGCAAGGGCCCGGGCAACGGGCATCCCGCGGTGGCGGCGGCGTGGGCGGAGCTGGACGACGTGCTGTACGACTTCGGCATGGCACGCAACCCCAGCGAGACCCCGCGGGCGCTGGCGCGGCGGCTGACCCAGCAGTACGAGTTCGACGCGGAGTCGGCCACGGCCATCACGGCCATCGCCTCGGCCGTCGAGCGGGTGTTGTTCGCCAGGGACCCCGGCGCGATCGGGCCCATGAGAAAGGACCTGCGCACGGTGCGGCAGGCCCTGGGTGCCACGGTCTCACGCGGACGGCGGGTGCGGGCGGTGCTGCTGCCTCCGTCGACGCTGCGGCGGCTGCGGGCCGTCGGCGAGCGGCTGCTCGACGGGTTCGACCTGCTGGAGAACATCCGGTTGCGGCGGACGGCAGCCCAGAAGGGCACCTGACCGGCCGACCGAACGTGCGGCCGTCCCCTTACGGGGGCGGCCGCTCGCTTGTCCGGCTATTGGATCAGCGCTCGTCGTGACGACGGCGCCAGCGCTCTTCCATGCGCTCCATGAAACTGCCCCGGTTGCCCCGGCGGGCCTGCTTGCCCGGAGGAACGGCCGTGCCTGAGGCTGGGGCGGAGTCACCGAACCCATTCATGCGTTTCCAACTGGACAGGCCCCACAGACACGCGGCGAGCATGACCACGAAACCGCCGACGCCGAGCGGAATCAGACTCATGACCACGCCGACCATCATGATCACGACGCCGAGGGCAAAGCCGATGGAGGCCTTGACCAGGCGACGCTTGTAATGGCTGCGTGGGTCACTGATCCTTACGGTGTTGGCCCACTTCGGGTCCTCGGCGTAGAGGGCCTGCTCGATCTGGTCGAGCAAGCGCTGCTCGTGCTCAGAGAGCGGCACGGCGCCTCCCAAGGACGGCCCCAGGACGGGGAAGACGGCAACGGACGACACGGGGTGTCCGAACCTCGCGGTCGGTTATCCCCAGAATACGAGGCTGTAGACGTAGGCGAAAGCAAACGTCCAACGCAGACCAAACCGGAGGTGACGTCATGGCTCTATTGTGGACCATCTCGCCCCCCTTCCCCCAAAATCCTGACACGGATGCCCCCACCAAGTACGGACATCGAACGTCATGTCTCTATTTCATCAAGCTTGCCACGTACGAGCGACGCAGGGAGCACCGCATCGGGACCAAATCTGCTGATCGCCTTGTCCATGGCCTGTTCCGCCTCGCGCCACCCGGTCTCCCGCTCGCCGAGACCGAGTTGCCGGGTGGCCTCCTCCGCCGGGCGCAGATTCTCCATCCGGACCCCCACCAGGCGCAGCCGCACCCGCTCGAGCCCGGCCGCCTCGAACAGCTCGCAAGAAGTGGCGTAAATCACGTGGGCGACGTCGGTGGGCTCGCGCAGGGTGCGCGAGCGGGTGATCGTGGTGAAATCGGCTCGGCGTAGCTTCACACTTACAGTTCTTCCCACGTGACCGGCCTTACGCATCCGGGCGGCCACCCGCTCCGACAACCGCAGCAGCTCCCGCTTGATCACTTCCGGATCGTCGACGTCGACCGCGAACGTCTCCTCGTTGCCGATGCTCTTGTCGGGCACGTGGGTGCTCACGGGCCGCTCGTCGCGCCCCCAGGCCAGCGCGGCGAGATGGGCGCCCACGGCCTGCCCCAGCTCACGCTGGAGCGTGCCGGACGGCACCCTGGCGAGGTCTCCGACGGTGTGGATGCCCAGGCGGACCAGGGACTGCTCGGTGCGCTCACCGACCCCCCACAGCGCCGACACGGGCAGCGGATGGAGGAAGTCCACGACCTGGCCGGCGGGCACCACCAGCAGCCCGTCGGGCTTGCACTGTTTGGAGGCCAGCTTGGCCACGAATTTGCTGCCGGCCACCCCCACGGAGCAGGTGATGCCGTAGCGGTCGAGGACCTGCTCCCTGATCATGGCGGCCACGGCGGCGGGCGGGCCGAGCCGGCGCCGGGCGCCGCCGACGTCGAGGAACGCCTCGTCGGAGGCGATGGGCTCGACCAGCGGGGTGATCGCGTGGAAGATCTCCATGACGCCCTTGGAGACCTCGGAGTATTTCCCGTGGCTGGGCGGGATGACGGTGGCCCGGGGGCAGAGCCTGCGCGCCCTGCTCATGGGCATCGCCGAGTGCACGCCGAAGGCCCTGGCCTCGTAGGTGGCGCTCAGCACGACGCCGCGCCCGGCGGGCGAGCCCACGATCACCGGTTGGCCGCGCAGCTCGGGACGCTCGAGCAGCTCGACGCTGGCGTAGAAGGCGTCCATGTCGACGTGGAGGATGGGGCAGCCGCTGTCATCGACCCCGGTCCGCGGAGCGGGGCCGATGCCGGTGATCTGCTTGCGAGACACGCCGTCGATTCTATCCGAACAGGCGTTCTACACCGAGGGGTGCGGGCATCGATTCTTCCCTTCCCGCGCCCTCAGGCCCTGTGCCCGAGGACGTGCAGTTGCGTCGCGATGTCGCGCAGCACGGGATGGGTGGCGGCGGCCTGCTCGAGCGCCACCAGCGACTCGGCGGCGCCGGGCTCCCCGTCGACGAGCCGGCTCGGCACCAGGTCGGCGAAGACGCGCACGCCGTGCAGGGCGCCGACCGAGAACCCGGTCGCGGTCAGCAGCTCCACCAGCGTGTCTGCGGCGAAGCGGCGCGGCGTGGGGTCGCGGTCGCCCCAGCTCCCGACCGGGTCGTCGAGCACGGCCCGGGCCTCCTCGAACTGCCCGGCGAGCGCCCGGTGGATGGCGGCGGCCACGGGGTTGGCGGCCAGCACGCTGACGGCCCCGCCCCTGCGCAGCACACCCGCGACCGCGGTCAGCGCGCTGATCGGGTCTTCGACGTATTCCAGCACGCTGTGGCACAGCACCAGGTCGGCGGAGTCGCGGCTGAGCAGCTCGCCCAGGTCGTCGGCGTCGCCCTGCAGGGCCCGCACGCCCACGCCCTTCTCCTTGGCGCGGCGCTCCAGCGCGGCCAGCGAGTCGGGGCTCGGGTCGACGACGGTGACGGCGTGACCGAGCGCGGCCAACGGCACGGCGAACCCTCCGGTGCCGCCCCCGGCGTCGACGATGTCGAGCGACTCACGGCCGGTGGCCGCCGTGCGCTCGGCCAGCACGGAGCGCAACGCGTCCCAGACGACGGCGGTCCGCACCGCCGGGGTCCTCGTGACGCCTTCAGCACGCAACGTCGGCTCGCCTCCCTCTCCCTCGCGACCGGCGCCCTCGCGAACGCGCACTTCGCGAACGGCTTTCTTCGCGGACGGGCCCAGCCTACGCCGTGCGCGGGATCCCCCGCTCCTCACCTGGCCTACCCGTACGGCCGCCGCCCCGCGCGCCGGTCAGCCCTCGAACCCGGCGGCCCGCCGGCGGGGCCCCCGCAGCCGCCAGGCGTCGGCGAGGAGTTCGCCCATCTCCGCGGCGTCGACCGCGCCGAACCGCACCAGCACGATCGCGTGCCCGTCGTAGTGGGGCGTCGTGCCGAACTTGGCCGGCTCCGCCGCGATGAGCTCCGCCTTCTCCTCCTGCGAGCCCACCGGCAGGACCAGCAGGTCGCCCTCCTCCTTGACCCGGGCGAACCACTTGCCGCGCACGTAGAAGGCGGGCATGCCGTACATGGGCTTCTCGGTGGTCTCGGGCAGCGACAGCGCGAGCCGGCGCACGTCCTCTTCCGTCACCATGAGTCAACCGTAGCCGCAGGCCGGCAGGGGTGGCACAGAAAAGGGCGCGTCGCGGCTGGTGACGCGCCGCTTCTCCGTACGGTGCGCGACCACACGGCCAGGCGGGCGGATCCGCTCCGACCGCGCGACGGCGCACGTCCCTCGCCTTCGCGAGCCGTACAGGCAGGCGTGGTTGGAACGTACCCCGAACGCGCGGTTCCGGCTCCTCGAACGAGGCTGTCTAAAGGGTGAGGCTTGGCTTGAGTTGCTTGAAACGGGCCAGCAGGCCGTTGATGAACTGCGGCGACTCGTCGGTCGAGAGCTCACCCGCCAGGTGCACCCACTCGCTGATGACCACGCCCTCGGGCACGTCGGGCATCCACAGCAGCTCGTAGGTGCCGCCGCGCAGCAGGTTGCGGTCGACGGCGGGCATCCGGTCGAGCGTCCAGCCCTCGGAGTAGGTGGTGATCAGCTCGTCGATGCGCGTGTGGTGCCGGGCGACGCCCTCGACGATGGTCGAGGTGTACTCGTTCACCGGCGGCTCCTGCCGCTCCACCCGCTCGGCGAGGATCCGCAGCGGATCCTCGTCGCGCAGCTCGGCCTCGAAGAGGATGTCGAGGGCCCGTCTGCGTGCCTTGCCGCGTGCCGACACCTCAGGCCCGGCCGAGGTATTCGCCGCTGCGGGTGTCGACCTTGACCTTTTCGCCGGTGGTGATGAACAGCGGGACCTTGATCTCGGCGCCGGTCTCCAGCGTCGCGGGCTTGGTGCCGCCGGTGGAGCGGTCGCCCTGCAGGCCCGGCTCGGTGTTGGAGATGGTCAGCTCGACGGCGGCGGGCAGGTCGATGTAGAGCGCGGCGCCCTCGTTGAACGCGACCGTGGCCAGAGTGTTCTCCAGCATGTAGTTGGCGGCGGTGCCGACGGTGTTGCTGGGCACGTTGACCATGTCGTAGGTCTCGGTGTCCATGAACACGAAGTCGTCGCCGTCCTTGTACGAGTACTGCATCTCGCGCTTGTCGACGTTGGCCACCTCGACCTTGACGCCGGCGTTGAAGGTCTTGTCGACGACCTTGCCGGAGAGCACGTTCTTCAGCTTGGTGCGCACGAACGCGCCGCCCTTGCCCGGCTTGACGTGCTGGAACTCCACAACGGCCCACAGCTCACCGCCGTCGAGCTTCAGCACGATGCCGTTCTTGAGGTCGTTGGTCGTCGCCACTCGTTCTTCTCCCGCGTGTGGCCGCTCTAAAGGACGAGCAGCTCCTTGGTCGTCTTCGTGAAAAGTTCCGGCCCGCCCTGACGCGTCACGAGGGTGCCCTCGATGCGAACCCCGCCCTGGCCCGGAAGCTTGACCCCAGGCTCGGCGGTGATCGGAACTCGATCCTCTAGTCTACCGGTCCTGAAGGGGCCGAGGAACGGCTCCGCGTGGATCTCCGGCCCGGCGCCACGGCCTGGACCGGCCTCCGGCGTCTACCTCTCCGGAAGCCGCCAGTCCCTCATGAAGTCCACCAGCGGCCCGGTCACCTCCAGTTCGCCCTTCTCCTGGGCGCGCTCCAGATCGCGGTAGACGCCCGCGATCTGGTTCAGCCCGGGGCCCGTGTGCCCCTCTTCGAACTTCCTGGCCGCGTGCCTGATCTTCTCGCGGGCCTTGGCGGCGACGCCGGGGCTGATGCCGCCCGCGGCCTGCTGGGCCATCAGCGCGGAGTCGAACCGCTGCAGCCACGTCCCGTAGCCGCCGGTCGGGACCGACACCCCGAGGGTGGCCTTGGGGGCGGCCGTCTCCCGCAGCCCGCCCGGGTCCTGAGGGCCGAGGGTGCTCACGAGGTCCTGCGACGGGTCGCGGCTGGGGAGGGGAGGCTCGGTGGTCGCCGGAGGCTCGGTGGTGGCGGGCGGCCCCGTGGTGGTGACGGCGGCGGACGGGACGGGCTCCGGCACCACGGGCTCCTGGCGCGCGCCGGCCCACATCACCATGCCCACGGTGACGATCGCGATGACCGCCGCGGCGGCGCCGACCTGAAGGATCAGCTTGCGGTTGGGGCCGCGTTCCGGTTCGAGCTCGGGTGCCTCGTAGACGGCCGTGTCACCGGCCCGCGCCCGGACACCGGCCTGGTAGACGGCGGTGGCGCCGTCCGCGGGAGCCGGGGTCGCGCCGGCGGGCGACAGGGAGGCGCCGGTCATGGGGAGCGCGGCGGGGTTGGCGCGCGGCCTGGCGATGGCGGCCAGCGCGCGGCGGATGGACTCTCCACCGCCCGGCCGCTTCGCCGGGTCGGCGGACAACATGGCCAGCACGAGCCGGTCGAGGTCGGCGGGGACCTCCGGCCGGTGCGCGCTCGGCGGAACGGGCTCGCCCCGCGAGGACACCACCTCGCCGCCCTGCTCACCGCCCTGCTCACCGCCCTGCTCACCGCCCGGGTCCTCGAAGGGCGGGCGCCCGCAGAGCAGCTCGTAGCAGACGGCGCCGAGGGCGTACAGGTCGCCGGCGGGCTGGGCCGGCTCCCCCGCGGTCCGTTCCGGGGCGGCGTACAAGCGGCCCCGCTCCGACGGCTCGCGGTCGTCCATGCCGAACCCGACGACCTTGAGCACCCCGCTGGCGGCCCGGCGGAAGCTGTCCGGGTCGACCCGGCCGTGCACGACGCCGGCCCGGTGCGCGGCGTCGAGGCCGGCCGCCGCCTGCCCGATCAGGTCGCACACGTCGACGATCTTCATGGACCCCTGCGCGGCCAGCTCCTCGCCGACACTGAGACCGGTGAGGTGCTCCATGACCAGGAACGGGGATCCGTCGTGATCGCCGACGTCGAGCACCATGGCCACGTTCGGGTGGATGACCCGTGCGACCGTCTGCGCGTGCTGCCTGAGCACCTCCCGGGTGGCGGCCCCCGCCGCCGTCGCCCCGAGCACCTTCACGGCCACGACCCAGTCGGCCCGCGTGTCGTACCCGCGCCACACCTCGCCCACCGGCCCGCTGCCGATGAGCTCGTCGAGCCGGTACCGGTCGGCGACCAAGGGCCGCGTCGCGTCGGACATATCCCCGCCAATTACTCGAACATCAGGATTTCCGACCCCACCCTAGGGCCCCATGGCCCCTGCCGCCCCACCATCCGCCCCGCTCGCCACCTGCTCACGTACGAAAAGAGGGGACGGGTGACCCCCGTCCCCTCGCGTGGGCGTGTCAGGCCGCCGCGGGCTCCGGCACGCGGGACGGCGCGGCGGGAGCGTCGTCGAGCGGCTGGGGCGGCGCGTTGAACACCGCCGTGTCCAGGCGGCCCTCCGAGCGCGCCACCAGCACCGGCACCACCATCTGACCGGCGACGTTGGTCGCGGTCCTGATCATGTCGAGGATCGGGTCGATGGCCAGCAGCAGGCCGACGCCCTCCAGGGGCAGGCCCAGCGTGCTGAGCGTGAGCGTCAGCATGACGGTCGCGCCGGTCAGACCCGCCGTGGCGGCCGAGCCGACCACCGAGACGAACGCGATCAGCAGGTAGTCGCCCACCCCGAGCTGTACGCCGAACACCTGGGCCACGAAGATCGCCGCCAGCGCCGGGTACACCGAGGCGCAGCCGTCCATCTTGGTCGTGGCCCCGAACGGCACCGCGAACGAGGCGTAGTCGCGGTCCACGCCGTTGCGCTCGACCGTGACCCGCTGCGTCAGGGGCAGCGTGCCGACCGAGGAGCGCGAGACGAAGGCCAGCTCGATCGCGGGCCAGGCGTTGCGGAAGAACGTGACGGGGCTGACCTTGCCCCACACCGCCAGCAGCGCCGGGTAGACGGCCAGCAGCACGACGAGGCAGCCGATGTACACCCCGGCGCTGAACTTGGCCAGCGGCGCCAGCAGGTCCCACCCGTACGTGGACACGGCCTTGCCGATCAGGCCCGCCGTGCCGATGGGCGCCAGGCGGATGACCCACCACAGCGCCTTCTGCACCAGCTCGAGGACCGAACGGCTGAGGTTGAGGAACGGCTCGGCCTTCTCGCCGGCCGCCAGGGCCGCCGCGCCGAGCACGGCGCCCAGGAAGACGATCTGGAGGACGTTCACCTCGGTGAAGGCGGTGACGACGTTCGTGGGCAGGATGCCGGTGACGAAGTCGAGCCAGGTGCCCGCGTTCTCGGGGGCCTTGGCGGCGCCGGTGTCGAGGGTGACGCCCTGGCCGGGGTTGATGAGCAGGCCGAGCCCGATCGCGAGCGCGACCGAGACGAACGCGGTGATCAGGAACCACAGCAGTGTCTTGGAGGCCAGCCGGGCGGCGCCGTTGACGTTGCGCAGGTTGGCCACGCTGACCAGCACGGCGGTGAACACCAGCGGCGGCACGGCGAGCTTGAGCAACTGGACGAAGATCTGGCCGACCCTGGTGAGGGTCTCGGTCAGCCAGGTCACGTCCCAGATCTTGGCGGCGAAGCCGAGGGCGACGCCGATCGCCAGGCCCAGCAGCAACTGCAGGGAGAAGGTGAATCTCTTCACGGGAATGGAAGCCTTCGCGACAAGGGCATGCCGGGGCACACCCGGGTGAGGGGTTGGACGAACGCGGGCGAAGCGGTCAGTGACACAGCGATCCGTGCAACCGGCACAGATCGATGTGCAGCCGCTCAACGAGCCACACGAACACCAGGGAGAACCTCACGAGCTCCCACAACACCCGTGCAAAACGGGCCATTCCCCCCAAAGGGGTGATTCAGCTCACTATCCGGCGATTTCCTTGATCGTCTCGATCAGCCGCACCCGCTCCTCGTGGGTCTTGGCGAACGGCGTCACGTTCAGGGTGGTCACGCCCGACTCCTTGAGCGCCTGGACGCGGTCGCGGACGAACCCCTCGCTGCCGATCAGCGACATCTTCTCCAGCAGCTCGGACGGGACCAGCGCGGCCGCCTCGTCCTTCTTGCCCTCGAGGTAGAGGTCCTGGATCCGCTCGGCCTCCTTCTCGTAGCCGTAGCGCCTGGCCAGGTCGTTGTAGAAGTTCTTGCCCTTGGCGCCCATGCCGCCGATGTAGAGGGCCGCCATCGGCCGCCCGAACTCCAGCAGCCCCGCCACGTCGTCGCCGATCGCCAGCGACGCCTGCGCGATCACGTCGAGCCCGCCCAGCTCCGGGTCCCGCTTCGCCGCGCCCGCGGCCAGCGAGGGGCCCCACACCTCGCCGGCCTTCTCGGGGACGTAGAAGATCGGCTCCCAGCCCTCGGCCAGCTCGGCGGTCAGCTCGACGTTCTTAGGGCCGATGGCGGCGATCACGACGGGGATGCGGGAGCGTACGGGGTGGTTGATGAGCTTCAGGGGCTTGCCGAGGCCGGTGCCCTCGCCGGCCGGGAGCGGCACCGTGTAGTGGCTGCCCTCGTACTGCAGCCGCTCGCGCCGCCACACCGAGCGGCAGATCTCGATGACCTCCCGGGTACGCCCGAGCGGCGCGGTGTAGGGCACCCCGTGGAACCCCTCGATCACCTGCGGCCCCGACGCGCCCAGCCCCAGCGTGAACCGCCCGTCGGAGACGTAGTCGAGCCCCGCGGCCGTCATGGCCATCAGCGCCGGCGTGCGCGAGTAGATCGGCAGGATGCCCGAGGCGATCTCCACCCGCTCCGTCTTGGCCGCGATGTAGCCGAGCTGGCTGACGGCGTCGAACGAGTAGGCCTCGGCCACGAACACGATGTCGAGCCCCGCCTTCTCGTAGTCGGCCAGCTCGGCCACCGACTGCTTGAAGCCGCCCGAATAGTTCAGTGCCATACCGATGCGCATGCCGGACTCCCGCCGAACCGAAGAATGTTCCGTTGAGACGTGAACAGGTTATCGCGCCGGCGCGGCGGGCCGGAGCCACTAGCCTGGTTCGAGTGCTGAGTCGGGTCGTCATCATCGTCTCCGCCGTGGTGGCCGTGGCCCTCGCGGGGCACCGGCTGATCCCTACGCTCGGCGGGTTCACGCCCGTCCTGGAGAGCGTGCTGCCCTGGATCGGGCTGTCCGTGCCGGTGCTGCTCGCGGCCGCGGCCGTGGCACGTTCCGCCGCCGCCGTCGCCGCGGCGCTGGTCCCGGGGCTGGTGTGGGGGGCGATGTTCGGCTCCACACTGCTCCGCACGCCGCCGGGCGGGCCCAGCGACCTGGCCGTCGGCACGGTCAACGTGGGTGTGCGCAACAGCGCCTCCGGCGAGGCCGTGCGCGTGATCGCCAAAGACCTCGACGTGCTGGCCGCCCAAGAGCTGACCAGCGGCGGCCCGGCGGCCAAGCAGCTCAACAAGATGTTCAAATACCACTATCCGGTCAGCACGGTCGGCCTGTGGAGCCGCTACCCGATCAGCCAGACCGAGCCGCTCGACGTCGGCATGGGCTGGCCCAGGGCCCTGCGCGCGGTGATCACCACCCCGAAGGGCAAGGTCACCGTCTACGTCATGCACCTGGCCTCGGCCAGGCCGGGCCACACCACCTCACGCGACGCCTCGCTGGCGCACGCGCGCAGGCTCATCGACGACGACTCCAGCAAGCGGATCCTGCTGCTCGGCGACCTCAACACCGCCACCACCGACCGCGGCATGAGCGGGCTCACCCCGCCGCTCACCGACGCCCAGAGCGCGGCGGGCGACGGGTTCGGCTTCACCTGGCCGTCGGAGTTCCCGATCACCCGGCCCGACCACATCCTCTACAAGGGGATGACGGCCACCAAGGCCGGCGTGGCCCCGGCGACCGGCAGCGACCACCGGGCCGCGATCGCCTCACTCCGTCTGTAGGAGGTCGAGGTCGCCCGGCGTGTCGATGTCGGCCGGGTCTCCATGAGGGTCGCACGGCACCTCGGTGACCAGCTCGGGATGCGCCTTCATGAACGGCCGCGCCCCGACGTCGCCCGTGGCCAGCTCCGCCACCCCGGCGAAGTGCTCGCGGGCGATCAGCACGGGGTTCCGGCGCCGGCCCCCGTAGGTCGCGACCGCCAGCCCGGCACCCGACTCGATGAGCGCGCGTACCGCGCCGGGGCGGATCAGGGGCTGGTCCACCAGCGCGACCACGACCCGCTCCGCCTCGTCGGGCAGCGCCCGCAGCCCGACCCGCAGGGACGAGCCCATGCCGGAGGCCCAGTCGGGATTGCGCACGGTCACCGCCCGGCGCACCTGTACGGTGGCCGCGCCGAGCACGACCACCACGGGGTGGCAGCCGCCCTCCTCCAGCAGCCGCACCGCCCGGTCGACGAGACGCTCGCCCGCGTATTCGACCAGCGCCTTCGGGGTGCCGAGGCGCGAGCCCTCGCCCGCGGCCAGCACCAGCCCGGCGACCCGCCCGCTCCTCACGACGCCTCGTGGTGGATGCGGCCCTCTGTCGTGGTCAGCGGGCGCCCCGAGCCGCCCCAGCGGAGCTGGATCAGCTCGGCGGCGATGGACACGGCCGTCTCCTCGGGGGTGCGCGCGCCGAGGTCGAGCCCGATGGGCGACCTCAGCCGGGCCAGCTCGGCGTCGGTCATGCCGGACTCGCGCAGCCGTACGAGGCGGTCCTCGTGGGTACGGCGCGAGCCCATCGCGCCCACGTAACCGGCGTCGGTGCGCAACGCCACCTCCAGCAGCGGCACGTCGAACTTCGGGTCATGCGTCAGCACGCAGATCACGGTGCGCTGGTCCACCTGCACGGAGGCCAGGTAGTCGTGCGGCCACTTGACCACCACCTCGTCGGCGTCGGGGAAGCGCTTGGCGGTGGCGAAGATCGGCCGCGCGTCGCAGACGGTGACGTGGTAGCCGAGGAACTTGCCCACCCTGGCCACCGCCGCCGCGAAGTCGATCGCCCCGAACACCAGCATGCGCGGCGGCGGCGCGAAGGAGTGCACGAACACCGACAGGTCGTCCAGCCGCCGCTCCCCCTGCCCCCCGTAGTGCCGGATGCCGGTCAGGCCCTGGGCGAGCATGCCGCGGGCGTCGTCGTCCACGGCCTCGTCGAGTCGTTCGAGGCCGAGCGAGCCCGTGGAGCGGTCCGGCCAGATGATCCGGCGGGCGCCGATCTGGCCGGGGCCCGCGACGATGGTGGCCACCGCGACCGGCTCGTGGGCCTCCACCGAGGCCGCGATCCTGCCGAGCTCGGGGAAGGTCTCGATCGAGATGGGCTCGACGAGGATGTCGATGATGCCGCCGCAGGTGAGGCCGACCGAGAAGGCGTCGTCGTCGCTCACGCCGTACCGCTGCAGGACGGGCTTGTCGATCTCGGCGGCCAGCTCGAACACCGCGCCCTCGACGCAGCCGCCGGACACGCTGCCGACCACCTCGTCGCCGCGCACCGCCATCGCCGCGCCCGGCGGCCTGGGCGCGCTGCTCCACGTGCCCACCACCGTGGCGAGCCCGAACCTGAGCCCCGACCGCCACCACTTCATGATCTCCGGCAGCACGTCACGCATGCGCGAGCCTTTCGCTGAGTCGCTCGTAGGCGGCCAGGCTGTGGCCGGCCACCAGGTCGTCGAGGTACGGCAGGGCGGCCCGCATGCCGCCGGTGAGCGGCTGGTAGTCCGCGTACCCCTTGTGCGGGTTGACCCAGATCACCCGGTGCGCCTGCCGGGCGAGCCTGGCCATCTGGGTGCCGAGCAGCTCGGGATCCCCGCGCTCCCAGCCGTCGGAGGCGATCACCGCCATCGCGCCCCTGGCGCTGTAACGGGCGAGGAACTCCTTGAGTTCCTCGCCCAGCCGCGTGCCGCCGCTCCAGTCGGGGACGACCTTGGACACCTCGTTGAGCGCGGTGCCCGGGTCGCGGTGGCGCAGCTCGGCGGTGATCGGGGTGAGCCTGGTGCCGACGGAGTAGACCCTGGTGGCCCTCGGCTCGCTCCTGACCAGCGCGTGCGCGAAGCGCAGCAGCGTCTCGGCGTAGGGGGCCATGGATCCGCTGACGTCCACGAACAGCACGACCGTGCGCGGCCTGGTGGTGTGCCGGCGGTGGCGCAGCCTGGCCACCTCGCCCTTGCGCAGCGCGTCCCTGATCGTACGGCGCTGGTCGAGGACGCCCCGGTGGGCGCTCTCGAACCGCCGCGAACGCCGCCGCGCCCGGCCGCTCTTCAGCATGGCCAGCATCCGGTGCACCTCGGCCCGCTCGGCCTCGGTCATCCTGGCCACGTCGCGGTGACGCAGCACCTCGGCCCGGCTCGCGGTGGCGGGCGCCGCCGTCTCGTCGTCGTCCCGCCCGCTCTCGCCGTCGCCGTCGCGCGCCGCCAGGTGCCGGGTGACGCTCGTGGTCGCCGTACGGGCCAGGGACGCCCGCCGGCCGCCGAAGAAGGCGGCGAAGCACCGGTCGTAGCGGGGCAGGTCGTCGGGCGTGGCGCACAGGGTGAGGCGGCCGGCCCAGTAGACCTCGCCCGGATCGGTCACGTCGAGGTGGTCGAGCGCCTTGAGCAGGCTCTGGGTGCGCTCGTGGTCGGCCGCCACCCCGGCCGCGCGCAGCGTCCTGGCGAAGCCCGTCATGGTCGCGGCCAGCTCATCCATGGGTCAGCAGCCCGTTGCCGAGCACGGCGGCGACGTCCTCCCGATATTTCAGCGCCGCGCCCAGCGTGGCGGCGGCGCGGTCGGGGTCGAGCTCCTTGGCGCCGAGCGTCAGCAGCGCCTCGGTCCAGTCGAGCGTCTCGGCCACGCCCGGCGGCTTGACCAGGTCGGCCTGCCGCAGCCGCTCGGCCGCCCGCGCCACCTGCATGGCCAGCGTCTCGGTGCAGGCGGGCAGGCGGCGCAGCAGGATGGCCACCTCGCGGTCGAAGCCGGGGTGCTCCAGCCAGTGGTAGAGGCAGCGCCGCTTGAGCGCGTCGTGGACCTCCCGCGTCCTGTTGGAGGTCACCACGACCACGGGCGGCGTGGCGGCCTTGATCGTGCCCAGCTCGGGGATCGAGATCGTGAAGTCGGAGAGCACTTCGAGCAGGAACGCCTCGAACTCGTCGTCGGCACGGTCGATCTCGTCCACCAGCAGCACGCTGGGCTGTGTCTCGATGGCCTTGAGCAGGGGCCTGGCGATCAGGAACCGCCGGTCGTAGATCTCCCCCTCGAGCCGGTCCACGTCGGTGACGCCGGCGGCCTCGGCGGCTTTGAGGTGCAGGAGCTGGCGGGCGAAGTCCCAGTCGTACAGGGCCTGGGCGGCGTCGAGCCCCTCGTAGCACTGGAGCCGGATGAGCGGCGCCTTCAGCAGCGCGGCGAGGGTCTTGGCCAGCTCGGTCTTCCCGACCCCGGCCTCGCCCTCGAGGAAGAGCGGCCGTCCCATCTTCAACGCCAGGAAGGCGGCCGTGGCCAGCCCTTCGTCCGCCAGGTAGGTGTGCCGGTCGAGCAGCTCGATGAGCCTGGCCGGCGACTGGATGTCCATTGCCCTGATTGTCCGCCGCAGCACGCCTTCAGGCTACGTCGGACACCGGCCTCGGCGATATTCACCCCCACCGACCGTCACGAACGGTAAGCTTTCGATCACCGAAAGGAAGGATATCGAGGTGACCCCCAGCCTTGAGCACGAAGTACCCGTGGAGATGATCCGCCGGCGTCCAGACCTGGCTCTGGAGTTGCTGACCCGCGCCCTCGAAGCCGACGGCGCGGGTTACAGCGACGCGCGTGAGGAGTCCATCGACATGGGTCATCGGCTCGTCGCCGAGGCCAGAGCCGATTCGGTCGTCTCCGTGAAGGGGCCCGACGGCCAGAGGCGTTATCTCATCGTCGAGATCCAGCGCCGATACAGGGAGTCCAAGGTCTGGGACTGGATCGGTTACGCCGGTGGGCTCATGGCCAGGAAGAGGAGCGGGGTGATCCTGCTCGTCGTCTGCCCGGACGAGGCCACGGCCGCCAAATACCGGGAAGGCATCCGGATCGCGGATTCCTCGCTGCTCTTCGTTCCGGTGGTCCTCAGCCCCAGGCTGATGAAGCCCATCCGGGACCAGGAGGAGATCGAGCGCTTCCCCGAACTGGCCACCCTGGCCGCGGCCGCGAATCCGCACGATCTCCAGACGGCGCGGGCGGTCGCGGAGGTGCTGGTTCACCTCGACGACGAGGCCAGTCTCTTCTACTACGACTTCCTGCGCACGCAACTCCCCGAGCACATCCGCATCCAACTGGAGGACCTCATGATCACCTACGACGTCGCCACGCGGCTTCCCGACCGCTTCACCAAGCCCATCGAGGACGTCGCCGAAGCCCGGGGGGAAGCCCGAGGGGAAGCCCGGGGAGAGGCCCGGGGCGAGCTACGTGAAGCGATCCAGGCGCTGCTCACCGTGATGGACACGCGAGGACTGGCCACAACCGACGACCAGCACGCGACGATCGGCACCTGCCAGGACAAGGAGTTGATCCGCACCTGGACCGTCCGCGCCGTCACCGCCGCCACGGCGGCCGAAGTGTTCGGCGAGGATTGATGCCCATCCACCCCGACATGCCGGACTCCTGGGACCAGCACCAGCTCTCCCCCGAGGCGCGCGAGCAGAGCAAGGTCACCGCCGCGCGCAGGGCGATCGACATCGCCCTGCAGACGCGCTTCCTGTGGATCAGCCGGGAGAAGCGGGAGGCCATCTCCGCCTGCGAAGACCTCGACCTGCTGCAGGCGTGGCTGATCCGCATCCTCACCGTCGACACGGTGGACGAGCTCTTCGCCGAACCCGGCTAGCTCTCGCGGGCCTCCCCGCGCTCCCGGATCAGGGCCTTCAGCTCGGCCGTGGCCTGGCGGGCGCGGGCCTTCTCGGAGCCCTGGATCCCCATCGCCCCGATGGTGCGCCCGTCGGAGAAGTCGATGCGCGGCCACGGCTCGCCCACCAGCAGCGTGATGTCGAGAGCCTCCGGCCACGTGTAGCGGTGGGTGCGGACGGCGTTGACGATCGTGAGGCCCTTCTCGTCGGCCTCCACCCGCACCCGGCCCAGCAGATGCAGCACGTAGGCCACCGCGCAGCCGAACGCCACGATCGCCACCCGGTCGGGCAACTGGAACGGCTCGGCGATGAAGATCGCCATCACCACCGCCCCCAGCACGATCAGCGTGGCGCAGCCGTACGCGACGATCCTTCCCCGGCGCGGACGCCAGGTGATGGGCAGGGGCGGAGGGGACACGGGCTCTGGCACGAAGGAAACTTATCGCAGGTCCGCAGCGGAAGACCCCAGAGCGGCCCGCCACCCGCCATCGCGCCGGGGGCGGCGGGCCGCTCTGTTCGGCCGGGTCGCACGGCCGGCGCCGTCAGGTCAGCCGAGGTTGCGCAGCAGGAGGGCGGTCTCGAGGGCGGCGATGGTGGATTCGTAGCCCTTGTCCTCTTTGCTGCCCGGCAGGCCCGAGCGGTCGAGCGCCTGGTCCAGGGTCTCGCAGGTGAGCACGCCGTTGCCGACCGGCGTCTCCTCGTCGAGCGACACCCGGGTCAGGCCGGAGGTCACCGAGTCGCAGACGTAGTCGAAATGCGCGGTCTCGCCCCGGATGACCGCGCCCAGGGCCACCACCGCGTCACAGCGGCGGGCCAGGGCCTGGGCGATCACCGGGATCTCCAGCGAGCCCGCCACGCGGACGACCGTCGCCGTGGCGCCGCTGTCGTCGCACGCCTTCACGGCCCGCGACACGAGCTGGTCGGTGATCTTGGCGTGCCAGCTCGCCGCCACCACGCCCACCGACATGCCCGACGCGTCGGGCGCCGCGACGCCCGGCCTGCCTTCCCCGCTCATACGCCCTCCTCCGACGGCCACGCGAACGCGACCCGGCCCTGCCGCTTGCTCATGATGCCTCCGAGATGTCGTGGCCGAGGCGGTCGCGCTTGGCCTTGAGGTATCGCTCGTTGTAGGGGTTCATGGCCACCGGCATGGGTTCGCGGCCGAGGACCTTGATGCCGTAGCCGTCCATGCCCTTGAGCTTGGCCGGGTTGTTGGTGAGCAGGCGTACCGACTTGACCCCGAGGTCGGCCAGGATCTGCCCCGCGTTGGAGAACTCCCGCGCGTCCACCGGCAGCCCCAGCTCCACGTTGGCGTCGACGGTGTCGCTGCCGTTGTCCTGCAGCCCGTACGCCTTCAGCTTGGCCAGCAGCCCGATCCCCCGGCCCTCGTGCCCCCGCAGGTAGACGACCACGCCCCGGCCCTCCTGGGCGATGGCCGACATGGCGTGGTCGAGCTGCACCCCGCAATCGCAGCGCAGCGAGCCGAACACGTCGCCGGTCAGGCATTCGGAATGCGCCCTGACCAGGACGTTCTCACCGCCGGCCAGGTCGCCGAAGACGAGCGCGACGTGCTCGCCGCCGTCGAGCGCGCTGGCGTAGCCGTAGGCCCGCCACATCCCGTACGCGTTCGGCAGCCGCGTCTCGGCGACCCGGGTGACCATGCTCTCGGCCCGGCGCCGGTAGTCGACGAGCTGCTCGATGGAGACCAGCGCCAGGTCGTGCTCGTCGGCGAAGCGGCGCAGCTCGGGCAGCCGGGCCATGGTGCCGTCGTCGTTGACCACCTCGGCCAGCGCCCCGGCCGCCGACAGCCCGGCCAGCCTGGCCAGGTCGACGGCCGCCTCGGTGTGGCCGCGCCGGGCCAGCACGCCGCCCTCCTGGTAGCGCAGCGGGAACGTGTGCCCGGGGCGTACCAGCTCGTTGGGCTCGGTCGCCGAGTCGGCGAGCGTGCGGATCGTCTTGGCCCGGTCGGCCGCCGAGATGCCCGTGGTGACGCCGTCGCGGGCGTCCACGGTGATCGTGTACGCCGTCCGCATGCGTTCCTTGTTGTGGAAGACCATGAGCGGCAGCCCGAGCCGGTCGAGCTCCTTGCCCTCCATGGCCACGCAGATCATGCCGCTGGTGTGCCTGATCGTGAACGTGCACAGCTCGGGCGTGGCCTTGGCGGCGGCGAAGATGAGGTCGCCCTCGTTCTCCCTGCTCTCGTCGTCCACGACCACGACCGGCTTGCCGTCGCGGATGTCCTCAATGGCGCGCTCGATGGGGTCGAGCTTGATCTCGCTCATTGCGCCACCGCCACGGCCAGCGGCGCGGAGCGGTATTCGCGCAGCCACTTCACGAACCCGATGATGACCAGGACGAAGAAGACGCCGTAGACGGCCCCGGAGACCACCAGTCCCGAACTGAACGCCAGCGGCACCCCGACCAGGTCCACCGCCACCCACACGATCCAGAAGTCCACCAGCGCCCGGCCCTGCGCCCAGGTGGCCACCGCGCTGCCGACGAAGATGTAGGCGTCGGCGGCCACCAGGAACGCGCCCTCCGGCAGCGGCACGTGCGCGCCCCACGACAGGCCGGTGAAGAAGAACAGCAGCCCGACCACGGCGGTGCCCGCCAGCATGGCGCCGATCAGCAGCGACCGCTCCCGCCAGTCGGCGGGCCGGACGGCGAGTTGCCTGCCGCCCTGCGTGCCGCGCCGCCACGCCCACCAGCCGTAGACGGCCAGGATCCCGAACAGCGCCTGCTTGAGCGCGTTTCCGGTCAGGCCCGCGTTGACGGAGGCGATGAGGAGCAGCACCGCGCCGGTGAACTGCACCGGCCACGTCCACATCGACTTGCGCATGGCCAGCAGGACCGTGGACAGGGCGGCGATGTTGCCGACCAGGTCGGTCCAGAGCACGTGTGTGCCGAATATCTCGAATCCGGCCTCGGCCCAGTTCACTGCCTGACCACCAGCCTTTCCACATACTTCGCGATCACGTCGACCTCGATGTTCACCATGTCGCCCACCTGGCGCTCGCCCATCGTGGTGAGCTTCAGCGTGGTCGGGATGAGGCTCACCCCGAAGCTTTCGTCGTCAACCGTCGTGACCGTCAGACTGATTCCGTCGATCGCGATCGAGCCCTTCTCCGCCACGTACCGGGCGAGCGGCCCTGGCAGCGAGAAGCGCAGGTCGTCCCAGCTCTCACCCGGGTCGCGCGACAGCAGCACGGCCGTGCCGTCGACGTGGCCCTGCACGATGTGCCCGTCGAGGCGCTGGTCGGCGCGTACGGCACGTTCCAGGTTCACCGCCGAGCCCTCCTCCAGCCCGCCGAGGGAGCTGCGGTCGAGCGACTCCCTGATCACGTCGACGGTGAACACGTCGTCCTTGACCTCCACGACCGTCAGGCACACGCCGTTGACGGCGATCGAATCTCCGTGCTTGGCATCGGAGGTCACGACCGGGCCGCGCACCGACAGGAGGGCTCCGCCGCCCGCCTGGTCGATGGCCACCACTTCGCCTTTTTCCTCAATGATTCCGGTGAACATCACTGCTCCCTGCCTGGTTGAGTGGTGGGCCGGGCGATGAGCCGTACATCCGGCCCTATGAGAGAAAGATCATCAAAAGTCAGGCGGTGGATCTCGCCGATCGTCCGCACCCCCGCCGCGCCGAGCGCGGCCGGGCCGGAGCCGAGCAGCGCGGGCGCCACGTAGGCGACCACGCGATCGACGAGTCCCTCCCTGATGAACGAGCCGGCCAGCGTGGGCCCGCCCTCGAGGAACACGGTGACGACGTCGCGGGCGGCCAGCTCCTTGAGCAGGGCGTGCAGGTCGAGGCCGGGGCCCTGGCGAGGCAGGCGGAGAAGGCCGCTCTCGAGGACGCTCTCGAGGGCGGTGTCGACGTCGTCGGCCACGGCGACGAGCGTGGGCGCCTGGTCGTCGAGCGCCCGGGCGCCCGGCGGGGTCCTGCCCTCCGTGTCGACCACGACCCGCAGCGGCACCCGGCCGCCGCCGCTCCGGGGACTCGCCGGGGACTCACGACGGCTCGCCATGCCACGCGTACGGGCCTCCCCGGCCTCCGGGCGACCCTCCGGCGCGCCGCCCCGCACCTCCGGGCCATCGCCTCCCAAGGCGTCGCCTCCCGGGCCATCGCCTGCCGAGGCGACACCGCTCCCGGCCGGCGGAGCATCTCGCCCATCTCGCCCATCCGTCCGACCGCCGTCGCCCGCCCGACCACCGCCGTCCACGCGGCCGCCACCGTCCACGCGACCGCCGCTGTCCGCGTGGCCACCGCCGTCTGCCTGGCCACCGCCGTCCGCCCATCCGCGTCCGGCGTGCGCGGGGGTGGTGCCGAGGGTGGCCGGGCGGGCGGTCAGGTGGGGGTCGTCCTTGAGGACCGTGCCGATGCCGGCCACGATCGCGTCGGAGGCGGCGCGCAGGCGGTGCACGTCGGCCCTGGCCTCGGGTGAGGTGATCCACCGGCTGGTGCCATCGGCGGCGGCCGACCTGCCGTCGAGCGTGGCCGCGAACTTCCAGGTCACGTGCGAGCGCCCGAGCCGCGCGTACGTGAGCCACTCCTCGTTGCCCCGCTCCGCGGCCCCCGCCAGCACCCCGGACGTCACCGCGACACCCTGGGCCCGCAGCCGCGCCACCCCGCCGGCCGCCTTCGGGTTGGGGTCGGGCACGGCGATCACCACGCGCACCACTCCCGCGTCCAGCAGGGCCCGGCTGCAGGGCCCTGTCCGGCCGGTGTGGTCGCAGGGTTCGAGGGTCACGTAGGCGGTCCCGCCCCGCGCCCGCTCTCCGGCCTGGGCCAGCGCGACGATCTCGGCGTGCGGCCCGCCAGCGTACGCGTGGAAGCCCTCGCCCACGACCTGGCCGGCGGCGTCGAGCACGACGCAGCCCACGACGGGGTTGGGGCTGGTGGTGCCGTGTCCGTGCCCGGCCAGCTCGACGGCGCGCGCCATGTGCGCGGCGTCCTGCGCGGGTATCTCCACCCCGGGTCTCCTACTCGCCAGTAGCTTCAAGCCACGGCGGGCCCCGGGGGATTTCCGTGATGCACGACGTACACCACAGCAGGCGTCCGGCTGGGACACCGGACACCTCGCGCGCTTCCTCCCATCCGGACTTTAACCGTCGGTCCCGGAATTTCACCGAGTCAACCGGCCGATGGCATCGGCCGGGTCGCGGACTGTCACCGCCGGTTCGGACTTTCACCGACCCCGGAGCACGCTAGCTCTCTTCAGCTACCAGTTTGCCATGCCCGAAACCGAGCGCGCGACCGCCCCTCCATATTTGACCAAGCGCTCGCTTTAGGCGGCCATGATGCGGTGCGCCCGCCGCGCCGCCGGGCTGTAACGGACGTGCCCGGGGACCAGGCCGATCCCGGTGTGCAGGGTCCGCAGCGTCGCGGTGGCCCATAGGTCGCCGACCGGCGTGGCGGGCAGCCCGTAGAGCCTTCTCGCCCAGCGCGGCAGCGTGGCGAACGCCAGGAGGGTCAGCGCGGGCATGGCCGGCTTGAGCGGCGTCAGCAGGCGCGGGAGCGGGGCGTTGAGCGACAGGCGCAGCGGGTGGGCGGCCTCGGGGACGAAGCGCAGCCCCGGCCGCCGGGCCTCGATGTAGTCGCGCAGCTCCGCCACCGAACCGGGCACCTCGTCCTGGGACAGCCCCACCACCTCGGCGGCCCGCCGCCACTCGGCCACGAAGGAGTCGGCCTCGTCGTCGGACAGGCGCACCCCGGCCCGGCGGGCGACCGACAGGTAGGAGTCCACCTCGCCGACGTGCACCCAGCGCAGGGCCTCGGGGTCGTCGAGGCGGAAGGTGGTGTCCGTGTCGGGGTCGTGGGCGGTCAGCTTGGCGTGGATCTTGCGGACGCGGTGGCCCGCGCGTTCGACCTCTGCGCGGGTGCCGTAGGTGCGCACGCGTACGAACTCCGTGGTGCGCACGAACCGCGACCACGCCTCCTGCGGGTCCATGAGCGCGGAGTTCTGCAGCACGCCGCGCATCGCCCTGGGGTGCAGCCCCTGCATGAGCAGCGCCCGGATGCCGCCCACGAGCAGGATCGGCTCGCCCATGACCCGCCATGTCACCGATTGGGGCCCGAAAATCCCGAGGTCGCTCATAAGTGAGGACTTACCCAGGCGGCAAGGCGTTCATGTCAGGAAATGGCGCGATTGGCGGCGGCGCGGAGCGCGGTCACGGCGCTCTCCGGATCAGAAGCCCCGTAGACGGCACTGCCCGCCACGAACACGTCGGCGCCCGCCTCGGCGCAGCGCTCGATGGTGCCGGCGTCGACGCCGCCGTCGACCTGCAGCCAGACCCGGCCGCCGTGCCGCCCGATGAGCTCACGCGCCCGCCGGATCTTCGGCAGCACGCCGTCGAGGAACTTCTGCCCGCCGAAGCCCGGCTCCACGGTCATCAGCAGCAGCATGTCGATCTCGGGGAGCAGATCTTCGTACGGCTCCACGGCCGTCGCCGGGTTGAGCGCGAGGCCCGCCCTGGCGCCGAGTGAGCGGATCTCGCGCGCGGTGCGGATCGGCGCCTTGGCCGCCTCGGCGTGAATGGTCACGCTGCCCGCCCCCGCCTCCGCGTACTGCGGGGCCCAGCGGTCGGGGTCGGCGATCATGAGGTGGCAGTCGAGCGGCGTCGAGGTCGCCTTGCGCAGCGCCTCGACCACCGGCAGCCCGAGGGTCAGGTTGGGCACGAAGTGGTAGTCCATGACGTCGACGTGCAGCCAGTCGGCGTTGGGCACGGCGGCGGCCTCATCGGCGAGCCTGGCGAAGTCGGCGGCGAGGATGCTGGGAGAGATCTGTACGGCCATGATTTCCCAAGTCTAGTGAACGGCCTGCGGGCGCCCGGCCCTGGACATCAGTCCGAGCTTGATGAACAGCACAGGCGCCCCCAGTTGCACCCAGAGTGCCAGCAGGGCGTACCCGGCGTACGTCGCGGCCAGGGTTTCCGGCAGGACTTCGCGCTCGGCGTACCAGATGAGCACCGCCACGACCATGCCCAGCGCCCAGCGGGCGGCCCGCACCCCCAGCCGCCCGCCCGCGTCGAACCAGCCCAGCCGGTACATGACCGCCGTGCCGGACAGCGTGCCGAGCAGCGCGCCCGACATGGTGACGATCGTGTCCAGGCTCTCGGGGTCGATCGCCCCGGCGGAGCTCCAGGTCGCCGGCGTGGACCACCCCGCGTACGGGGCGTTGGCCAGCACGGCGGCGCCGATCAGCGCGCCGGAGAGCACGACCGCGATGCCGAGCTGCGCCCACAGCGCCCGCCGCCGCCACCACACCGTGACCGGCCGCTCGAACCTCCCCACGAGCACCAGCACGACGATCCCGAGCAGCACCCCGGTCACCACGTCGGAGATGAAGTGCACGCCGAGATACACCCGGCTCAGGCACACCAGCGCGACCAGCGCCCCCGCCGTCCACCACGCCCACGGCCGCCCCACCGCCGCCGCGATCCGGCCCAGCGCGGCGGTCCCGATCTGGGCGTGCCCCGACGGCAGCCCGAACGCCCCCTCGATCGAGAGCGGGCGGACCCTGGCGTCGATCCAGTACGGCCTGGGCTGGTGCGTGGCGAGCTTGGCGATCGCGTTGGTGGCGGCGGCCAGCAGGACGGTGAGGCCGAGGCGCAGGGCGAACGCGGGATTGACGCACCAGTAGAGCACGGGCAGGCAGAGCAGGAAGAACGTGTCCGTACCGAACACGGACGCGAGCTCCATCACGGGGCGCACGGCGTCGGGCAGCCGCTGGACCCAGATGATGGGTTCGAGCTCCGTCAGGTGAAGGTCGTCCAGAAGATCCACACCGACGATCGGACCACACCCACCACCCCAGACGCCAACTCACCTCCTCCCGAGACACGGCCATCGTCCCGGTGAAGCCGACGCCACCCTCCAGCCGGACGGCAAGCGACCAGCCGGGCGGCAAGCACCCGACCGGACGGCACGCTCCGAGTCGGGCGGAAGGCGACTAACCGGGCAGCGCCCGGCCGACCGGGCGGCAAACGACCGACCGAGCGGCGACTGGCCCGGCGTGGCGGTGGGCGGCCGGGCTGGCGTGGTCAGGATCGCTTGCGCAGCAGGGCCAGGAACATGGCGTCGGTGCCGTGCCGGTGCGGCCAGAACTGGGCGTGCGGCCCGGCGCCGAGGTCGTCGACCTCGGGCAGGTAGTCGCGGGCGTCGAGCTGCTCGACGTCGTCCCTGCCCGCCATGACGTCACCGACCACGACCTGCGTCTCGGCCAGGTGCGGCGAGCAGGTCACGTAGGCCACGACGCCTCCGGGACGTACGGCGTCGAGCGCCGTGCCGAGCAGCCGCCGCTGCAGCCTGCCCAACTCGGCGATGCCCGCCGGATCACGCCGCCAGCGTGCCTCGGGCCGCCGCCGGAGGGCACCGAGCCCGGTGCAGGGCGCGTCGAGCATGACACGGTCGAACACCCCAGGCCGCCAGGCCGGCTCGGTGCCGTCGGCGGTGACCACGGACGCGTCCCTGGTGGTGCCCCAGACCAGCCGCGCCCGATGGAACTGCACATCGGCGGCCAGCAACCGTGCCCCACCGGGAAACGCCTCCACAACCACCTTCGCGGCGGCGGGCCCACGCTCGCGCTCCTGCACGGAACGCTCCCGCACGACCACCCGCTCAACGCCACCCCTCACAGGGCCACCCCTCACAGGGCCACCCAGCTCAGGACCGCCCAGCCCGGCGCCGCCCCGCTCAGAACCACCCCGCTCAGAATCGCCCCGCTCGGCGTCACCCGGCACGGTGTCATCCAGCCCGGAGTCGCCTCGCTCGACGTCGTGTTCCGGTCGCCCGCCCTCGGCGATGCCGGCCGGGTCGTGGCCGGGAGTGCCCGGCACCGCGCGCCGGTCGTCCTCGGCGCTCAGCCCGGCCAGGTCGCCGTAGGTGGCGATGGCGTCCAGGAGCCCAGCCTTGCCGCCGGGCCCGGCGCACATGTCGAGCCAGAGCTCCTCGCCGGCACCCTCGATCGGCACCCGGGTCAGCGCCAGCGCCACGAGCTGGCTGGCCTCGTCCTGTACGGCGGCGCGCGTGTCGGCCACCGCCTCGATCTGCCCGGGGTCGCCTTCACGCAGATAGGCCGCGTACGGCGAGTAGCGCCCCGGCAAGGCCCCTGAGCCCTCGAGCTCGTCGACCGAGCTGCGCCCCGGTCGCGCCACCAGCGTCACCAGGGGGCGGGCGTTGTCGGCGTCGAGCAGGCCGGCCACCTCGTCGGCCCCGCCCAGCGCGTCGCGGAAGGCGGAGACGATCCACCGGGGATGGCCGTAGGCGATCGCGAGATGCCCTACCGGGTCGTCGGCCGGGTCGGGGGCGACGATGGGCACCCACTCGTCGAGCGTTCGGGAACCGATCTTGCGCAGCACCGCGTTGACGAACTTGGCCGCGCCGGCGCCGATGCGCAGGCGGACCAGGTCGACGGTGGTGCCGACGGCCGCGTGCGGGGGGACGCGCATGCGCAGGAGCTGGTGCGCGCCGAGCCGCAGGGCGTCGCGGACGTCGGGGTCGGGCGCGCGGTCGCTGCAGATCTCGATGATGGCGTCGTAGGTGCCGAGCCCGCGCAGCGTCCCGTAGGCGAGCTCGGTGGCCAGCGCGGCGTCACGCCCCCTGATGCCACGCTCGCGCAGCAGCCGCGGCAGCAGCAGGTTGGCGTACGCGTCGCGCTCGTCGACCGCGCGCACGACGTCGTAGGCCGCGTTGCGGGCCGGGTCACGCGTGGGCCTTCGAGGCCCGCGCGCACGGCCCTCTCCGCCCCTGCCGCCACCCTTGCCGCCGGCCCCCTGGTCGCCCCTGGTCTTCATCCCCTCGAACTCTCACTACGCCGTGCGCGGCAGCCGGTCGAGCACGGCGCCCAGCACGTCACGGAGCACGTCACGGAGCACCGTGCAGAGAACCGCGTCGAGCCGGGTGCGAGCGCTCTGCCACCGGTTGTGGTCATGACGTCGATGCTACCGTCGGCAGCGGAGTGGACACGTTCGGTCACTTGAAGTCCTCTTCACCCTCTGGGCGAACCCCGCGGGCCCACTCCCCGGCCCCCATGAGCCGCTTGCCCTGCGGCTGCACCTCGCCCAGCTCCACCGCGTCGGTGGCCGTACCGACCAGCACCGTCGTCTTCGTCGCGGCGATCTCCCCGGGCGCGAGCCGCTCACCGTGGGCCACCCGGACCGGCCCCACCTTCACCCGCTGCCCCCGGAACTCGCTCCACGCCCCGGGGTTGGGCGTGCAGGCCCGGATGAGGCGGTCGACGTGCATGGCGGGCTTGGCCCAGTCGATGCGGGCGTCGGAGACGGAGATCTTGGGGGCGATGGTGACCCCGTCGGCGGGCTGCGGGCGGGCCTCCAGGCTGCCGTCCGCCACGCCGTCGAGGGTGGCGGCGAGCAGCCCCGCCCCCGAGATCGACAACCGCTCCAGCAGCGTGCCGCTCGTGTCGGTGCCGCGGATCTCCTCGGTCACCACGCCGTAGACGGGACCGGCGTCGAGCTCTTTCACGATCTCGAACGTCGACGCGCCGGTGATCTCGTCGCCGTGCAGGATCGCGTGCTGAACGGGGGCGGCCCCCCGCCAGGCGGGCAGGATCGAGAAGTGCAGGTTGATCCAGCCGCGCCGGGGCACGTCGAGCGCGGACTGCGGCAGCAGCGCGCCGTAGGCCACCACCGGGCAGCAGTCGGGCTCGAGCTCGCGGAGCCGGTCGAGGAAGGCCGGGTCGCCGGCCTTCTGCGGGCGCAGCACCTCGATGCCCGCCTCCTCGGCGAGCTCGGCCACCGGCGAGGGGTGGACCTTGCGCCCGCGGCCCGACTGCGCGTCGGGACGGGTGACGACCGCCACGACCTCGTGGCGGGGCGAGTCGATCAGGGTGCGCAGCGACGGGAGCGCCGTCTCGGGCGTGCCCGCGAAGACCAGACGCATGCTCTCAGAGCGCCTTTCCACCGGTGACGTGGGGTGAGACCTTGATCACGGGGGCGGACAGGCCGCTCCACTCCGCCTCGCGCACGGCCTTCATGGCCAGCTTGCGCTGTTTGGGGTCCATGCGGTCGATGAACAGGATGCCGTCGAGGTGGTCGGTCTCGTGCTGGAAGCAGCGGGCCATCAGGTCGGTGCCCTCCAGCGTGACGGGCTCGCCGTGCATGTTGAGGCCCTTGGCGACGGCCCGGATGGAGCGCGGCGTGGGGAACGACAGGCCCGGGAACGACAGGCAGCCCTCCTCGCCCTCCTCGTCGAGGTCCGCGGACAGGTCGAGGTCGGGGTTGATCAGATGGCCGAGCTGGTCGTCGACGTAGTAGGTGAACACCCGCAGCCCGACGCCGATCTGGGGAGCCGCCAGGCCCGCGCCCGGGGCGTCCATCATCGTGTCGGTGAGGTCCTTGACCAGCTTGCGGAGCTCCTTGTCGAAGTCGACGACCGGGGCCGCCGGGGTGCGCAGCACCGGGTCTCCGAACAGCCGGATCGACTGGATGGCCAAGGGGGTCACTCCGTTTCTCAAGCGTGGAACAGCCAAGTTTAGTGCAGGGCGGGAAGCCGTCACCTGCGGTGCGCGTCCGCGTGCTCCAGTGAGCGGGCCTTCATCGCGGCCTTGCGCGCCGCCTTGACCACGGCCTGGTCGTCATGCGCGGTGGCAAGCATGTCGAGGACGGCGATCGTGTCGGGGTGGCCCACCGCGGGCATCTCGCCGACCAGCTTGATCAGGTCTTCCCCCGGCTCGGGCGTGTCGAGCCGGCCGGCCGCGGCGCCCGACAGGTGCATGAGGGCGGCCAGGGAGTCGACCGCGATCCAGGTGTGGTCCTCGGAGCTGAGCGTCGGGGCGTCGAGGTCGCGGATGTGCAGCCAGGAGGCGGCGTAGCGGCGCATCAGCGGGTGCTCGAGGGCCTGCCTGACCGGGGCCTCGGCCTCGGGGCCCAGCTCCTCCAGGATGGCGCCCACGGCCCCGCGCTGGCCCGCCGTGCCGGAGGCGGCGATCTCGATCAGGTCGCGGGCGGCCGTCTCGGGGGCCCGGCGCTCCAGCCACCCGGCGACGGCACTCTGCGTGGCGGTGCCCTTGACCAGCGCCTCCACCAGCTCGGCCGCCGACAGGTCGGCGAACACCTCCACCTCGGCCGCGGTGGGCGCGTCGTGACCCTCGCGCAGCAGGTCGCGCCGGATGGCCCAGACGCCGAGCGGGGTCAGGGCGGTGCGGCCCGCGCTGGTCTGCTCGACCAGCCCGCAGTAGGTCAGCAGCGACAGCGCCTCGAGCAGCTCCGCGGGCAGGGCGGCGGCGATCCTGCGCATCTCGACGGGGCCGGGCGCGCAGGCCACCTCGTGGGACTGCAGGATGCCGCGGGCGAGGTTGGCGGTGGCGACCCCGGAGCGTACGGAGTAGATCGTGGCGAGCATCTCGGCGAGATGGCCGTCGACCACGGCCGAGCCGGTCAGGCCGTCGTCGGCGCGGTCGAGCACGTCCATCACCACGCCGTCCCAGAACTCCAGCGTGGCCTCGACCGTGAGCTGCATCGACAGCGGCCCCCGGGAGACCCGGCCGGCGAGGATCTGCAGCAGCCCGGTGTTGACGGCGACGATCCAGATCAGGCGGAGCCGGGCGGCCGGCAGGTCCAGCTCCTCGACGACGGCCGCGGCGTCGGCCTCGGCCAGGTGGCCCTCGGGGGTCACCTGGCGGGTGCCGGTCCAGGCCGTGAGCCTGATCGCGTCGGCCACGAGCGGCACCACGGGCACCGCCGTCGCCAGCTCGGCGTCGGACGCCAGCAGGACCGGCGGGAACGTCAGCGCCTCGTGCTCCACCGGAGTCTCCTCAGGGGGCCGCGGAGGCACGGCGGGAGCCTGCTCATCGATCAGCTTGCGCAGCTCGGCGAGGTCGAAGACATTGTTTGCCACCCACGAAACTTACTGCACACCGGTCACATGAGCGTACTCAACGGATGGCCCGGGACCGGGCTTTGAACGCCGCCTTGCGCGCCGCCTTGGCCACCGTGCCGTCGGGGATGGAGCGTCCGAGCAGCTCGAGAACGTCGACGACGTCGGGATGGTCGACCCGCCACATTTCCTCGATCAGGTGGGCGGGCGGGCCGGAGGCGGCCATGTTCTCGGCGAAGATCTCGGGGTCCTCCTCGGCCGCGGGCATGGCGAGGGCGAGCATGTCGACGCTGACCCAGAGCAGCTCGTCCTGGGTGAGCGACGGCGCGGGCAGCCCCCTGGCGGCCAGCCAGTGGATGGCGTGCGGGCGGAGCTCCTGGTCCTCCAGGTAGTCGCGCACCTGGGGCTCGGCCTCGGAGCCGAGCCGGTCGACGATGGTGATGGCGATGCCGCGGGCCACGGCGGGCGCGCCTGAGGCGGCGGCGAGCAGCTCGGCGGCTGCCTCGCCCTCGCCCCTGCCGGTCAGCCAGCGGTTGATGTCGTCTTCCGCCAGCTCGGTGGGGACGCCGTCGAGCAGCCCCTCGATGAGCCCGAGCGCGTCGGCCTCGGCCAGGTCGGGGGCCTGCGGGGCCTCGATGCCGAGCGTGAGGTAGTGCTCGCGCAGCCCCCAGACCCCCAGGGGCGTGAGCTCGGCGCCGTCGGCCGCCACGTCGAGCATGCCGGACCAGACCAGCCGGTCGAGCACGGCGGGCAGGTCGACCTCGCCCTCGCCGGCGATCTCGTCGAGGTAGTCGCCGATCACGGCGGCGGGGACGCGCACCTGGAGCCTGTAGAGCATGTCGAACAGGTCGTAGAGGCCCTCGTCGAGCTCGGCCGAGCCGGTGATCGCGCCGCCGGTGTCGTGCTCGAGCACGCGGGCCACGCGCTGCGCCCACTCCTCCAGGGGCTCGCCGCCGGGCAGCGGCTCCTCCGCCAGCATCGGTACGCCGTCCAGCGCGGCCATCAGGTCTTCGGGCGCGGCCAGCCGGGCGGCGGGCAGCGGCGTGCATCCGGGACAGTCGCAGGGCGCCTCGCCCAGGTCGGGCAGCTCGCCGGAGGGGATGGCGACCGCCTGCTCCAGCGACTCGGGGCCGATGGAGCTGAACAGGCTCTTGGCCATGCCGAAGTTCGCCGTGTCGGCGAGGGCCTCCCGCATGCGCGGAGCGATGTCGTCGAGCCTGCCGCGCATCAGCTCCGCCGTCGCCTCGCTCACCTCGCCCGCCTCGGTGAGGTAGACGACGAGGATGCGGGCGGCGGCGACGGTCTCCGCCGCGCTCTCCGGCGGCGCGATGACCTTGCGCGGATAGATGGACAGCAGCAGCTCGTCGAAGGTCTCGGGAGTGAAATCACCCAGTTCATTGACGTTGAGGTAGTCGCTGGCGTAGTCGCAGAGCAGGCGGACCTCGTCCGCGTCCACTTCGACTTCCCGCGCGCGCCCCCAAGCGCGCAGGTCGTCGATGGCCTGGTTCACCCATTCGATCGACACAGGGGCACGCTAACGGCTGGCCCACGGATGAGCGAATCGGGGAAACGGTCTAAATCAGGTCGAGTGGGTCGACACTCACCCTCACGACATCTGGTGTCTTTCTCGCCGCACGTACCCCGCTGGCCCCCTTGAGCGCGGCGGACAGGGCCGCGCCACCGGCCCGGTGCACCCGGATCATGGCGCGTTCCTGGCCCTGATCGTCCAGGGGAACGGGGCCGAGCACCTGGGCGTCGGGCGGGAGACGTACTTCGTCGAGCATCTGCCTGACCGCCCCGGCCGTGCCGGTGAGCGTCGCCATGCGCACGGCGGGCGGGAATCCCAGCTCGGCCCGGTCGCCGAGCTCACGCTCGGCGTGGGTGACCGGATCCCACCTGAGCAGGGCCTGTACGGCGGGCAGCCCCGCGTCCCCGAGCACCACCAGCTCGGCGCCGGGGCGGAGCAGGGCGGCGGCGTTCATCCACCGGCGTACGGTCTCCTCGCCCGCCCGCAGGTCGGCCCGCCCGAGCAGCGCCCAGCCGTCGAGCAGCACGGCCGCCGCGTAGCCGTCGACGGCCACCGGCTCGGCGCCCGGTGTGGCGACGACCAGCGCCCGCGCGGCCGGCACGGTGGCGAGGACGCCGTCGCGTCCCGAGGTGCGCACCGGCACGGAGGGGAAGGCCCGGCCGAGCTCCTCGGCGGTGCGCCGGGCGCCCGTGACCACCGCACGCAGCCGGGGACTGCCGCAGGACGAGCACCGCCAGTCCGCGTCCACCCGGCCGCACCAGCGGCAGTAGGGGGCCGCGTGGCCGCCCCTGAGCGCCAGCGGCCCATGGCACAGCGGCTCCGCGCCGCCGCCAGTGACGTCCGGTGGGGTCGCCCGGCTCTCGTCCTGGACTTGGCCGGGGGCGGTCCCGGCGATGGTGTTCCCGGTGGGTGCGGTCGTGGCGGGTGCGGTCGTGGCGGGCGCGGTTCTGGCGGGTGCGGTCCTGGTGGGCGGGAGGACGCAGCGGGCCGGGGTGCGGCAGTGGCCGCACGCCAGGGCGGGCAGATAGCCGCGCCGGGGCACCTGCACCAGCACGGGCCCGCTCTCCAGGCCCTGTCGCAGCGCGCGCCAGGCGATGCTGGGCAGCCTTGCCTGGCGGGCGGCCTGGTCCTTGGCCAGCTCGGCGTCCTCGCCCGCGGGCCGCACGCGGGGCGCGAGGCCCCGGATCGTCGTCCGTGCGGCCACGATCGGCCTGGCCCAGCGGGTGGCGACGAGCTGTGTCGCCTCGGCGGTACGGGCGTAGCCCCCGATCAGCAGCCCCGCGCCGCTCCTGTGGGCGCGCAGCCCGAGCACCTCGCGGGCATGCGGGTAGGGGGCCAACCGCTCGGCGTGCAGGTCGTCACCGTCGTCCCAGATGGCCACCAGGCCGAGATCCGCGACGGGGGCGAACATGGCCGCCCGGGTGCCCACGACGGCGCGCACCTGGCCTCTCAGGACCTTCAGCCACCGTCTGTACCGCTCGGCGGGACCCAGGTCGGCGGTGAGCGCCACGTGCCGGCCGGGGCCGAGCAGCCGCTCGAACGCGCCGTCGGCCAGCGCCACGTCCTTGCCGTCGGGGACCACGACGACCGCTCCCCTGCCGCCGTCGAGCGTCGCCAGCACCGCCTCGCCCATCGCCCCGGCCCATCCCCTGGCGCCGGGCAGCGCCGACCACACGGCCCGGGGCGCGCGCCCGTCGCGCAGCGCGTCGAGGAACGAAGGGCCGGTCGGGTAGGCGTCCCAGGCGCTCTGGGCGGGTCTTTCGACGGCCTCGCCGCCCGGCGGGTCCTCCTTGGCGGGCTCGGCCTCGGCCTTGGCGTGGCGCGGCGGGACGGCCAGGCGCAGGACGTCGGTCAGGGTGCCCGCATAGCGGTCGGCGACCGCCCTGGCCAGCCCGGCGATCTCCGGGGTGAGCACCCGCTCGGGCGACACCACGCGCTCCAGCGGGGTGAGCCTGCCCTCGTGGTCGCTCTCCTCGACCCGTTCGAGCAGGAACCCGTCGACGAGCTTGCCCGCGAACCGCACCCGGACGCGCACACCGGGCTCGGCCGTCTCGTGCATGGTGGCTGGCACCAGGTAGTCGAAGGGGCGGTCGAGGTGCGGCAGCGGGCTGTCCACGACGATCCGCGCCACCGGACGGTCGGGGGCGGGCACGGGAGCCCCTTTGGTGTCCTTCGACGACGCTGGGGGCCGCACGGCGTCGAGCGGCAGGAGGGCGTCGTCGGAGTGGGTCACGCATAACGTCTACCAGACCCCGCCGCCCGCGACGCCCACGCTCCGAACAGCCTCCACGAGGTACGGCACCGGCATCGGCTCCCCGCCGAACAGCCCGTCCAGCGGCCCTCCAGCGACCACGACCAATGGTCGGCGCCGGAGATTCAGAGCGGGCCGCAGGGGGCACCCGCGGACGACCGCCCGGCGGGCGGTGAACGCTCAGCAGCCGGTGAGCACCAAGGAGATCATGCGCCCCACGTGGCCCGTGCCGGGGCGCGACACATCCCGGCCACGGCGTCCTGGGCACGGCATCCCGGTCAGGGAGTCCCGGCCACGACACCCTGGGCTCGACGTCGCGGCGACCGGACCGGCCGCCCAGGTGAGTCGCCCATAACGCCGAGCAGTCACCGGCCGTCAGGCGGGCGGCGACGGCCCAGCCGTCGCCACGGGACCTTCCAGCCGGTGACTGTGTGGTTGCGGAGCCCGACTACAGGCCGGCGGCGGTGCGCAGGGCCTCGGCGCGGTCGGTCGACTCCCAGGAGAAGCCCTCACGGCCGAAGTGGCCGTAGGCGGCGGTCTCCGAGTAGATCGGACGCAGCAGGTCGAGGTCGCGGATGATCGCGGCCGGACGCAGGTCGAACACCTGCAGCACGGCGTCCTGGATCTTCTCCACCGGCAGCTTCTCGGTGCCGAAGCACTCCACGAACAGACCCACCGGCTGAGCCTTGCCGATGGCGTAGGCGACCTGCACCTCGCACCGGTCGGCGAGCCCGGCGGCGACGACGTTCTTGGCGACCCAGCGCATGGCGTAGGCGGCGGAGCGGTCGACCTTGGACGGGTCCTTGCCCGAGAAGGCGCCGCCACCGTGGCGGGCCATGCCGCCGTAGGTGTCGATGATGATCTTGCGACCGGTGAGGCCGGCGTCGCCCATCGGGCCGCCGATCTCGAAGCGGCCGGTCGGGTTGACAAGCAGGCGGTAGCCCTCGATGTCGAGGTCGAGGCCCGCGAGCACGGGGTCGACCACGTGCTCCTTGATGTCGGGCGTCAGCATCTCCTTGAGGTCGATCTCCGCCGCGTGCTGCGTGGAGACGACCACGGTGTCGAGGCGGACCGGCGTGTCGCCGTCGTACTCGATCGTCACCTGGGTCTTGCCGTCGGGACGGAGGTAGGGCACGGTGCCGCTCTTGCGCACCTCGGACAGGCGCTGGGCCAGCCGGTGGGCGAGAGTGATCGGCAGCGGCATCAGCTCGGGGGTCTCACGGCAGGCGTAGCCGAACATGAGGCCCTGGTCGCCGGCGCCCTGGCGGTCGAGCTCGTCGGCGTCGCCGCCCACGCGGTGCTCATAGGCGTCGTCGACGCCCTGGGCGATGTCGGGCGACTGCGCGCCGATGGACACGGACACGCCGCACGAGGCTCCGTCGAAGCCCTTGTGGGAGGCGTCGTAGCCGATCTCCAGGATCTTCTCCCGGATGACCCCGGGAATGTCGACGTAGGTCTCGGTCGTGACCTCGCCTGCGACGTGGACCTGGCCGGTAGTGATCATCGTCTCGACGGCGACCCGGCTCTTGGGGTCGTCCTTGAGCATGGTGTCGAGAATCGCGTCACTGATCTGGTCGGCGATCTTGTCCGGGTGGCCCTCGGTGACCGACTCGGAGGTGAACAGGCGACGTGACAACTCAGTGGCTCCTCATGCAGCGGCTGCTGACGGATGTAAGGCCCGGGACGAATGGGCATGCCTGGGCCTCGCCGAAGTCTAGCCCCACCAGGCGCCAGGTCGCGAAACCGTCCACTATCTGTCACCTCTCACAGGTCGGGCAGCGGGTCGTGGGGCAGCAGCTCCGGCGCGAAGATCTCCGCGTCTGCGGCCGACACCACGGCGGCGTACTCCTCATCGAACTCGAACACCATCGAGCCCAGCTCGATTACGGGTCCAGGCAGGATGGGGCCGAGCCTGGTGTGCCGCGGGAACTCCGCGAACACCGAAACCGGCCGATCGCTCCTGAACGTTCTGGTGGCCAGCACCGATACAGCCGAGTCGGTGACCACGATCAGGAAGTTCCCCGTGCCCGCGGCCCCCGCGCAGAACGCGGGGAAGACGTAGTGGATCTCCCCTTGGTCGCCGAGCAATGTTCTACAACGATCCCTGACAGCAGAACCCACCGGCATTCCATCCCCCTTTGACCCAAGTATCCGCAGGCGGGCGGGGATGTCGCAACAGGTGATCGGGTAATCGGTTACGCACTCTTTGTGCGTCGTACACAGTGGATATCCGTTTACGGCACTTTCGGGCGACTCTAAGCACGGGCGGGAGCGTAAGCGCAGGTGAGCGGCTTGGGCCTTCCAGGGCCCCAAGGGGGAGGGCGCACCCTCACGGGACCTGCTCGGGCACGCACCCATCCGCCGACGCGTGCGGGCTCTACCGCCACGCACGTTCGTTGAGGCACCGACGCTCCGGACACGTGTCGAAGAGAGCCCCCGCGCCAGAGTCAGCGGCGCGCCGCAGCAAGCGGGCGCATCGCGAACGCCGGCCCATCAGGGCAGGCGAACGAATCAGATCAGGAGACCCGTCAGGACAGGCGGGTGGGGTCGGGGAGGCGGGTGGCGACCAGGTCCCACACGGCGTCGGCCACGTCTTCCTTGGGCCCGTACGGCACCTCCACCGCCTCGCCGCCCGCCACCAGCACGGTGGCGGCGTTGTCGGCGGTGCCGAAGGCCAGGCCCTCCCCCACCTGGTTGACGACCAGCAGGTCGCAACCCTTGCGAGCGAGCTTGGCCTGCCCGTTGGCGAGGACGTCGTGCGTCTCGGCCGCGAACCCGACGATCACCCCGGGGCGCACCTCGCCCGGACGAATTCCGCCGGATGCTCTGCCGGGCGTGTCGCCGCCCGCCTGGGCCGCGCGGGCCTGGCGGCGGCGTTCGCCGAGTTCGGCGAGGATGTCGGGGTTCTTGGTGAGGCGGATGGCCTCGGGTTCCCCGTCCGTCTTCTTGATCTTCTCGTCGCGGCGCGTCTCGGGCCTGAAGTCGGCGACGGCGGCGGCCATGACGACCACGTCGGCGTCGGCGGAGGCGGTGAGCACGGCCTCGCGCAGCTCGGCCGTGGACTCGACGCGGACGACCTTGGCGCCGGCGGGATCGGGCAGCACGACGTTGGCGGCCACGAGCGTCACCTCGGCGCCTCTGGCGGCGGCCGTGCGGGCCAGGGCGTAACCCTGCAGCCCGGACGAGCGGTTGCCGATGAAGCGGACCGGGTCGATCGCCTCGCGGGTGCCGCCCGCGGAGACCACGACCTTGCGCCCGGCCAGGTCGCGCGGTCTGCCGCGCAGCACGCGCAGGCAGATCTGGAAGATCTCGGCTGGGTCGGGCAGCCGCCCGGGGCCGGTGTCGGCGCCGGTGAGCCGGCCCACGGCCGGGTCGATCACGACGGAGCCCCGCTCGCGCAGGGTCGCCACGTTGGCCACGGTGGCGGGATGCTGCCACATCTCGGTGTGCATCGCGGGCGCGAACACGACCGGGCACCTGGCCGTCAGCAGCGTGTTGGTGAGCAGATCGCCGGCCAGCCCGTGCGCCGCCTTGGCGAGCACGTCGGCCGTCGCAGGCGCCACCACGACGAGGTCGGCCTGCTTGCCGATCCGCACGTGGGGCACCTCGTGAACGTCGTCCCACACCTCCGCCGACACGGGGTTGCCCGACAGGGCGGCCCAGGTGGGCGCGCCCACGAACTTCAGGGCCTCGCGGGTCGGGACGACCCGCACCTCGTGCCCGGACTCGGTGAACAGGCGCAGCAGCTCACACGCCTTGTACGCGGCGATGCCGCCACTGACGCCCAGGACGACCTTCATCGAAGGGGTCAGACCGCGCCTTCGATGGGCTCGGCGTTGAGCAGGCCCTCGGAGACCTCACGCAGTGCGATGGACAGGGGCTTCTCCTGAGCGTGCGTCTCGACCAGCGGCCCGACGTATTCCAGCAGGCCCTCGCCGAGCTGGGAGTAGTAGGCGTTGATCTGGCGGGCGCGCTTGGCACCCATGATCACCAGTGAGTATTTGCTGTCGACGATGTCGAGCAGCGCGTCGATCGGCGGGTTGGTGATGCCCTCCGCGGCCGGGGTGGTGCCTGCCACGATTGTCAGACCTCTCGGTTGGTGGTTGTCGTGACCCCCTGAGGGTCAGTCATCAAGGCTATCAGCCGGTGGCACACGTCTTGGACACTCGTGTTCACCAGGGTGAGGTCGAACTCCGATTCGGCGGCCATCTCGACCCGCCCGGCCTGCAGCCGGCGCGCGATGACGTCCTCCGGCTCGGTGCCGCGCCCGCGCAGCCGCTTCTCCAGCTCCTCCCAGGTGGGCGGGGCCAGGAAGATCAGCAGCGCCTCCGGCATGCTCCGGCGTACCTGCCTGGCGCCCTCGAGGTCGATCTCGAGCAGCGTCGGCACGCCCTCGGCGAGCTTCTTCAGCACCGGCTCGCGCGGCGTGCCGTAGCGGTTGCCCGCGAACTCCGCCCACTCGAGCAGCTCCCCGGACTCCACGAGCCGGTCGAACTCCTCGCCGTCGACGAAGAAGTAGTGAACCCCGTTGACCTCGCCGGGCCGGGGTCTCCTGGTTGTCACCGAGACCGACAGCCACACCGCGGGGTGTGCCCGCCGGAGCTCGGCGACGACCGTGGACTTACCGACGCCCGACGGCCCTGAAAGGACCGTCAGCCGCCGCTCGCTCAAGGGCAGGAAGCCGACCTCCGTCCCCGGTCCGACCGCCTCGTGGGCACTGACATCGCCGGACCAGGACCTGTCGGTCACTTCCTACCCCCAGTTGAACCTGCGCTTTCGTGTGGAACAGAGATTAGCTCTCGTTGCCACCGAACTCGCGCTCGAGGGAGGCCCTCTGGTTCGCGCCGAGACCCCGCACGCGGCGGGACTCGGCGATGGCAAGCCGCTCCATGAGCTGCTTGGCGCGGACCTTGCCCACGCCGGGGAGCGATTCCAACAAAGCCGACACCTTCATCTTGCCGATGACGTCGTCGGTCTGCCCATCCTTGAGCACCTCAGCCAGAGAAACCGCGCCATGCTTGAGCCGGTTCTTGACCTCGGCACGCTCTTTACGGGCCTTGGCAGCCTTTTCCAGGGCTGCGGCGCGCTGCTCAGGGGTCAGGGGAGGAAGAGCCACGCCGGGTCACCTCGAATTTCTGTCGATGTACTCGGACGGGAAGGGAAACTAGCTGGTCATCGGCCCCTAAGCAACGTCAAGCGCGTTTTCTCTCCTCACAAAATCCACTTCATCACTCTGCGTGATTGTAAAATCACATTGTGCTGATCAAATCGCCCTCACTTGAGCCTTCGCGCGTCGGCTCGCGCCGTTGTCGTGAAACGCAACGATGATCACATTCCAGTCATCCCGCGATGTCCGAAACCCACGCCGCACCAGGGCCGAAACCTGACTGGGCGGTTGCGTGCGAGGCCCTGCGCAGATGGCTTATGATCTTGTTAGCGCGGTGACCGGTCTGACCGTTGTCAGGTGCCGTCCTGACAGCCCGGGACGCCGGAGCGACCGCACGGGTCCAGGGCGCCCAAAAGTCACGCGAGCGAACACGCGTGTGCGACGGGGACGACGGTGCCCGGGGTGACGGCGTTCGCCGCTCGGGGGTGAACGTTTCACCACAGGCGGGGTCGGATTCGCCACGGCCGGGGTCAAGTGTGCGCTTCGTCACGGCGAGCACCACGTGAGCCTTCACGACCGGCCATGACGGACGGCAACGGACGTCGGCGCGTGCGGGTCGGCCGGCTTGCCGTAAAGGATGGGGGGCCAGCCGCTCGGCGTGGCGCCGCGAACGGTCGAGCACGCACGACGACCGCCGCGCCCCCGCACGGCGGCCCGACCCACGCAGTACGAACCGGCACGCACACGGCGAACCGCCGAACGCACGGCGCCGCGACCCAGCAGCCGCCGGCCCGGTGCGGCAATGGTCGGCACGCGAACGGCGAGCCGACGCGAACGGCAGAGCGACCCGGCAGCCGCCGACCCGGCCGACGAAGGCGCAGCGGTCCGGCACACGCACGCCGGGCAGGCCGACGAAGGCGCGGACGAGTGAAAAGGGCGAAAGGCCGGCGGACGGCAGCGAGCAGAGGGCGGCAGGGAAAGCGGGAACGGGGAAAGCGGCGAACGGGGAGCGGCGGGGTTAGACGGCGCGGCGGAGGGAGGCGGCGATGGCGGCGGCGGTCGCGCCCGGGTCTGGGGAGCCGGTGATGGGGCGGCCGATGACCAGCAGGTCCGCGCCGTCCGCCAGCGCCTGCTCAGGCGTGGCCACCCGCACCTGGTCCTGCGTGGCGGCCCCCGTGGGCCGTACGCCCGGCGTGATGAGCGTGATCCCCTCCCCCACCTCCGCCCGCACCGCCGACACCTCGTTCGGCGAGCACACCAGCGCCGTCGCCCCCGCTTCGACCGACAGCGCTGCCAACCGGCGTACGGCGTCGTCGGCCGGCCCGACCAGGCCGATGCGGCCCAGGTCGGCCTCGGTCAGGGAGGTCAGGATGGTCACGGCGGCGATCTGGGTGCGGGGCGCGGACTCGACGGCCGCCCTGATCATGGCCGGGCCACCGGCCGCGTGCACGGTGAGGATCGCGGGCCGCAGCCGGGCCACCGCCCGTGCGGCGCCCGCCACGGTGTTCGGGATGTCGTGCAGCTTGAGGTCGAGGAACACCTGTACGCCGCTGGCACCGCGCACCGAGGCGATCACGTCGGGCCCGTAGCGCAGGTAGAGCTCCAGGCCCACCTTGACCGTGCTGACGTGGGGCGTGACCAGGGCGGCCCACCGGGCGGCGGTCTCCAGGTCGGGGGCGTCGAGGGCGACGGCGATGGGTGCGGGAGTCAAGACGTGCCCTCCTGGGTCACGGGGTGCTTTCTTCGGAGTCGACGAGCAGGTGCCGGGGCGCGCTCCCCGGCGGGCGGTGGGCCAGGCCGACGGCGTCGGCCAGCCGCTGGAAGCCTCGGGCCCTCAGGAGGTCCTCGAGCTCGCGTTCGATGCGCAGGCAGGCATAGGGGTCGTGGAACAGCGCCGTGCCCACTCCGACCACACAGGCGCCCGCCAGGACCAGTTGGAAGGCGTCCTTGCCGGTCATCACGCCGCCGATGCCGATCAGGGGCACTCCGGGGAGCGCGGCGTGGACCTGCCAGACGCACCGTACGGCGAGCGGCAGGATGGCCGGCCCCGACAGCCCGCCGGTGACGGCGGCGAGCGAGGGGCGCAGCGCCTCGGTGTCGATGGCCATGCCCAGCGGATTGTTGATCATGGACAGCGCGTCGGCCCCGGCGTCCACGCAGGCGCGGGCGACGGAGACGATGTCGGCCACGTCGG
Organism: Nonomuraea sp. NPDC050643; assembly: GCF_040654715.1. Taxonomy (NCBI): domain Bacteria; kingdom Bacillati; phylum Actinomycetota; class Actinomycetes; order Streptosporangiales; family Streptosporangiaceae; genus Nonomuraea; species Nonomuraea sp. NPDC050643. The sequence goes on along the minus strand of NZ_JBFAIM010000025.1, from coordinate 102,210 downwards.
GCGCGAGCTTGGCCACGACGGGGACGTCGTAACGCATGATCGACCGGACGGAGGCGATGACCTCGGCGGCGGCGCTGCCCTCGCGGGCGAAGACCCGTCCGCGGTCCTCCATGTTCGGGCAGGAGAGGTTGACCTCCAGCGCGGTGACCCCGGGCGCGTCGGCGAGCCTGCGGGCCAGCTCGGAGTATTCGGCGACGGTGCCGCCGCCGATCGAGACGATGGTCTTGATGCCCCGCTGGGCCAGCCAGGGCAGCTCCCGCTCCAGGAAGGCGTCGATGCCCGGCCCCTGCAGCCCGACGGCGTTGAGCATGCCCGAGGGCGTCTCGGCCATGCGCGGCGTGGGGCGCCCCGCGCGCGGGGCCATGGTGATCGAGCGGGTGGTGAGCGCGCCGAGCCGGTGCAGGTCGAAGAACTGGGCCAGCTCCCGCCCGGAGGCGGCGCAGCCGGCGGCGGTGGTGATGGGGTTGGCCAGTTCCACGTGCGCCAGGAATGTACGCATATCAACTGACATGTCGTGCACCGCCTCCGGGGGCGCCGAGCGCGTCGAACGGGATCGTTCCCACGTCCTCGAAGCGCACCCGCTCCCCCCGGAACACCGGCCCCTCCGCGCACGCCCTGACCATCCTGGTCACTCCGTCATCGCCGATGACCGGCAGCACGCACGTCATGCACACCCCGATCCCGCAGGCCATCGACTCCTCGACGGCGACCTGCACCGGGATGTCGAACTCCATCGCCACCGCCGTCACCGCCCGCAGCGTCTCCATGGGCGCGCAGGCGTAGACGGCGTCGGCCCGCGTGTCGGCGATCACCGACGGCAGCGCGTCGGTGACCCTGCCGCGCAGCCCGAGCGAGCCGTCCTCGGTGGTCAGCGTCGTCGTCTCGGCCATCCTGCGGGCCCGCATCGCGCCGAACACCCGCTCGGCCCCGGCCGCGCCGAGCACGAAGTCGACCCGGCAGCCCCGCGCCAGCAGCGCGTCGGCCAGCGGGAACAGCACGGCGGAGCCGTATTCGGAGCCGACGAGCACGCAGTGCACGGGGTCGCGCGGCAGCGGAAAGGGCCGCCCCAGCGGCCCCACCAGGTCGAGCGTGTCACGGGCGCGCCGCTCGGCCAGCCAGGCCGTGCCGGGCCCGCCGGTGGTGAAGACCAGCTCGACCGTGCCGCCGTAGTCGGACTTCACGTCGTGGATGGAGAACGCGCGGCGCGTCACCATCGAGGTGTGCGGCCCGCCCACGGCCACGGAGACGAAGTGACCGGGGCGGTAACGCTCGGCTATGCCGGGCGCCACCACCGTCAGCGCATGGTAGGCGTCGACCCGGCGCGTCGTCAGCACCGTGCCCGTCACCTGCACCGGAGTACCGGCCAGCCGTCTTCACCTCCCGTGCGGGGTCAGCCCCGGAGTGCCTGTGCGTGCTCCTGGAGCGACCGTACGCCGACGTCGCCGCGCACGATCGCCTGGATGCCGGCCGCCGCGGCGGCCAGCCCCGAGACCGTGGTGATGCACGGGATGCCGCGCAGCACGGCGGCCGTGCGGATGTCGTAGCCGTCGAGCCGCGGCCCCGACTGCCCCGGGCTGCCGAACGGCGTGTTGACGATCAGATCGACCTCGCCGTCGAGAATGGCCTGCACACTCGTGGGCTCACCTCCGGGACCCGTCCCCTCGCTGTGCTTTCGCACGATCTTGGCATGGACGCCGTTGCGGCGCAGCACCTCGGCGGTCCCCTCGGTGGCCAGGATCTCGAACCCGAGATCCGCCAGCGCCTTCACAGGGAAGATCATCGCACGCTTGTCCCTGTTGGCCACGGACACGAACGCGCGTCCCTTGGTCGGAAGCGGACCGTAGGCGGCCGCCTGGGACTTGGCGTACGCGGTCCCGAAGAACTCGTCGATGCCCATGACCTCGCCCGTGGAGCGCATCTCGGGCCCCAGGACCGTGTCGACGCCGCGGAACCGGTTGAACGGCAGCACCGCCTCCTTGACCGCGATGGACGCGTCGAGCGGCAGCGTGCCCCCGTCGCCGTCGGCGGGCAGCATGCCCTCCTCGCGCAGGGAGGCGATCGACGCGCCGAGCATCACCCGGGCCGCCGCCTTGGCCAGCGGCACCGCCGTGGCCTTGGACACGAACGGCACCGTACGGCTGGCGCGCGGGTTGGCCTCCAGGACGTACAGGACACCGGCCGACATGGCGTACTGGACGTTCAGGAGCCCGCGCACGCCCACCCCGGCGGCGATGGCCTCCGTGGCGGCGCGGATGCGCTTGATGTCGTGGCTGCCGAGCGTGATGGGCGGCAGGGCGCAGGCCGAGTCGCCGGAGTGGATGCCGGCCTCCTCGATGTGCTCCATGACGCCGCCCAGGTAGAGCTCCTCGCCGTCGTAGAGGGCGTCCACGTCGATCTCGATGGCCTCGTCGAGGAACTTGTCGACGAGCACCGGGTGGCCGCCCTCCTGGGCCGCCATGTACGTGGTGAGCGTCTCGTCGTCGTAGACGATGGCCATGCCGGCGCCGCCGAGCACGTAGGAGGGCCGGACGAGCACCGGGTAGCCGATCTCCTCGGCGATCTCCAGCGCCTCCGACACGGTCAGCGCCGTGCCGTGCTTGGGCGCGGGCAGCGCCGCCTCGGCCAGCACCCGCCCGAACGCGCCGCGCTCCTCGGCCAGGTGGATCGACTCGGGCGAGGTGCCCACCACGGGCACGCCCGCGTCCTTGAGCGCCTGCGCCAGCCCGAGCGGGGTCTGGCCGCCGAGCTGCACGATCACGCCGGCGACCGGGCCGGTCTGCTGCTCGGCGTGCACGACCTCCAGGACGTCCTCCAGGGTGAGCGGCTCGAAGTAGAGCCGGTCGGAGGTGTCGTAGTCGGTCGAGACGGTCTCGGGGTTGCAGTTGACCATGACGGTCTCGAACCCGGCCCTGGACAGCTCGAACGAGGCGTGCACGCACGCGTAGTCGAACTCGATGCCCTGCCCGATCCGGTTGGGCCCGGAGCCGAGGATGATGACCTTCTGCCGCTCCCCGGTGGGGACCTCGCTCTCCTCGTCGTAGGTCGAGTAGAGGTAGGGGGTCTTCGCGGCGAACTCGGCGGCGCACGTGTCGACGGTGTTGTAGACCGGGCGCAGGCCGAGGGCGTGGCGCAGGTCGCGTACGCGGGCCTCGTCGATGCCGCGGACCTCGCCGATCTGCACGTCGCTGAACCCGAGGTGCTTGGCCCGCTCGAGCACCTCGGCGGTCAGCTCGGGCGCCCCGGCGACCGCCTCGGCCTCCTCGTGCAACTGGAAGAGCTGGTCGATGAACCAGGGGTCGACGTGCGTGGCCTCGTACAGCTCTCCGGGCGTGGCGCCGGCCCTGATGGCCTGCTGCATCGTGCGCAGCCTGCCGTCGTGCGGGATGCGGCAGGCCCCCAGCAGCTCGTCCTTGGGAGCGACGTCACCGGTCCAGGTGAAGGAGGAGTCCTTCTTCTCCAGCGACCGCAGCGCCTTCTGCAGCGCCTCGGCGAAGGAGCGGCCGATGGCCATGGCCTCGCCGACGGACTTCATGTGCGTGGTGAGCGTCTGGTCGGCGCCCCTGAACTTCTCGAACGCGAACCGCGGCACCTTCACCACGATGTAGTCGAGCGTCGGCTCGAAGGAGGCCGGGGTCTCCTTGGTGATGTCGTTCGGGATCTCGTCGAGGGTGTAGCCGATGGCCAGCTTGGCGGCGATCTTCGCGATCGGGAAGCCGGTGGCCTTGGAGGCCAGCGCCGACGACCGGGACACGCGCGGGTTCATCTCGATGACGATCATGCGCCCGGAGCGCGGGTCCACCGCGAACTGGATGTTGCAGCCGCCGGTGTCGACGCCGACCTCGCGGATGACGGCGATGGCGACGTCGCGCATGTTCTGGTATTCGCGGTCGGTCAGGGTCAGCGCGGGCGCGACGGTGACGCTGTCGCCGGTGTGCACGCCCATCGGGTCGATGTTCTCGATGGAGCAGACGATGACGACGTTGTCGGCCTTGTCGCGCATGACCTCGAGTTCGTACTCCTTCCAGCCGAGGATCGACTCCTCCAGGAGCACCTCGGTGGTCGGGGAGGCGTCGAGCCCGGCGCCGGCGATGCGCCGCAGGTCCTCCTCGTCGTGCGCGAAGCCGGAGCCGACCCCGCCCATCGTGAACGAGGGCCGCACCACCAGCGGGTAGCCCAGCTCGCCGACGGCGGCCAGGCAGTCGTCCATGGTGTGGCAGATGACCGACTTGGCCGACTCGGCGTTGAGGCCGTGCTCGCGGGCGACCTTGGCGACGATCTCCTTGAACCGCTCGCGGTTCTCCCCCGCCTGGATCGCGTCGAAGTCGGCGCCGATCAGCTCGACCTCGTACTTGTCGAGCACGCCCGACTCGTGCAGCGCGACCGCCGTGTTGAGCGCGGTCTGGCCGCCCAGAGTGGGCAGCAGCGCGTCGGGCCGCTCCTTGGCGATGATCTTCTCGACGAACTCGGGGGTGATCGGCTCGACGTACGTGGCGTCGGCGAACTCGGGGTCGGTCATGATCGTCGCGGGGTTGCTGTTGACGAGGATGACGCGGAACCCCTCGGCCCGCAGCACCCGGCACGCCTGGGTGCCGGAGTAGTCGAACTCGCACGCCTGGCCGATCACGATCGGCCCCGACCCGATCACCAGGACGGACCTGATGTCCTCACGTTTGGGCACGGCTCATGACCTCTCAGAACTCGTCGGAAGCTCGGACCCCGTCACGGCCCCCATCACCGCGCAGAACTCGTCGAACAGGTAGGCGGCGTCGTGCGGCCCCGCGGCGGCCTCGGGGTGGTACTGAACGCTGAAGGCGCGCCCGTCGAGCAGCCGCAGGCCCTCCACGCAGCGGTCGTTGAGGTTGACGTGGCTGACCTCGGCGGGCCCGTAGGGGGTCTCGAACGGCCCGTCGAGCGGCGCCTCCACCGCGAACCCGTGGTTGTGCGCGGAGATCTCCACCTTGCCGGTCCGCACGTCCTGGACCGGCTGGTTGACGCCGCGGTGGCCGTAGCGCAGCTTGTACGTGGACAGCCCCAGCGCCCTGCCGAAGATCTGGTTGCCGAAGCAGATGCCGAAGAACGGCAGCCCGGCCTCCAGCACCCGGCGCAGGACGGAGACGTCGACGGTGGCCGGGTCGCCGGGCCCGTTGGACAGGAACACGCCGTCGGGCCCGACCGCCATGATCTGCTCGAACGTGGCGTCGGCGGGCAGCACGTGCACCTCGCAGCCGCGCTCGGCCATCCGGTGCGGCGTCATGCCCTTGATGCCCAGGTCCACGGCGGCGACCGTGAAGCGCTTCGCGCCGACGGCGGGCACGACGTAGGGCTCGGTCGTGGTCACCTCGGCGGCCAGGGCCGCGCCCTCCATGCGGGGCGAGCGGCGTACGCGCTCGACGAGGTCCGCGACCGGCGCGACCGGCGCGCTGAAGATGCCGGCGCGCATGGCGCCGCGCTCACGCAGGTGGCGGGTCAGGGCGCGGGTACCGGGGATGGCGATGCCGACCACGCCCTGCTCCTTGAGGTAGTCGTCGAGCGAGCGGTCGGCCCGCCAGTTCGAGACCACCCGGGACGGCTCGCGCACGACGTAGCCGGCCACCCAGACACGGCGGGACTCGGGATCCTCGTCGTTGACGCCCGTGTTGCCGATGTGCGGCGCCGTCATGGCGACGATCTGCCGGTGGTAGGAGGGGTCTGTGAGGGTCTCCTGGTAGCCGGTCATGCCGGTGTTGAAGACCATTTCGCCGAACGTCTCACCTTCGGCGCCGTATGAGGTTCCGTGGAAGACGCGGCCGTCTTCCAGGACGAGCACCGCTGTGTTCAAACCAGCTTCCCTTCGAGAACGGTCGGCCTGCCGCGCAGGAACGTGGCCACTACCCGGCCGGGGAGCGTCATGCCCTCATAGGGGGTGTTCCTGCTCTTGGACGCGAAGGCGGAGGGGTCCACCTCGGTGCGTACGGACGGGTCGTAGAGCGTGATGTTGGCCGGCGCGCCCACCTCCAGCGCCCGCCCCTGCCCGGCCAGGCGGCCGATGCGGGCGGGCACCACGGACATGCGCTGGGCGACGCCCGCCCAGTCGAGCAGTCCCGTCTCGACCATGGCCTCCTGGACGACGCTGAGCGCCGTCTCCAGGCCGACCATGCCCATGGCCGCGGCCGACCACTCGGTCTCCTTGTCCTCGACCGGGTGGGGCGCGTGGTCGGTGGCCACGATGTCGATCGTGCCGTCGGCCAGCGCGGCGCGCAGCGCCTCGACGTCGGCGCGGGTGCGCAGCGGCGGATTGACCTTGTAGATCGGGTTGTACGCGCCCACCGGCGACTCCTCGACCAGGTCGTCGGTCAGGAGCAGGTGGTGGGGGGTGACCTCGGCGGTGACGTTCCAGCCCTTGGACTTGGCCCAGCGCAGGATCTCGACCGAGCCGGCCGTGGAGACGTGGCAGACGTGCAGCCGGGAGCCGACGTGGGCGGCCAGCAGGCAGTCGCGGGCGATGATCGCCTCCTCGGCCACCGCCGGCCAGCCGGTCAGGCCGAGCCTGCCGGAGATGACGCCCTCGTTCATCTGGGCGCCGGAGGTGAGCCTGGGCTCCTGGGCGTGCTGGGCGATGACCCCGTCGAACGCCTTGACGTATTCGAGGGCGCGGCGCATGAGCACGGCGTCGTCGACGCACTTGCCGTCGTCGGAGAAGACACGGACGCGGGCGGCCGAGTCGGCCATGGCGCCCAGCTCGGCGAGCTGCCTGCCCTCCAGGCCCACGGTGACGGCGCCGACCGGGTGCACGTCGCAGTGCGCGAACTCGCGGCCGAGCCGCCACACCTGCTCGACGACGCCGGCGGTGTCGGCGACCGGCGAGGTGTTGGCCATGGCGTGCACGGCGGTGTAGCCGCCGCGGGCCGCGGACTGGGTGCCGGTCTGCACGGTCTCGGCGTCCTCGCGGCCGGGCTCGCGCAGGTGCGTGTGCAGGTCGACGAGGCCGGGCAGGGCGATGGCGCCGCCCCCGTCGACGCCGTCTCCGGGCAGCGCGGGCCCGATCTCGGCGATCACACCGTCCGAGACGCGGATGTCGGCGGGCTCCCCGCCCAGGATCCTGACGTTCTTGATGATCACGTGGTCTCTCCCCCGAGCAACAGGTACAGGACGGCCATGCGGATGGTCACACCGTTGGCGACCTGCTCGACGATCGTGGAACGCGCCGAGTCGGCCACCTCGGCGGCGATCTCCATGCCCCGGTTCATCGGCCCGGGGTGCATCACGATCGCCTCGTCGGGCATCTTGGCGAACCGGTCGCGGTCGAGGCCGTAGCGGCGGGAGTATTCGCGCTCGCTGGGGAAGTACGCGGCGTTCATCCGCTCCTTCTGCACCCGCAGCATCATCACCACGTCGGACTTGGGCAGGACCGCGTCGAGGTCGTAGGACACCTCGCACGGCCAGGTCCCGATCGAGACGGGCAGCAGGGTCGGCGGCGCGACCAGCGTCACCTCGGCGCCGAGCGTGTGCAGCAGCAGCACGTTGGAGCGGGCGACCCGGCTGTGCAGCACGTCGCCGACGATCGTGACCCGCCGGCCCTCCAGGTTGCCCAGGCGGCGGCGCATGGAGAAGGCGTCGAGCAGCGCCTGCGTGGGGTGCTCGTGGGTGCCGTCGCCGGCGTTGACGACGCTGCCGCGCACCCAGTTGGCCAGGCGGTGCGGCGCGCCCGAGGCGCCGTGTCGGATGACGACCGCGTCGGCGCCCATGGCCTCGAGGGTCAGCGCGGTGTCCTTGAGCGACTCGCCCTTGGACACGCTCGACCCCTTGGCCGAGAAGTTGATCACGTCGGCGGACAGCCGCTTGGCCGCCGCCTCGAAGGAGATCCGCGTCCGGGTGGAGTCCTCGAAGAACAGGTTGACCACCGTACGGCCGCGCAGCGTGGGCAGCTTCTTGATGGAACGTTCCGAGACCCTCGCCAGCTCTTCGGCGGTGTCGAGGATGAGCAGCGCGTCGTCCTTGGCGAGGTCGCCCGCGGAGATGAGGTGCCTGTTCATCGGGTCTCTCCCTTCATGAGCAGCACGGCGTCGCGTCCGTCGATCTCCTGGAGGTAGACCTTGACCTTCTCGCTCTTGGCGGTGGGCAGGTTCTTGCCGACGTAGTCGGCGCGGATGGGCAGCTCGCGGTGACCGCGGTCGACCAGCGTGGCGAGCTGTACGGCGGTGGGGCGGCCGAGGTCGTTGAGCGCGTCGAGCGCGGCGCGGACGGTGCGGCCCGAGTAGAGGACGTCGTCGACGAGCACCACGACCTTGTCGTCGATGCCGTCGGGCGGAAGGTCGGTGCGGCCGAGCGGCCTGGCGGGACCCCGGCGCAGGTCGTCGCGGTACATCGTGATGTCGATCGAGCCGACGGGGATCTTGACGCCTTCGAACTGCTCGATGCGGTCGCCGAGCCGGCGGGCCAGCGTCGCGCCGCGGGTCGGGATGCCGAGGAGGACGACGTCACCGGCGCCCTTGGTGCGTTCGAGGATCTCGTGCGCGATCCGGGTCAGCGCGCGATGAATGTCAGGGGCCTCGAGAACGGCCCGGGAATCGGACATGGCGAATCTCACCACCTTTCCCGCCTCACGGGACGGGTCTTAAAAGGGTGTTGGTCGGGACACACAGTACCAGGGGCTACCAGCTACAACGCGAGTGCCCTCCCGTGCTGTCCACACGGGGAGCGACGGGAGGTCCGACTTCCGTGATCAACGGATTTCCCGGCTCCCGGGCGTGTCAACCGGGCGCGCGTGGGGCACGACAGAGAGATCCAGGGGGCGCGCCGGGGGCGTGACTTCCGCTTCCTGGAGGGGGATACAGCAGAGATGACGTTCCATGTGGATTCCGAGGTCGGGCGCCTGCGCCAGGTTCTGCTGCACAAGCCCGACCTGGCGCTGAAACGGCTGACGCCGACCAGTAAGGACGCCTTCCTCTTCGACGACGTGCTGTGGGTGCAGCGGGCGATGGAGGAGCACGAGGAGTTCCAGCGGGTGCTCGCCGGGCGGGGCGTCCGCGTCCATCTGCTGGCCGACCTGCTGCGGGAGACGGTCGACATCCCCGAGGCGCGCAAGCACATCCTCGACGCGGTCGTCGACGAGCGCTGGCTGGGCCCGGTGGCCATCGACGACATCCGCAACACGCTCGACGGGATGGACGCCGCGACCCTGCAGCTCTACCTCACCGGCGGCATCACCAAGCGGGAGCTGGTCGCCATGGGCTGCGAGCCCCAGGCGGTGACCTTCCACACCACGGCCGACGACGACTTCATCCTGCCGCCGCTGCCCAACCACCTGTTCACCCGCGACACGTCCTGCTGGATCTACGACGGCGTGTCGATCAACGCGATGAAGAAGAAGGCCCGCATGCGGGAGACGGTCAACATGGAGGCCGTCTACATGTACCACCCGACGTTCGCGGGCGGCTTCAACCGGCCGGAGCAGGGCGGCTACCACTGCTGGATCCCGGGCCGCTCGGTCGCGCCGGCCACCATGGAGGGCGGCGACGTGCTGGTGCTCGGCCGGGGCGCGGTGCTGATCGGGATGAGCGAGCGCACCCAGCCGCAGGCGGTCGAGATGCTGGCGCAGCGGCTGTTCAGGGCCGGGTCCGCGAACCGGATCGTGGCGATCGACATGCCGAAGGCGCGGGCGTTCATGCATCTCGACACCGTGATGACGATGCTGGACGTCGGGGTGTTCACCAAATACGCGGGCCTGGGCATGCTGCCGTCGTACACGATCGAGCCCGGCGCGACGAGCAAGGAGCTCAAGGTCACCGACCATCCGCCGGAGGACATGCACGACGCCATCGCGCACGCCCTCGACCTGCCGCACATCACCGTCCTGACCCCCACGCAGGACGTCTACGCCGCCGAGCGGGAGCAGTGGGACGACGGCTGCAACGGGCTGGCGCTGGAGCCGGGCGTGGTCGTCGCCTACGAGCGCAACACCACCACCAACAACTACCTGCGCGACCACGGCATCGAAGTGATCACGATCAGGGGCAGCGAGCTCGGCCGGGGGCGCGGCGGGCCCCGGTGCATGAGCTGCCCGCTCGAACGTGACGGCGTCTAGCAAGACCTAGAGGGACCAAAGGGATCAACGGCGATCTGAGGGGGAGCGCATGCGGGTCATTGTGGCGCTGGGCGGGAACGCCGTGCTCAAACGTGGCCAGAGCCCGGACGCGGACGGCCAGATCGCCAACGTGCGCACGGCCGTCAAGACGCTGGCCCGGCTGGCCCGCGAGCACGAGCTGGTCATCACCCATGGCAACGGCCCGCAGGTCGGCATGCTGGCCCTGCAGAGCGCCGCGGATCCCGGGCTGACCAGGCCCTACCCGTTCGACACGCTCGGCGCGCAGACCCAGGGCATGATCGGCTACTGGATGCAGCAGGCGCTGCAGAACGCGCTGCCGGGCCGGCAGGTCCTCGCCATGGTGACCCAGACGCTGGTGTCGGCCGTCGATCCCGCCTTCGAGCACCCGACGAAGTTCGTCGGCCAGGTCTACGAGCAGGAGGAGGCCGGGAAGCTGGCCGCCGAGTACGGCTGGACGATCCGCCCCGACGGCCCGCACTGGCGGCGCGTCGTGCCCTCCCCCACGCCGCGGCGCATCGTCGAGACCCGCCTGATCCGCAAGATGATCCGCGAGGGCGTGGTCGTGGTGTGCGCGGGCGGCGGCGGCATCCCGGTGGTGCGCGACGAGCGCGGCCGGCTGAGCGGCGTCGAGGCCGTGGTCGACAAGGACCTCACCGCCGCGATGCTGGCCGAGGCGCTGGAGTGCGACGCGTTCCTGAGCCTGACCGACGTGCCGCGCGTGATGCGGGGCTACGGCACGCCGCAGCAGAGCGAGATCGGCCACACCACCCCCCATGAGTTGCGGGCCCTCGACTTCCCGGCCGGGTCGATGGGGCCGAAGGTGGAGGCGGCCTGCCGGTTCGTCGAGACGACCGGCGACATGGCGGCGATCGGAAAGCTTGACGACGCCGAGCGCATACTCGGCGGCTCAGCGGGAACGATCGTCACACCCAACGGCAGGTGGCCGCTGACGAGCACCCTGTAGGCGGTGTGGCATGACGACACTGGCCCGACGGCTCTTCCGCACCAAGCCCACCGAGCGCATCGTGGCCGAGGGCGGACAGGGCGAGGGCGGCGAGCTGCGCCGCACGATGTCGCTGTGGCAGCTCACGCTCTTCAGCGTCGGCGCGACGCTCGGCACCGGGATCTTCGTCATCCTCGGGCAGGCGGTGCCCAAGGCGGGGCCCGCGGTGGTGCTGGCGTTCGTGCTGGCGGCGGTCACGGCGCTGTTCTCGGCCCTGTCGTACGCCGAGCTGGCCGGGACGATCCCGGTGTCCGGCTCCTCCTACTCCTACGCGTACGCGACGCTGGGCGAGCTGGTGGCCTGGATCTGTGGCTGGTGCCTGATGCTGGAGTACGCCGTGTCCGTGGCGGCCGTGGCCGTGGGCTGGGGCGAATATCTCAACTCGTTCCTGCGGGCCCTGTTCGGCTTCACACTGCCCGACGCGATCACCCGCTCCCCCGGCCAGGACGGCGGCGTGGTCAACGTGGCCGCGGTCGTCATCGTGCTGCTGGCCACGTGGCTGCTGCTCTACGGGGCTTCCGAGAGCGCCACGGCCAACGCGGTGTTCGTGCTGATCAAGATCGTGGTGCTGCTGTTCTTCTGCGTGGTGGCGTTCACGGCCTTCCAGTCGGGCAACCTCTCGCCCTTCGCGCCCATGGGGGTGGCCGGCATCACGGCCGCGGCCTCGCAGGTCTTCTTCTCCTACATCGGCTTCGACGCCGCCTCCACGGCCGGGGAGGAGGCCAAGAACCCCAAGCGCGACCTGCCGCTGGCGATCATCGCGTCCCTGGCCATCGTGACGGTCGTCTATGTGCTCGTGGCCATCGCCGCCGTCGGGGCGATGCCCTGGACCGACTTCGACCCCGAGAGCACCGAGGCGAGCCTGGCGCACATCGCCGACCTGGCCACCGGCGCCACGTGGCCCGGCCTGATCGTCTCGTTCGGCGCGGTCATCGCCATCGCCAGCGTCGTGCTGACCGTCATCTACGGCCAGACCCGCATCCTGTTCGCGATGTCGCGCGACGGGCTCGTCCCCCGCGTCTTCCAGCGGGTCAACCCCCGCCGCCAGGTGCCCGTCGCCAACACCCTCATCGTGGCCGTGTTCATCTCCGTGCTGGCCGGGCTGGTGCCGCTCGGGCAGCTCGCCGAGGCGACCAGCATCGGCACGCTGTTCGCCTTCGCCATCGTCAACATCGGCGTGCTGGTCCTGCGCTACCGCAGCCCGGAACTGCCGCGCAGTTTCCGTACGCCGCTGTTCCCCGTCACGCCGGTGCTGGGCGCGATCCTGTGCGCCGTGGTCATGGCGGGGCTGGCCGGGGTCACCTGGGTCGCGTTCGGGTTGTGGATGCTCCTGGGCCTGATCTGCTACTTCCTGTACGGCTATGGCCATTCGCGGCTGAATGCCGAGGTGCGCTGAATGAAGCTCGAGAACGTGCTGGCGGGCTACGTCGCCGGGCCCCGGGGCAAGGACGGGCTCGCGCTGGCCCTGCTGCTGAGGGAACGCGTCCACGGACGCCTGACGGTCGCGACGGTGCAGCCGCCCGTCTGGTCCACGCCCGGGCCCGCGCGGGCCGACGAGAGCGCCTGGCGCGCCTATCTCGACGAGCAGGCCGCCGCGACGCTCGCCCAGGCCCGCGAGCAGGCCGGCGACGACGCCGCCTACGTGACCCACGTCCACCGGGGCAGCGGGCGCGGGCTGGTGGAGCTGGCGCGCAAGATCGGCGCGGACATCGTGGTCATCGGCCCGGCCCCGGGCGGCGGCAAGGGGCGCGTCACGATGGGCAGCACGGCCGACCAGCTCCTGCACTCCTCCTCCGTTCCCGTCCTGCTCGCACCGCGCGGCTACGGCGACGATCCGCCCGCCGCCTTCGACCGCCTCACCTATGCCTACCGCCGTGGCCCCTGCTGCGACGCGGCGCTGAAGGACGCGGCCGAGACCGCCACGTCGCTCGGCGTGCCACTGCGGCTCGTCACGCTACTGATCAGCAGCGGCCGGCGCGCGAAGATCGAGGAAGAAATGCTCACCCGGCTGCGCGACCAGGCGGTGGCGGATCTGCGCGCGGCGGCGCGAGGACATCGGCCGGACGCGCCGGGCGACATTCCCCTGGAGATCGAGGTGCTGGAGGGCCGCAGCGTCTCCCAAGCACTTCGCACGACCTCGTGGCTGCCCGGCGAGATGATCATATGCGCTTCGAGCGCCACCGGGCCACTCAGGCGGGTCTTCCTCGGAGACACCTCGATCAAGATCGTACGGGCTTCGACCTGCCCCGTCATGATCCTCACCCGCCAGCACTGACGCCCGTCGATTTGTCGTCAAACTCTGACGAAGTAGTGTTACCGATGGGACATGAGGGGCGATTGTGGCGTTCCCTCCCGGACCGGATTCGGCATCTTTTTTCCAATCAGCTTGACCTTAGGCGTCCACCCCTTTACCGTCACTGTGCGTAACCACACCGCGTGGCGTTCTGGGGTAAACCCAGGGCCATGGCTACCGATGGTGCCGAGCATGGCACCGTACCCCCCGGTGGCCCGGGCATACGCCGCAAGGGAGCACAATCTACTGAGAGCGATACATACGAGAGCCGGGGGGCCACACGATGCCGTCTGAGTACGCAAAGTCGCTGGGTGCACGACTCCGCGCCATCCGCACCCAGCAGGGCCTGTCCCTGCATGGAGTCGAAGAGAAGTCGCGTGGCAGGTGGAAAGCCGTGGTCGTGGGCTCGTACGAGCGTGGCGACCGCGCGGTGACCGTGCAGAAGCTTGCCGAGCTTGCCGACTTCTACGGGGTGCCCGTATCCGAGCTGCTGCCGGGCGGCGCCGCCCCCAGCCCGCTCGGGCCGACACCCAAGCTTGTGATCGACCTGGAGCGCCTGGCCACACTGCCGAAGGAGAAGGCCGGCGCGCTCGCCCGTTACGCCGCCACGATCCAGAGCCAGCGTGGCGACTACAACGGCAAGGTGTTGTCGATCCGCCAGGAGGACCTGCGCTCCCTGGCCGTGATCTACGACAAGTCGCCGAGCGAGCTGACGGAGGAGCTCATCAGCTGGGGCGTCCTCGACGCCGAGGCCCGCAGGGCCGTCGAGTCGTTCTGAGGCCGTCCGAGCCCGCGCGCTCGGCCGTCCTTCGGCGTCCCCGGGTGGCGTGCTCGGTCGTCTTCGACACGCCTTCGTTCGTCTTTTGAGGTTCCCGAGCCGGGTTCTTCGGTCGTCTTCTGATGCGTCCGGTTCGCGTGCTCGTACGTCTTTGAGGCACCCGGGCCGAGTGCCGGCCGCGAGGCACCCGAGCCACGTGCTCGTTCGCTCTCATGGCACCCGGGCCGAGTGCTTGTTCGTTCTTGAGGCCTCCTGGGCCGCCCGCACCGAGGCCGACCGCCTCGCGGGCCGCCCGTACCGGAGGCCGCCTGCTCTGAGGTCACCCGCCTGAGCCAAGGGCTCGCCGCATTGCGGCGGGCCTTTCGCTTTTTACCCCGAACGCCCGCCCCGCACACGCCCCCCACGCACACGCACTCCCCCACCCCGAACAACACCACCACGCGCCGCACCCACAACGCTGAGCCCTCGCACCGACGCTGCCCGCCGAACCCCGCACTGAGCGCCGGCGAGGAGCGCGCTGAAGGGCCCCAGGAACGCGCCAGACGGACAACAGGCAGGCCCGCGACGTTGCGGACCCGCCGGAGGTGGCGGAGCGCCAGGATGCGCGAGTCCCGGCGGTGGCACGGAACGCGGCAGCGTCACAAGACACGGGACGGCCGGGACGCGGCGGCGTCACAAGGCGCGGTGGGGGCACGGGACGCGGTGGGGGTGGCGCAAGTCGCGGCGATGGTGCGAGGCCCGGCGACAGCGCAAGCCACAGAGGTGGGTGCGGGGGCCGGTAGCGCGAGCGGCAGTGATGATGCCGGGCAGATGACGGCACGAGCCACAGTGGCGATGTGGTGCCCAGTGGCGGCACGAACGCGGTAGGGGTGGCGCGAGTCACGGCGGTGGCGCGGGGCCTGGTAGCGCCAGCCAAGCGGTGGTGTGGGTCCCGGTTGGCGGCACAGGACGCGGTGAGGACAGCGCAAGTCCGGCGGTGGTGCGGGGTCCGGTGGCGGCACAGGACGCGGTGAGGATGGCACCAGCCACAGCAGTGGGTGCGGGCCCGGTGGCGCGAGCGGCAGTGATGATGCGGGGCCCGGGGACAGCGCGAGCCGCAGTGATGGTGTGGGTCTCGGTGGTGGCACGGGACGCGGCGGTGGTGATGGTGCTCGTGGTGGTGGGCCGGTGGTGGGGCTCGGCGGTGGTGCTCGTGGTGGGGAGGCCGGTGGTGGGGCTTGGGCGGTTCATGCCCGTTTGTCACTGAGCTTTGGGTCGTGTTGAGCGGAACAGGGTGAAAGGGCGCGCGGGCGTGTTGCGGGGGCCTGTGCGCGCCCGGGGCGATGCCCGGCTGGGGTGAAGGCCGGCCGGCCCGCCTGTGGCGGCGGGTCAGCCGGCCAGGGGGACGTTGACCGGGAGTTGGGGCTGGGCGGGGGCGCCCAGGAGGTCTTCGACCGTGGAGACGAACGTCTCCGCCTCGGCCAGGATCTCGTCGGCGTCGGCCGCGCTGATCCTGCGCACCATGCCCGCCTCGGCGGCGGCGCGCTTGGCGGCCGTCATCGAGAAGTAGGCGGCCCACTCCGCCAAGTGCGGCTCCGCCTCGGGGAGCAGCTCCCACGCGCTGCGCAGCCGTCGCCTGCGGCCCTCCATGGGGCGGGGACGGGCGGCCAGGATCGCCGCCGCCGCTCGCAGTGCCGCCAGGTGGGCGGCGACATATCGGGATGCCGGGGTGCGAGCGCCGCTCGCCTCCGCCAGGCAGGAACGTGAATCGGTCAGATGTGCCCGAACCGCAGGCGACAGCCGGGGCCCGGGCGTTTCTCTAGGCCGTGGTGCCATCTTGCGCGCCTCCTCTGGAGTCGTGGGCGGCCGCCGGCGTCTCCGCCGGTGGAGCCAACAATCGCAGACCCCACCGACATTTCCGCCGGGCTGGCCGGACGAGGAGCTTCCCCTCACCCCGTCCGGCCAGGACACGCCCACTCGTCTCCGCCGACGACGAGGACGCGCCCTCCGCCCGTGGAGCCTGGCCGCGGGTATCGCTTGGGGAAGCGAACGGCCCGCGACCAGGTCCTGGTGACGTTGAGCCGCGAGCCCCACCGTCACTAGGTCGAACATAATTTCGATCACGTTCGGTGTCAACCTGATCCACGAACATAGGTTCGATGACCATAGAGGGAAAGGATCCTCGCGAACGCGATCGGATCCCCGTTCGCAGCAGAACGGAGGGAGCCCGGGGGCGCGGAGCCAGAGGCGCGGAGCCAGAGGCGCGGAGCCAGAGGCGCGGAGCCAGAGGCGCGGAGCCAGAGGCGCGGAGCCAGAGGCGCGGAGCCAGAGGCGTAGACGAAGAAGCCGTCGCCGCGGGGTGCGGCGACGGCGAGGTGGTTCAGGGGGGCGTCAAGGCGTAGGGCCGAACATCACGAGACCGAGATGGCCCCCGACGGGCAGAGGGTCACCGCGCGGCGCACGGCGTCCTCCAGCTCCGCCGGCGGTGCCTTCTCCAACAGCACGACCGTGCCCTCATCCTCGCTCTGATCGAACACCTTCGGCACCGTCAGAGCGCACATCCCCGCCCCGATGCACACTGACGCGTCTGCTCTGATTTCCATCGTGACCTACCAAGTGACAGGGAGGCGGTGCACTCCGTAGATGCTCATGTCCGAGCGCATCGGCACCTCCTCGGGTGTTACGGCCAAGCGTAGGCCAGGCAGGCGGCGCAGCAGCGCAGGGTAGGCGATGCGCATTTCGGCCCGCGCGAGCTGCTGGCCCAGGCACTGGTGGATGCCGTGGCCGAAGGTCAGGTGCCCGCCCGCGGGCCGGGTGACGTCGAGCCGTCCGGCGTCCGGGAAGCGGGAGGGGTCGCGGTTGGCTGCGGGCAGGTGGATGGTGACCGTCTCGCCCGCCTTGATCGTGACGCCCTCGATCTCGACGTCCTCCAGCGCCGCCCGCATCGGGCCGATGTGGATGATCGTGAGGTGCCGCAGCAACTCCTCGACGCCGTTGTCGACCAGCGACGGGTCGTCGCGCATGAGGGCGAGCTGGGCGGGGTTGGTCAGCAGCGCGTACGTCCCCAGCCCCAGCATGTTGGCGGTCGTCTCGAACCCGGCCACCAGCAGCAGGAACGCGACCCCGGTGAGCTCCTCGTCGTTGAGCTCGCCACCTTCGATGAGCCCGCTGAGCAGGTCGTCGCCCGGCTTCTCGCGCTTGCGCCCGATCAGCCCGTACAGGTACGCCGACACCCGCCCCAGCGCCGCCACGGCGTCCTCGGCCTTGACCTCCAGGTTGGTCAGGACCTTGGTGTCCGCCTGGAACTCCGCGCGGTCCTCGTACGGCACCCCGAGCAGCTCGCAGATCACCAGCGACGGGATCGGCAGCGCGAACATCTCGACCAGGTCCACCGGGCCGCCCGCGGCCTCCATGCGGTCGAGGCAGGCGGCCACGTACTCCTCGATCCGCGGTTCGAGCGTCTTCATCCTGCGCACCGTGAACTGCCCGGTCAGCAGCTTGCGGAAGCGGGCGTGCTCGGGCTCGTCCATCCGCAGGAAGAAGCCGGGCGGGACCCGGAAGTCCTCCTTCGCCGCCAGCTCGGCCCTGGACCTGATGGGCGAGTGCAGGTTCTCCGGCCGGTTGCTGAACGCCGGGTGGGCCAGCACCGCGCGGGCCGCCGCGTAGCCGGTGACGAGCCAGCCGTGATGGCCGTCGGCGTACGTCATGCGGTGTATCGACGCCTGTTCTCGCAGCTCCATGACCTCGTCCGGAGGGTCGAGCGGGCGCCGCCGAGCGGTGGGCAGGGTCAGTTCTGACATGTGGTGGCTCCTTTCCGAGCTCACCCTCCAGAAAACCTCAATCGATGCAAAACTTCAACGGATGAAAACTGTAGAAAGGTGCACTATAGTTCCGGCATGGTGGGACTGCGGGAGCGCAAGAAGCAGCGCACGCGCCAGGCGCTGATCGACGCGGCGCTCCGGCTGTTCGACGAGAAGGGCTTCGAGGAGACCACCCTGGCGGAGATCGCCACGCAGGCCGAGGTCTCGACGCGCACGTTCTTCAGCTACTTCGCCAGCAAGGAGGACGTCGCCTTCTACGACTCCGAAGACCGCGTCCGGCTCGCCATCGAGACCCTGGCCAGCAGGACACCCGGCGAGACGGTCTCCGACCTGCTCGTCCGGGTCATCGACTCCAGCATCGACCGGATGATCGTGCGGCAGGCCCCCACGTTCGAGGACGCCGCCCTGCGGATGCGCCTCATCCTGACGGAGCCCGCCCTGCAGGCGCGGGCGCTGCTCCTGCTCTTCGAGAGCCAGCTCCGCCTGGCCAAGGCGCTGCACGCTGCCTTCCCCGACCGTCTGACCCCGGTCGAGTCCGCGGCGGCGGTGGGGTCGCTGATCGGCGGGGTGAAGCTGGCGGTCATGGTCGGCCTGGAGGAGGACCGCTCGCTCGACGACATCCTCCGCAGCGCCCGCCGCGCGGCCGAGATCGCGCTCGACGGCCTGAGATCACTCGGCTGAGGCTCCCTTGTCACCCTTACGCGCGAGAGGAGAGCGGATGGCGGGCGGCGGTCGCGGGCGGCCGATCGGCGTCGTCCTGCTGGCCCTAGGGCCGGTCCTGGCGGTGGCTTACGCGGGCGTCAACCACGTGGCCATCCGCATGGCCGTCGAGGCGCAGATCGCGGGCCCCCGTTGGGTGGGCGGCCTGATCGACGCCGACGGGATGACCTCCCTGGGCGTGGACGCCTGGCGGCTCACCTGGTGGACCACGCTGTTCGTGGGCCTGGTGGCGCTGGCGTACCTGGTCATCGGCGCGCTGCTGCGGCGGCGGTCGCGGGGCCGCACGGCCCTCCTGGTGCTCTCGGGGGTCCTGGTGATCCCCTACGCGCTCGGGTTCCTCGTGGCGCTGATCAACCCCGTCAAGACGCTGGCCGCCCTCTACCACACCCGCGATTTCACCGACGGCCTGCCCGGCTGGCAGCCGGCCACCGCCCTCATCCTGCTCGCCGCCGCCCTGGTCCAGGCCGCCGGGCTGCCGTTGACGGCCGCCGAGGGCAGGCGCGCCACCGAGGCGGGCGAGCGGGGCGCGTCCTAGGCGGGCCCGCCGGCCAGGCCGGAGCCCACCGTCGCCGCGATCAGGTCTCGCGCCGGTCGCGGCGCCTCCAGGAAGGCGGGCAGGTCACTGTGGCGGGCCTCGAGCAGCCCCGCGTTGATGTTGGAGAACGTCGAGACCGTATGCCCCGCCCGGTACGCCTCCATCCCCGCCAGCAGCGGCCGCACCTCCCCCAGCCCCACCGCCCGGTAGGCCACCGGCCGCCCGAGCACCTCGGCCAGCACCTCGGCGAGGTCGTCCCCGCCCACCGCGCTCACCCCTTCCAGCTCGTACGTCCTGCCCGCGTGCCGCCGGGCCGCGCCCGAGGTCACGTCGTGCCAGGCCTCGGCCGCCACGCGCACGGCCACGGCGGCCAGGTCGTCCCTGGCCACGACCGACACCCGCCCCTGACCGAACGGCGCGGCGAACACTCCGCTCTCGGCCGCGAGGCCCGCCCCCATGAGCGCCAGCCCGGCCGGCATCTCGGCGTACAGGCCGTTGCGCAGCACGGTGACGTCGAAGGGCGCCTCGGCCAGCCGCGCCTCGGTCCACCGGTGCGCGAGGGCGATCGTGAGCCGCTCGCCCGACCCGGCCAGGCTGGTGTAGATCACGTGCCGGACGCCGGCGTCCGTGGCCGCCCGGATCACCGCGCCGTGGCGGGCGAGCACGACGTCGTCCTCGGCGTACCCGGCCGAGACGAACACCAGCACGTCCGCCCCCTCGAACGCCTTCGCCAAGGTCTCAGGCCGGTCGAAGTCGGCCTGCCGCGCCACCGAGCCGTCCCCCGAACTGCTGGCCCCGGCCACCTCCAGCCCGGGAACGGCCCTCAGCCCGCCCAGCACGGCGCCGCCCAACGCGCCGGACACACCCGTAACAACGATCACGAGACACCCCTAATCTGGTTTCCGCAGGTGAACGACCCCAGCATGGGCGCGGTGCCGCGCTCACCGTAAGGAGGCACTCTCATGTCAGTCGCGCACACGGAGGTAACCTCCCAGGTCGGCGGGCCGTGCGGAGACGACGACTGCGGGATTCGCGACGTGCTCGACCGGATCGGCGACAAGTGGACGGTGCTGGTGCTCGTGGAGCTGGCCAAGGGGGTGCGGCGGTTCGGGGAGCTGCACCGGGCGGTGCCCGGCATCTCGCAGCGGATGCTGACGCTGACGACGCGCCGGCTGTGCCGTGACGGGCTGGTGGAGCGCACGGCGTACCCGACGATCCCGCCGCAGGTCGAATACCGGCTGACGCCGATCGGGTGCAGCCTGGCCGAGGCCGT
This sequence comes from Nonomuraea sp. NPDC050643, assembly GCF_040654715.1. Taxonomy (NCBI): domain Bacteria; kingdom Bacillati; phylum Actinomycetota; class Actinomycetes; order Streptosporangiales; family Streptosporangiaceae; genus Nonomuraea; species Nonomuraea sp. NPDC050643. Next base: position 81,724 of record NZ_JBFAIM010000025.1, on the reverse strand, counting down.
CCAGCGGCTGGCGGACTGGTCGCGCGAGCACAAGGACGCGATGGCGGACGCCCGCGAGCGCTGGGACGCCGACGAGGCTAGCGGCAGCCCGGGTCCGACCAGCTCGTCCAGCCCTGCCTGACTCCGCCCTGGCCGGTGGCGGTCCAGCCCGGGGGCGGGCTCGCGTCCGGCGGCACGACGGCGGTGCAGACGCCGGCCGGCGGCGTGCCGTGGAAGCGTTCGAGCTCGGTCCACCACACCCGGTACGCCAGCGGCACCCGGACGTTCCACGCCACCTTGGCGTCCATGGCCACCCGGCCCGGGGACGGCGCGGGCAGCCAGGCCCCGTACGCGGCCGACGGCGGGCTCGGCGCCAGGTGCGCGGTGAAGGCGAGGTGGATCAGCACCGGCACGCCCACGACGAGCATCCGGGCCCGGCCCGTGGTGAGCAGGGCGGTCCCGGCCAGGCAGGCCAGCAGCGCCAGGGCCGACAGGGAGGCGGCGACCAGGTCGAACCGGTCGCCGACGCCGGTGAGGAAGATCACTTCGGGGAAGTCGAACGCGATGAACGCGTAGCGCTGGAGGCGGTCGCCCGCGTACCAGGCGGCCACGCCGCCGGTGACCGCGAGCAGCCCGGTGGCGGCCAGGGCCAGCCGCGTCACGGCCGGGCGGCCACCGCGGAGCAGTGCGAGCAGGCCGGCCAGCGTCCAGGCCACGGCGACGCAGGCCAGGTAGCGGCCGTAGGCGTAGTTGCCGACGCGGTGCTCGTCCGGGAGCGCGGCCGAGGAGGCGTACGCGATGCCGAGGGTCGTGATCAGCAGCGTGCCGGCCAGGACGCGGTGCGGGAAGGGGGCGGAGCGCCGTACGAGCAGGGCCGCCGCGCCCGCCAGCCCGACGCCGGCCAGGCCCCACGTGCCGGCGATGAGGTACCAGAGTTGCCCGGCCGCGCCCGACAGCGCCCACGCCTGCCCCTCGAGGCTGGTGAGCCTGGACAGCAGCATTCCGGACAGGTCGCGGGGACCGCCCGGGTACAGCGCCGCCTCCAGAGCGCCGTTCAGCGCCCTGCCCGCCGCCGCCACCACGGCCGCGCTCCCCAGTGCCGCCGCCGCGGCCGCGCGCGGCACCCGCCGCCACACCACCGCGAGGACGAGCACGGCCACCGCCAGGACGACCGTCCCGCGCAGGTGCACCGCCATCGCGTACGCCGGCAGCGCCCCCGTCACGATCCCGGCCGCGACCCTCCGCCGCAGCGGCCCGCGCGCCACCAGGTCGTGCAGCGCGACCAGCCAGGCCAGCACGAGGGTGGGCAGGATCGCGTCGGCCAGCGCCAGCCCGGAGAACAGCAGCAGCGCGGGCGACAGCCCGGCCGTGAACGCCACGATCAGCGCCGCCCGTCTCCCCAGCCGCAGCCGCCGCAGCAGCAGGTACGCCACCGGGTACGCGCCCGCGGCCACCAGCGCCCCCACCCCGGCCACCAGCCGGTACGCCAGGCCGGGGTCGGAGGTGAGCCAGAAGATCGGGACCAGCAGGAGCGCGTACCCGGCGTGGTAGAAGGTCGAGCCGGACAGATCGGCCCCGGCTCCGCCGGCCAGCCACCGGGCGGCGAGCAGGTAGCCCGTCTCGTCCGGGTTCGCCACGGGCCCCGCGTGATACCGGTACAGCCACAGCCGCACCGCCACCTGCGCGATCCACCCGGCGGCGAGCAACCACCCCACCGGGCTCCCGCCCCGCCGCTCGACGACCGGAGCGGGCATCCTCACCATGAACGTCGTTGTCATGACATCCCCCCAAGATCAGGAGGAAGTCCAGCAGGACGCCCATAACCCGCCCGTCACCGAAACCGGTTATACGGGCATTACACCGGCGCCCCGCCAGGGCGGGGCCGCCGCGTCATCCGCTCAGGCGCGCCTGAACTTGCCCTTGACGTGCACCGGTACGCCCTTGCCCAGCAGGCCGGGCAGCTCCACGGAGACGTTCATCGGCATGCGCACGCACCCGTGCGAGGCCGGGTAGAGCGGCACCGACAGCGCGCCGTGGAAGGCGATGCCGCCGTTGAAGAAGATCGGGTTGTAGAGCTGGCCCAGATACGACTTGTGCCAGCCGCTGGCGCGCCAGGTCGTCCTGTAGTCGCCGGTCGGTGTCGAGGCCGAGCCGCAGAAACGCTGCTCCTTGCCCTGCCAGGTGGTGGTCTCGCAGTAGGGGATGCCGCTGCCGGAGGACACGTGGGTGATCAGCTTCACCTGGCCGCCGACGTAGAGGACCATGATCTGCTTGGTCAGGTTGACCTCGGCGCGGGTCGGCTTGCCGTTCCGGACCAGGATCTTCGGCGTCTTCGGCGTCTCCAGGGCCTCCCATGTGCGCCTGGCGATGGTGCTGGTCGGCTTGATGTCGTTGACCTTCTGGAACGCCCACACGGCCGCCAGCGTCGTGCCGCCGTACTGGCCGTCGGCCTTGCCGGGCCGGTAGCCGAGCTCGGTCAGCCGCTTCTGCATCCAGGTGACGGTCTTGCCCTTGGCGCCGAGCTTGAGCGTCTTACGCGGGGCGCTGACAGTGGCGGTGGCGGTGGCGGCCGGAAGGGACTTTCCGGCCGCGGGAGGCTCATGAACGACGGATGGGGATGCCTGCGTGTCCGGTGCCTGTGAAGTTCGCACCGTTCGCGTGCCGCAGCCCGAGACGATGACGGCGCCGGCCGTCAGGAGAGCAGCCACCACGGGCAGCGGTCGAGCCCTCACCCGTACCACCTCTCATCAAGCTTAAGGAACAGATCAGAGGACCCTATATCACTCACCACGAACCGGTAATCAAGCCGTCAACTGTTTAGAGTGTCCCCATGTCTGAGAAGTTGCCGACTAATGCCGTTGTCGTGGAATCCGCCCTGCGTGAGCGGGGGGCGGACGGCGAGATCGTGGTCCTGCCGGAGAAGGCCCCGACGGCCGCGACGGCCGCCGCCCAGCTCGGGTGCGAGGTGGGCGCCATCGCCAACAGCCTGATCTTCGACGCGGACGGGGAGCCGCTGCTGGTGCTGACGAGTGGCGCGCACCGCGTGGACGTCGAACTGATCGCCCGTACGGCGGGCGTGGCGCGGGTACGCCGGGCCACGCCCGAGTTCGTCAGGACCGCCACCGGCCAGCCGATCGGGGGCGTGGCCCCCGTCGGGCATCCGGCGCCGGTGCGCACCCTGGTGGACAACTGGCTGAGCAAGCACGAGGTGGTGTGGGCGGCCGGCGGGCACCCGCTGACGGTCTTCCCGACGACGTTCGACGAGCTCGTGCGCATCACCGGGGGAATCCCGGTGGACGTCGAGTAGTGTGCGACGGGTGATCGAGTTTCGCGGGGCGGGTCCGGCCGAGTTCGCCGAACGGCTGGGGACGGTGATCGACATTTACACGGCGGCGATGCGACCTCCCGAGGACCAGATCACCGGCCGCAAGACCATCATGCGAAATCACGGGACATATCCCCATTTTCAGTGCTATTTCGCGGAATTGCGTGATTCATCCCCCGATCTCCCCGCTCTTGAACCCCGAGTCGTCGGCTTCGCCTACGGCTTCCGCGGCACGCCCGGCCAGTGGTGGCACGACGTGGTCCTCAGGGGCCTGGCGGACCGGCTCGGCCAGGAGGCGGCCCACGCCTGGCTGGGGCACGCGTTCGAGCTGGCGGAGATCCACGTCCACCCCGACTACCAGGGCAAGGGCATCGGCCGCGCCATGATCACCACGCTGTGCGCGGGCCGCCGCGAGCGTTCGGCCGTCCTGTCCACCCACGACCAGCCCACGGCCGCCCGTCACCTCTACGCCAGCATGGGCTTCACCGACCTGCTGACGAGGTTCGTCTTCCCGGGCGGCCACGAGGAGTACGCGATCGCGGGCCGCCCGCTGCCCCTCACCTAGACGGGCCGGTGACCTTGGGGTTTACCGGGCATGACCCGGGGCAACATTCATGACAGAAAGTAACTGACCCTTTACCCGTCGGCTACTGTCCCCTGTCCGTCACCCGCCCGATCCCCCTGCGGGCGGGTGACGGCTGTCCGGCCACGTGACCGGGCCCACCTGACGCCGTTACGGCGCCCGGCCCCGTGCGGGGTCAGAAACCGTCTCCCTGGAGGCCCCGGCCCTGGTCGGCGGGTGGGTGCCGGCGGCCGGCCGTAATGTATGCCGCGCCGCCCGCCCCGCGCCGCCCGTCCCGAACCGCCCGTCCCGAACCGCTTATGCCGAACCGCTTATGCCGAACCGCTTATGCCGAGAGCGGCACCCGCTCGAGGCGCTGGTAGACCTCGCGCGACGCGCTGGAGCGGTTGAACGTGATGAAGTGGATCCCCGGCGCGCCCTCGTCGAGCAGCCGCTGGCACAGCTCGGCCCCGTGGTCGATGCCCAGCCGCCGCACCGCCGCCGGATCGTCCTTGACCGCCTCGAACCTGGCCGCCACGTCCGGCGGGAACGGCGCCCCCGAGAGCTGCTCCGAGCGCGCGATCGTGCTCATCTGCGTCACCGGCATGATGCACGGGATGATCGGCGTCTCGCACCCCTGGGCCGCCACCCGGTCGCGCAGCCGCAGATAGTCGTCGGCCTGGAAGAACATCTGCGTGATCGCGTAGTCGGCGCCCGCGCGGCACTTGCGCACGAAGTATTCGGTGTCGGACTCGATCGACGGCGAGCGCGGATGCTTGTAGGGGAAGGCGGCCACGCCGACGCAGAAGTCGCCCGCCTGCCTGATCAGCCGCACCAGCTCCTCGGCGTAGAGCACGCCCTCGGGGTGCTGCACCCACTCGGCCCCCGGGTCGCCGGGCGGGTCGCCGCGGACGGCCAGCATGTTGCGCACGCCGGCGTCGGCGAAGCGCCCGATGAGGTGGCGCAGCTCGCGGATCGAGTGGTCGACCGCGGTGAAGTGCGCCACAGGGGTGAGCGTGGTGTCGTGGGCGATGCGCTCGACGATGTCGACCGTGCGGTCACGGGTGGAGCCGCCCGCGCCGTAGGTCACCGACACGAACGTCGGCCGCAGCGACTCCAGCTCCCTGATCGCCCGCCAGAGCTGCCGCGCGCCCTCGTCGGTCTTCGGGGGGAAGAACTCGAACGAGAACGACCGGCCACCGGCGGCGAGCAAGTCGCGGACAGTGGGAACACGATCGGGCCGGATGGAGGATCGACCAAGCGCCATGGACCAAGGTTACCGCCCCATCCCGCCGGAGCAGCGGGGCAGAGGGACACCTGCAGATCCGACACCATACGTCCGGCCACTAGTCTCAAGGCATGACCACTCAAGCCGCCGGCCTGGACACCCTGCGCACGCAGGTGGAGCGCGCCCTCGGAGAGTTCGTCGACCGGCAGCTGCCCGACGGCGGCGAACCCGAGTTCACTCCGCTGCGCGCGGCCGCCGACGAGCTGCTGGCGGGCGGCAAGCGGCTGCGCCCGGCCTTCTGTTACTGGGGCTGGCGCGGCGCGGGCGGCACGGACGAGCCGGGCATCTTCACCGCCGCGGCCTCGCTGGAGCTGCTGCAGGCCAGCGCGCTGGTGCACGACGACGTCATGGACAAGAGCGACCTGCGCAGGGGCATGCCCTCGGCGCACCGCCGCTTCCAGGCGATGCACGAGAAGTCGGCCTGGTACGGCTCCGCCGAGCAGTTCGGTGAGGGCGCGGCGATCCTGCTGGGCAACCTGCTGCTGATCTGGTCGGGCGAGATGTGGCGGGCGAGCGGCCTGCCGCGCGAGTCGATCGAGGCGGCCCAGCCCGTGCACGACCACATGCGCACCGAGCTGATGTGCGGGCAATACCTCGACCTGCTGGAGCAGGCCCACGGGGAGAACACGTTCGAGTCGGCGCTGCGGGTGGCGCTGTTCAAGAGCGGCAAATACTCGGTGGAGCAGCCGCTGCGGCTCGGCCTGGTGCTGGCCGCCCGCGAGCTCGCCCCGTGGATGGACGACCTGTGCACCGGCTACGGGCAGCGGGTCGGAATCGCGTTCCAGATCCGCGACGACATCCTGGGGGTGTTCGGCGATCCGGCGCAGACGGGCAAGCCGGCCGGCGACGACCTGCGTGAGGGCAAGCGCACGATGCTGGTGGCCCGCACGCTGGCGGCGGCCTCCCCCGGGGACGCGGCAACGGTGCGGCGGCTGCTCGGCGATCCGGCGCTCGACGAGTACGGCGTGGCGACGCTGCGGCGGATCATCGAGGACACGGGCGCGCTGCAGGAGTGCGAGGACCTGATCGGCGACTATCTGGGCGAGGCGCTGGCGGCGCTCGACGAGGCGCCGGTCACGGCGCAGGCGCGCACGGCGCTGACCGAGCTGGCCATCGCCGCCACGTCCCGCAAGACCTGACCTCCGGGCCACGCTCCTCCCCGGAGGCGTTCACGAAGCCTCTTCCGGAGCTTCTCCCGGCGATCGACACGCCGACCGACACGCCGACCGACACGCCGACCGACACAGCGATCGACACGCCGACCGCACGCCGATCGACACGCGGACCTCACGGCGGCCGCACGGCGATCCTCACGGTGAGGGAGGCGCCCGCGCGGTGGCGGGCGCCTCGGGTCAGCGGGAGGACAGTCGTTTGGCGAACTCCGCCGCGGCCGCCCCGGGGTCGTCGGCACCGGTGATCGCCCGCACGACGACCACCCGGCTCACTCCGTACGACATCACCTCGTCGAGGTTGCCGAGATCGATGCCGCCGATCCCGAACCACGGCCGCGAGGACCCCAGCGACGCCGCGTGCCGGAGCAGCGGCGGGCCGGGAGCCGGGCGGCCCGGCTTGGTCGGCGTGGGCCAGATGGGCCCGCAGCAGAAGTAGTCGACGCCCTCCTCCACGGCCGCGGCGGAAGCCTCGGCTGCGGAGTGGGTGGACCGCCCGATGACGATGTCGTCGCCGAGTATCTCTCGCGCGACCGTCACAGGGAGGTCGTCCTGCCCCAGGTGGAGCACGTCGGGCCGGGCGGCATGAGCGATGTCCGCCCGGTCGTTGACGGCCAGGAGTTTGCCGTGCCGGTCGCAGGCGTCGCGGAAGATCTCGAGGAGCGCGAGTTCTTCGCGTGCCTCCAGGCCCTTCTCCCGCAGCTGGATGATGTCCACGCCGCCGGCCAGCACCGCGTCGAGGAACTCTGCCAGATCCCCGCGGTCGCGGCGGCCGTCTGTGCAGAGATAGAGGCGGGCCTCAGAAAGCGAGGGCTTGGGCACGCCGCTTGACCTCTGTGTGACGACCGGCCCTGATCGCGTCAACGGGCGACCCTGGCAGGGATTCGTCTGGGGTGAAGAGCCAGCGCAGGGCCTCGACGTCGTCGTAGCCGGCGTCGAGCAACACGGTCAGCGTGCCTGGCAGGCCCTTCATCACATCCTTTCCATCGAGGAACACCGCGGGCACCTGTGGCCCGCCGCTGCCCCGGCGCACGCCGAGGAGCTTGTGGTCCTTCAGGAGTTGCTTGGCCCGCCCGATCGAAAGGTCAAGGCGCGAGGCCACTTCGGGGAGCGTGAGCCACTCGTCTACGAGCTGCTCGGTCTCCCGGTCGATCTGTGCAACAGAAAGCGTCACGAAACCACAACTACCACATGCCGTGCTTGCTCAAACAACACAATCCCGTAGGGGGACTTGTGGATCTACCAGGCGTTCCGTGTCCAGCCTGTGACCCGCCTCGATGATCCGCCGCCCCTGTACGAGGTCGCGCGGCCGGTCGACGGCCAGCACGGCGGCCAGGGAGTCGTCGTCCGTGAGCCAGACGGCCGACCATTTCCCGTCGGGCTCGCCGCGGTAGACGAGCCGCTCACCGGCGGGGTGGTGGCCGGCGTACTGCAGCATGTGGCCGAACTGCTCCGACCAGAAGTAGGGGACCGGGTCGTAGACGGCCTCCTCCCCCAGCAGCGTCGCGGCGGCCACCTCGGGGGCGTTGAGCGCGGTGTCCCAGTGTTCGACCCTGAGCCGGGTCTTCCAGCGGCGCGACCACCAGGCGGCGCAGTCGCCCACGGCGACCGTGTTGGGCAGCGAGGCCCGCAGATGCTCGTCGGTGACGACGCCGTTGTGCAGGTCGATGTCGGCGTCGGTCAGCCACTCGACGGCCGGGCGCACGCCGATGCCGGTGACGACCGCGTGAGCTTCGACGAACTCGCCGCCCACCAGGCGTACGCCGCCCTCGTCCACGGAGTCGACCATGGCGCCGAGCCGCAGGTCGATGCCTTCGTACCAGGGTGTGGTGCGGGCTCCGATCCCCGTGCCGACGGCGGTCGCGATCGGGGTGGAGGCGCTCTCGACCACCGTCACGTCGCATCCGGCGTGGCGGGCCGCGGTGGCCACCTCGGCGCCGATCCAGCCCGCGCCGATGATCGCGATGTGGGCGCCGGGCACGAGCATGGCCCGCAGCTCGTGGGCGTCGTCGAGCGTGCGCAGCACGTGCTGGGGGCCGTCGCCGGGCAGCCTGATCGGGTCGGCGCCGGTGGCGATGACCAGGCCGTCGTAGCCGAGCTCGCCCTCGGTGGTCTCCACCACGCCCGTGCGCAGGGACTTGGCGCTGACGCCGGGCCAGAAGTCGACCTCCAGCGCGGCCAGGTCGGTCTCGACGTAGCTGGTGTCGGTCTCGCCCTTCAGCACGGCCTTGGACAGCGGCGGGCGGTCGTAAGGGCGATGCCGCTCCTGGCCGATCAGGGTGATCCGGCCCGCGAATCCGCGCCCGCGCAGCGCCTCCACCGTGCGCACGCCCGCCAGGCCCGCTCCTACCACCACGACATGGTTCACGTTCATGACCATAACGGGGGCGGTGCTTGGACGCGGCACCGAGGCCGTAGGCTGTGAACGCAAGACGCGCGGGAGTCCGGCCGTTACCGGGCTGAGAGGAAGGCTTCACCGGGCCTTCGACCGCAAGACACCTGATCCGGATCATGCCGGCGAAGGGAGCGCGGATGGATGTGATCGTGGGTGGCGGGGTCGTCGGGCTGTCCATCGCCTGGCGCATGGCGCGCGAGGGGCGGCCCGTCACCGTCGTGGACCCGGCCCCGGCCTCCGGGGCCTCTCACGCGGCCGCGGGGATGCTGGCACCGGTCAGCGAGGTGACGTACACCGAGGGGCCGCTGCTGCGCCTGGGCGTGGCGTCGCTGCGCCGCTGGCCGTCGTTCGCCGCCGAACTGGCCGCCGACGCCGGGTTCGAGGCGGTGGGCGGCGAGCCGGCCACGCGCGGGCTGGACCTGCGCTCCGACGGGACGCTCGACGTGGCGTTCGGGGCCGACGACCTGGCGGCGCTGGACGAGCTGGCCGCGTACATGGACAAGCTGGGGCTGCGGGTCGAGCGGCTGACCGGGCGCGAGTGCCGCCGCCTGGAGCCCATGCTGGCCCCCTCGGTGCGCGGCGGCCTGCTCGCGCCCGGCGACGCCTGGGTGGACCCGCGCCGCGTGACGGCGGCGCTGCTCACCGCTCTGGAGCGGCTGGGGGTCCCGCTGGTGCGCGCCCGCGCGACCGAGCTCCTCCGCGACGGCGGCACCGTCGTGGGCGTACGCCTCGCGCCACCGGACAAGTCCGGCGGCCCTGGTTCCGCGCCGGTCGCGTCCGGCGGCGGGGCGCGAGCGGAGGAGCCGGCGGAGCTCGCGGCCGAGCGGGTGGTACTGGCCGCCGGCGCCTGGAGCGCCGGGCTGGCCGAGGTGCCCGTGCGGCCGGTCAAGGGGCAGATCATGCGCTTGCGTTCGCCTCAGCCGCTGCTCGGCCGGTGCGTACGCGGAACCGTGCACGGCTCACCGGTCTACCTCGTCCCCAGGGGCGACGGTGAGCTGGTGGTCGGGGCCACGCAGGAGGAGATGGGGTTCGACACCAGGGTGACGGCCGGCGGGCTCTACGAGCTGCTGCGTGACGCCAGGGAGCTGGTGCCGGGCGTCACCGAGCTGGAGGTCGCCGACGTGGTGGCCGGGCTGCGGCCGGGGACGCCCGACAACCTGCCGGTCATCGGGCCGAGCGGGACACCGGGGCTGACGCTGGCCACCGGGCACCACCGGGGCGGCGTGCTGCTGGCGCCGCTGACGGCGGCCGTCCTGCTGGGCGAGGAGAGCGAGCTGGCGGCGTTGTGCTCGCCGGGGAGATTTCGGGAAATTTCATGATTGTTACCATCAACGGGGCCGCGCACGAGGTGGCCGACGGAATGACGGTGGCCCAGGCCGTCCACACATTGACCGCGGCCACCACGGGAGTGGCCGTGGCCGTGAACGACGAGGTGGTCACGCGCAGCGCCTGGGAGACGACGGCGCTCAGCGACAGTGACCGCGTGGAGGTTCTGACGGCGGTGCAAGGTGGATGAGCTGATCATCGCCGGCGAGAAGTTCTCCTCCCGGCTCATCATGGGGACCGGCGGCGCGCCCTCCCTGGAGGTGCTCGACCAGGCGCTGGCCGCGTCCGGCACCGAGCTGACCACGGTGGCCATGCGGCGGCTCGACCCGGGCTCGCGCGGCTCCGTGCTCGACGTGCTGCGCCGGCGCGACATCAAGGTGCTCCCGAACACGGCCGGCTGCTTCACCGCGGGCGAGGCCGTGCTGACGGCCCGGCTGGCCAGGGAGGCCCTCGACACGAACTGGGTCAAGCTCGAGGTCATCGCCGACGAGCGCACGCTGCTGCCCGACCCGATCGAGACGTTCGACGCGGCCGAGCGGCTGGTGGCCGACAGGTTCGTGGTGCTGCCGTACATCGGGGACGACCCGGCGCTGGCGCGGCGGCTGGAACAGGCGGGCTGCGCGGCCGTGATGCCCCTGGGCGCGCCGATCGGGTCGGGCCTGGGCATCCGCAACCCGCACAACATCGAGCTCATCGTGGAGGCCGCCTCCGTGCCGGTCGTCCTCGACGCGGGCATCGGCACGGCGAGCGACGCCGCGCTGGCGATGGAGCTGGGCTGTGACGCCGTGCTGCTGGCCACGGCGGTCACCCGGGCGCAGCGGCCCGACCTCATGGCGGCGGCCATGAAGGGGGCCGTGGTGGCCGGGCGGCTGGCGCGCCAGGCGGGCCGCATCCCACGCCGCCGCTACGCCGAGGCCTCGTCACCGACGACACCGTGAACCGATCACACCGCGACACGCGCGTCGCGGCGATGAGGCCTGGGCGGGCGTCGGTGATGAGGCCGTGACGCCGATGGTTTTATGTCTGTTTTGTCCGTGGTGGGGACGTTCCAACGAGAACGTCTCCGCATCGGTTTCGGGCGGCCGGGCCCTGCCAGTGGCAAAACGCCCGTAAACTCAGCGGGGTGGATACGACGACTGCGGACCCCCTGGTCGGGCGGCTCCTCGATGGGCGCTACCGCATCGAGAGCCGGATCGCCCGGGGCGGTATGGCGACCGTCTACCTCGCGCTGGACATCCGGCTCGACCGGACGGTGGCGCTGAAGGTCATGCACCGTTCGCTCGCCGAAGACCCGGCCTTCGTCAGAAGGTTCATCGGCGAGGCCAAGTCGGTGGCCAGTCTTTCCCATCCCAACGTGGTGCACGTCTTCGACCAGGGCACCGACAACGACGTCGTCTACCTGTCGATGGAATACGTCCCCGGCAGGACCCTGCGCGACATCCTGCGCGAGCGCGGCCGGCTGCCCGCCCGTGAGGCCCTCGAGATCCTGATCCCGGTGCTCGCCGCCCTCGGCGCGGCCCACCAGGCCGGGCTCGTGCACCGCGACGTCAAGCCCGAGAACGTCCTGATGACCGACGACGGCCGGGTCAAGGTCGTCGACTTCGGCCTGGCCAGGGCGATCGAGGCGACCAACCAGACCCGTACCGGCGTGATGATCGGCACGATCGGCTACATGGCGCCCGAGCAGGTCATGACCGGCGCCGCCGACGTGCGCAGCGACGTCTACGCCGCGGGCATCATGCTGTTCGAGCTGGTGACCGGACAGCAGCCCTACGACGGCGAGACCCCGATGTCGGTGGCCTACCGGCACGTCCACGACACCGTCCCGGCGCCGTCGTCGGTGACGCCCGAGGTGCCGCCGCTGGTCGACACGCTGGTGGCGAGCGCGACCGCCCGGGAGCCGCACGACCGCCCGGCCGACGCGACCGCGATGCTCGTGGCGGCGGTCGACGCGCACCGGATGCTGCCGCGCACGACCATCCCGCCGGGGTCCGGGCCGATGCCGCCGCAGCACTCGCAGCCGCACGCCAGGACCACGGTCTCGCCCGCGCCGTCGATGCCGCAGGGCACGCCCGGTCACACGATGATCCAGCCGCGGGCCGAGGTGCCGGCGCCACGGCGGTTCAAGCCCAACTGGTTCCTGGTGACGCTGGCCGCCGTGATGGTGGTCGCGGTGGGCCTGACGGGGTGGTATTTCTCGCAGCCCGAATACGTCAAAGTGCCCGACCTGCGCGGCAACGACATCGCCCTGGCCGAGAAAGACCTCACCGCGATGGGCCTGCAGGCGCGTAAGGCCGAGGGCGTCAACGACGAGAAGGTGGCCGAGGGCCTGGTGCTCCGCACCGACCCGGAGACCGGCACCGAGCTTGAAAAGGGCAAGACGGTCACGCTGGTGCCCTCGCTCGGGCCCAAGCGGGTGGTCGTGCCGAACCTGGCGGGCATGGACGGCAACGCCGCCCGCGCCGCGATCGCCACGGCCGGGCTGACCGTGGGCTCGGTCAAGCGCATCGCCAGCCAGGACGTCGAGCGCGACAAGGTCATCCGCACCTCCCCGCAGGTCGGCGAGAAGGTGAAGGAAGGCACGAAGATCGGCATCTTCGTCAGCGCCGGGCTCATCATGCCCGACATGGCCGGCATGCCGAAGGACGAGGCCGCCGGCTACCTGGGCGGGCAGGGCTTCCAGGTGCAGGTCAACGAGGTGGACGACGACGCCGAGCCGTGCACGGTCATCGCCCAGCAGCCGAAGGCCAAGGCCGAGGTCGACAAGGGCGCCTCGGTCTCGATCACGGTGGCGCGGTGCCAGACGGACTTCTGGGAGTGGTTCCAGGGCGACAACGAGGCCCGCGACGACCAGCAGTTCAGCCTGGTGCCGCCGGTGATCGGCAAGGAGGTCAAGGACGCCACCCGGGAGCTGCAGGCGCTGGGGTTCAGGGTCCGGGTGCAGCGGCTGGGCAACGGCGGCGTGGTGCAGTACCAGCGGCCGCTGCCCAACAGCGAGCGCCCTCCGGGCACGACGGTCTTCCTCTGGCAGTAGACGCCTCGCAGTAGACCCCGGCGCGCGCCACCGGCCACGGCCAGGGCGCGCCGGACGCTCGATGGCCGTGCGCCCGGGCGCGGGGTGTGGGCGCCGGTCAGGTCAGGTGGCCGCGCAGGCGGACACGGGCGAGGCCGCCGTCCGGGTAGATGTCCACGCGGACGTGGGTGACCGGGTGCCGGTGGTCGAGGCGGAAGCGGTGCGGGGTGTCGGGCTGCAGGCGGGTCCTGGCGAGGAGCGGCACCTCGCGGTCGCCGTCCAGGCCCGTCAGTGACACCCAGCCGGGCGCGTTGAACAGCAGGTTCGTGGTGTCGATCTCGGCCAGCCTGATGTGGCCGCGGCCGGCCAGGCGGATGACCAGCCAGTCGTTGCCGCCGTCGCGCCGCCGGGCCGTCTCCCAGCCCTCCGCCTGGTGCCGCGCCAGGCCGGGCGCGATGACGTTGTTGGGCGCCGAGTAGAAGTCGTCGGAGCACGACGTGACCAGGGCGCCGTTCGCGAGCGCGGCCAGGTCGAGGCCGAGACCTTCGTAGAAGGACAGGTCGGGGCGGACCTCGCCGTGCACGCGCAGCCTTGCCACGCCGCCGTCGGGGTGGATGGAGAGCCGCACGTGGGTGTAGCGGGTCTCGTCGGCGACCTCGAAGTGGTGCTCGGCGTCGCCCTTCAGCTCCGACCGCGGCACGATCTCCGTCCACGGCGCGGCGAGGACCTCGGCGGGCGACGGGTGGCCGTCGAGTGCGGTGGCCTCCACGGAGGCGTACGGCGGGTAGTTGCCCTTGAACCAGGCCGTGTCGATCACCACGCCGCGGATCACGCCGGGGAGCCCGAGGCGTACGAGGGCCCAGTCGTGGCCGGGTTCGCGGCGGCGGCGGGTCTCCCACCCCTCGTAGATCTGCCCCTTGTTGCCGAACGTCTCCGCCTGGAAGCCGGGCCGCCCCGGCCTGATCAGGCTCTCCTTCTCGGCGAACGATTCGTCGCTGGCCGCCACGACCGAGCCCCCGAGGGTGCGCAGAGCGAGGTCGGGCAGGGTGATGAAGTGGGACATCTACTGCGCTCCCAAGAGGAATCGTCCGTGCGGCGCGCCGTCCACGGGCCGGCCGCGCAGCCACGTGGTCAGGACGGCGCCCTTGAGCGTGCGGCCGTGGTAGGGGGTGACCGGGTTCTTGTGGTGGAGGAGGGCGGCGTCGACGAGGTGGTCGGCGTCGGGGTCGAAGGCCACCAGGTCGGCGTCATTGCCGACTTTCATCCCGCCTTTTCCCGAAATTTTGGCTAGTGCCGCCGGATTGGCGGACATCCAGCGCACCACGTCGCCCAGCCCGTGCCCCCTCCGCGCCGCCTCCGTCCAGATCGCCGGCAGGCCGAGCTGCAGCGAGGCGATCCCGCCCCACGCGGCGGCGAAGTCGGGCACCTTGAGGTCGGCCGTGGACGGCGAGTGGTCCGACACGACGCAGCTCAGCACGCCCCTGGCCAGCCCCTCCCACAGCAGGTCGCGGTTGGCCTCGGAGCGGATGGGCGGGCAGCACTTGTACGCGGTCGCCCCCTCGGGCACCTGCTCGGCCGTCAGCGTCAGGTAGTGCGGGCAGGTCTCCGCCGTGACCGCCACGCCCTCGGCCCTGGCCGCTTCGAGCACGTCGAGGCAGTCGGCGCTGGAGACGTGCAGGATGTGCACCCGGGCGCCGGTCTCCCGCGCCAGCCGTACGACCTGCTCGACCGCGCTGCGCTCCGACGCCCCCGGCCGCGACTCCAGGAACTCCCGGTACGTCGGCCCCCCGGGCTCCCCCAGCAGCACCGGATCCTCGGCGTGCACCACCATCACCCCGCCGAACCCGGCGATCTCCTCCAGCGCCTCCCGCAGCTCGGAGACGCCCAGCGGCGGGAACTCCTCCACGCCCGACGGCGACAGGAAGCACTTGAACCCGTAGACCCCGCGCTCGTGCAGGGGCGCCAGGTCCTTGACGTTCCCCGGCACGGCGCCGCCCCAGAACCCGACGTCCACGTGGCACTGCCCGAGCGCGGCCCGCTGCTTGGCGTCGAGGGCCGCCACGTTCACGGTGGGCGGCAGGGAGTTGAGCGGCATGTCCACGATCGTGGTGACGCCGCCGGCGGCGGCCGCCCTGGTGGCCGAGTCGAAGCCCTCCCAGTGGGTCCGTCCCGGCTCGTTGACGTGCACGTGCGTGTCGACCAGGCCGGGCAGCAGGGCCAGGTCGCGCAGGTCGATGTCCTCGGTGGCGGTGAGCGGGGCGGTGTAGCCGGCCAGGGCGGCGATCCGCTCGCCCCGGACGGCCACCGCGACGGCCCGCTCCCCCTCCGGCGTGACGGTCCTGCGGGATCTGACGACGAGGTCGTACGGAATGGTCATGCATTCCCCTCTTGGAGGCGGTCGGCGGCGAGGCGGGCGGCGAGGCGTTCGAGCAGGGGCCCGGCCTGCTCCATGCAGCGGGCGGGGTCGGGCTCCAGGTCCGTCAGGGCGTAGGCGGCCTCGATGCCCGCGGCCCGCAGCTCGGCGTCGGTGAGCGTGCGGCGCCCGCAGACGGCCACCACGGGGACGCCCGCCCTGGCCGCGGCCTGCGCCACGCCGACGGGCGCCTTGCCGCGCAGCGACTGCTCGTCCAGTGACCCCTCCCCCGTGACCACCAGCCGCGCGCCCCGCACCAGCTCGCCGAACCCGAGCAGGTCGAGCAGGTAGTCGATGCCCGGCCGCAGCTCGGCGTGCAGGAACGCCAGCGCCGCGAACCCGACCCCGCCGGCCGCGCCCGCTCCTGGAGCCCCGGCCACGCCCATCGCGCGCGGGATGTCGTCGTGCTCGACCGCGCCCGCGAGCCCGTGGGTGAACACGGCCACGGCGGCCAGCCGGGACAGGGCCGCCTCGAGCGTCCTGACGTCGCCGGGGGTCGCGCCCTTCTGCGGCCCGTAGACGGCGGCGGCGCCGTGGGGGCCGAGGAGGGGGTTGTCCACGTCGCTCGCCACCACGAACTCCACGCCGGAGACGTCGAGGAAGCCGGACATGTCGATGCGGGCCAGGTCTTTCAGCGCCGCCCCGCCACGCGGCAGGTCGCGGCTCTCGGCGTCGAGCAGGCGGGCGCCCAGCGCCTGCGCCATGCCGGCTCCGCCGTCGGTGCACGCGCTGCCGCCCAGGCCCAGGACCACCCGCTTGGCGCCGCGCCGTACGGCGTCGGCGATCAGCTCGCCCGTGCCGTAGCTGGTGGCGGTCAGCGGCTCGTGCCCGCCGGGCAGGCGGCGCAGCCCGGACGCCTCCGCGAGCTCGACCACGGCGGTGTCGGTGGGATGCCAGGCGTAGGAGGCGGGGATGCGCTCGCCCGTGGGCCCGGTGACCTCGATCGTGATCCGGCCGAAGCCGCCCGCGACGGCGGCGTCCACGGTGCCGTCACCGCCGTCGGCCACCGGCAGCTCGATCGTGGGCACGCCGAGCCCGGCCGACACCCGGGAGGCCACTTCGGCCGCCGTCAGCGACCCCTTGAACTTGTCCGGGGCGACCAGAACGTGCTGAACCACTACGAACTCCCACCTGATGATGAACAATGTCCTGACACGCCTTCCTGCCCGGTGCGAGCGGGCAGGAAGGCGTGACTCATCATCCTGACATTGGGGTGTTGCGGAGAACCACCCAGGTACACGCCCCCGGCGATCACGTCCGGCGTACCCGGCCAGGCTCACAGCGGAAAGGGGTCGTTCGTGCGCATCACGACGCCGCAGCGGCGGGCCCGCCTCGCCCTCCGGCACCGGCTGGCGCGCAAGGCGGCCACGCCCGAGGAGGCGGCGGCCGCCGTGGTCGCGCTGCACGGCACCGACCCGGCGACGGTGTTCCTGTCGGCGGGCGCCCGCCTGGCCGCCCCCGGCGCCGAGCCGGTCGAGCGGGCCCTCTACACCGACCGCACGCTGGTGCGGATGACCGGCATGCGGCGCACGATCTTCGTCGTCCCGGCGGAGCTGGTGCCCGTCGTGCACCACTCCTCGGGGCTGGCGATCGCCCGCAAGGAGCGGGCGGCGACGCTGAAGCTCTTCGGGGCGGGCGGCTGGGATGAGGCGCGGCTGAAGGACGTCGAGGCGTCCGTGCTCAAAGCGCTGGCCGAGACCGGCGAGGCGTCGGCGGCCGAGCTGGGCGCGCGGGAGCCGCGGCTGCGCGAGCAGGTCAGGGTGGCGGTGGGCAAGCCGTACGAGGGCGTGGTGAGCGTGGGCTCGCGCCTGCTGTTCCTGATGGCGCTGGACGGCTTGCTCGTCCGCCGGGCGCGCGTCTCCGGCACCTGGGTCAGCGGCACGCACCTCTGGGGCCTGGCCCCGGCGATCGCCGAGCTGGCCGTGCACGAGGCCCAGGCCGAGCTCGTACGCCGATGGCTGGCGGCCTTCGGCCCCGGCACCGAGGCCGACCTCAAGTGGTGGACCGGCTGGACGCTCAAAGACGTGCGCGCGGCCCTGGCCGCCACGGGCGCGGTGGCGGTGGAGCTGGACGAGGGCACCGGCTACGTCCTCCCGGACGACCTGCCCGGCGACGCCGAACAGGATCCCGGGCCGTGGGCGGCGCTGCTGCCCGCGCTCGACCCGACGCCGATGGGCTGGCAGGCCCGCGACTGGTACCTGCCCCAGGAGCACCGGGCCGAGCTGTTCGACCGCAGCGGCAACGTGGGCCCGACCGTCTGGTGGGAGGGCCGGGTCGTGGGCGGCTGGGCGCAGCGGCCCGGCGGCGAGATCGTGTGGCGGCCGCTGTCGGACGTCGGCGCGGAGGCGAGCGCCGCCATCGAGGCCGAGGCGGCCGGGCTGGCCGCCTGGCTCGGCGGGATCAGGGTGACGCCCCGCTTCCGCACCCCGCTGGAGCGGGAGCTGTCCAAACCGTGAGAAGGCGCGGCCGGCTATGACACCGTGCGGATGAACTCCTCCAGGGAGTAGCGGCCGTCCTGGTCGGAGTCGGCCTCCTGGCTCATCGCCCCGAGGGCCTCCTCCGGCAGGTCGGGGAAGTGGCCCTTCAGCTCGGCCTCGCTGATGTAGCCGTCGCCGTCGGTGTCGATCGAGGCGAAGACGCTCTTGAGCTTCGCCAGTTGCCCGTCCGGGAGTTCCGCCGACACAGTCCCGCCTTTCAACGCTCAATTCAGGACATCCACACCCTAGTCGGCACGAGAGCGTACGAGTCCCATCAGCCGCCGGTGGGCCTCGGCGCCCGCGCGGCCCGCCTCGTCCTGGGCGACGCTGCGCAGTTCGCCGTCCGCCACCACCGTCCGCCCGCCGACCAGCACCCGCGCCAGCGGCGGCTGGGGCCCGAAGACCAGGGCGCACACCGGGTCGGCGACGGCGGCCGTGAACGGGCCGTCGACGCGCCACAGGGCGATGTCGGCCAGTTTGCCGGGTTCGAGGGTGCCCAGTTCGCTCTGCCTGCCGAGGTTGCGGGCTCCGCCCAGCGTGGCCAGTTCGAGGGCCTGCCTGGCGGTGAGGGCCTGGGGGCCGTACCGGGCGCGCTGGAAGAGCAGCGCCTGCCGCATCTCGCCGGCCAGCGGCGTCAGCTCGGAGGAGGCGCTGCCGTCGACGCCGAGCCCCACGTTCGCGCCCCGGCGCAGCATCTCGGACACGCGGGCGATGCCCGCCCCGAGCCGTCCGTTCGACGAGGGGCAGTGCGCGGAGCCGGTGCCGGTGGCGGCCAGCTTGCCGATGTCGGCGTCGTCGAGGTGCACGGCGTGCGCGAACCACACGTCGGGCCCGAGCCAGCCCAGCTTCTCCATGTAGTCGACGGGGCGCATGCCGAACTGCTCGAGGCAGTGCTCGTCCTCGTCGAGGGTCTCGGCGACGTGCGTGTGCAGGCGTACGCCCTTGGCCCTGGCCAGGGCGGCGGACTCGGTCATCAGCTCGCCGCTGCAGGAGAACGGCGAGCAGGGCGCGACCGCGACCCGCAACATCGAGGAGAACGACGGGTCGTGGTAGGCGTCCACGGCCTCCGCGGTGGCGGCGAGGATGTCGTCGAGCTCCTCGACCACGACGTCCGGCGGCAGCCCGCCCTTCGACTCGCCCCTGTCCATGGAGCCGCGCGCCGGGTGGAACCGGATGCCGATCCGGCGGGCGGCCTCGACCTCGGCCGCGAACAGGTCGCCCCTGCCCTTGGGGAAGAGGTAGTGGTGGTCGCTGGAGGTGGTGCAGCCCGACAGCGCCAGCCAGCCCAGCCCGGCCGTGGCGGCGCCGCTGACGACCTCGGCGTCCATGGCGGCCCACACCGGATAGAGCGCCACCAGCCACTCGAACAGCGTCGCCTCCTGCGCGAACCCCTGGGTGGCCCACTGGTAGAGGTGGTGGTGGGTGTTGACCAGCCCAGGTGTGGCCAGGCAGCCGGTGCCGTCGATGCGGGTGCCCGCCGCGTAACCTGCCGCGTCACCTACCATGTCACCTGCCATGTCACCTGCGATGTCACCTGCCACGTCGCCGGGCGCGGGGCCGGCGCCCAGCGCGGCGATGCGATCCCCCTCGATCCTGATATATCCGGACTCGATCTCGGGGCCGGCAACGGGAGCGATGTGGACGTTCTCGATCAGGACGGTCTCGGTCAGCGCGGTCTCGGTCAGGACGGTCATGAGGCGCCCTCTTTCCGTGAGGCGGCCAGCCGTACCGCGTCGAGGATCTTCTCGTAGCCGGTGCACCGGCACAGGTTGCCCGCCAGGGCCTCCCTGATCTCGGCGTCCGAGGGCCGTGGCACGCGTTCGAGCAGGTCGTGCGCCTGCACCACCAGCCCGGGGGTGCAGAATCCGCACTGCACGGCCCCGCACTGCACGAACGCCTCCTGTACGGGGTCGAGCCGGTCGCCGTCGGCCAGCCCCTCGACGGTCCGCACCACCCGGCCCTCGGCCTGCCCGGCGGCGACCAGGCAGGCGCAGACCGGCACGCCGTCGAGGTAGACCGTGCACGAGCCGCATTCGCCCTGCTCGCAGGCGTTCTTGGAGCCGGGCAGGCCGAGGCGCTCGCGCAGGACGTACAGCAGGCTCTCGCCCTCCCAGACGTCGTCGGCGCTCTGCTCGCGGCCGTTGACGGTGAAGGTGACACGCATCAGGCGGCCCTCTTTCCCAGATGGTCGTTCCAGGCCCAGGTGAGCGTGCGGCGGGCCATCACGCCGATGGCGTGCACGCGGTAGGCGGCGGTGCCGCGCACGTCGTCGATCGGCGCGGCGGCCCGCGCGCACAGCTCGCCGAAGCGGCTGAGCAGCGCGGGGTCGAGCGGGGCGGCCCAGTCGAGCTCGCGGGCCAGCAGGTCCTCGGCCTCCAGCGCCCGGCGCGGGGTGGGCGCGGCCGAGCCGATGCCGGTGCCGACCCGCCGCTCGCCCGGGTGCAGCGCGAGCGCGAACGAGCACACGGCGATCACCATGGCGTTGCGGGTGCCGACCTTGGAGAAGTATTGGGCGCCCGTGGCGGGCGGCACGTGCACGGCCCTGATCAGCTCGTCGGGCTCCAGCGCGCTGCGCTTGACCCCGAGGTAGAACTCGTCGGCGGGGATCATCCGGACGCCCCGGTCGCGCGACTCCACCTCGACCACCGCCCCGGCGGCCAGCAGCGGCGGATGGCTGTCCCCCGCGGGCGAGGCCGCGCCGAGGTTCCCGCCGACGGACCCGCGGTTGCGGATCTGCGGCGAGCCGACCGTGCGCGACGCCTGCGCGAGCCCCGGCAGCGGCCCGGCCAGCTCCTCGATCACCGCCGCGTACGGCACCGCCGCCCCCACCCGGCAGTACGCCCCCGCCATGCCCCACTCCCGCAGCTCGGCCACCCGGTTGAGATCGAGCAGCGCCACGGGCCTGCGCACGTCGAAGTTGAGCTCCACCATCACGTCGGTGCCGCCCTGGATGGGCACCGCCTCGGGCTGGTCCGCCTTGGCGGCCAGCGCCTCCTCCCACGTCGTGGGGCGCAAGAAGTCCATTTTCCCCTACTCCCAGGCGAATCCGGCATCGGGCGCGTCCTCGCGCAGCACGCCGCCCTCGATGAGTCCATAGGGGCGGTCGGCGGCGTAGAAGACCTCGTTGGCGTTGTCCAGGCCGAACGGGGACAGGTCGACCGGGAAGTGGTGCTTGTTCGGCATGGCGAGCCTGATCTCGCAGATCTCGGGGGCGGCCTTGAGGGCGCGCTCGCCCATGGCGTACAGGGTCTGCTGGAGGGAGAGGCTGTGCGTGTCGGCGAAGGCGTCGATCAGGGACTGCCGGACCCGCTGGTAGGAGGTTTCGGGCGGGGGGCCGTCGCCGGTGTGCCGCCACTGGGCGGACACGGCGGTGGCGAGGATGCGGTCGTCGGTGGGCTGGAGGGTGGTGTACTCGTCCACGATGTAGCCGTGGAACTCCGAGCCCGTGGAGTTCAGCACCACCAGGTCCTTCAGCCCCGACACGACCGTGCCGCGGCCGTCGCGGTCGTGGTGGACCACGCACGTGCGCACCTCACCGCCCTCGCGCACGAACGAGTGCGGGCCCGCGCGGTGCCAGCCGTACTCGTCGATCTCCACGCGGGCGTGGTGGATGGACGGCTGGGACTCGACGAAGTGCCTGGCCAGCAGGAGGGCGAACGTCTCGATCTGGCCGACGCCGTGCCGGGCGGCGAAGGCGTACGCGGTGTTCTTCTGCGTGTCGGTGGGCAGGACCGCGGCGTTGTCGCCGGTCAGGTGGACGGCCTCCATGTCCCCCGACAGCGACGTGCTGACGCTGATGTCCTTGATGTGGTGCACGGGGCCTTCCCTGACCACGCGGACGAGCCTGGTCTCCGCCTTGCCGTAGCGGTTGGGGCCGAGCTTTACCGACATCTAGCTCCCTCGGTAGGTGGAGTAGGCGTACGGGCTGAGCAGCAGCGGAACGTGGTGGTGCTGCGCGGGGTCGGTCACCGTGAACGTGACGACGACCTCGGGGTAGAACGTCTCCTTCAGGTACGCGCCGGTGTCGAAGACGACGCGGTGGATCCCGGCGCCCGGCTCCCAGCCCTTGATGCGGCCGTCGTCGTCGGTCCGTCCCTCGGCCACGACCCGGCCGTCGTGCTCCAGCCGTACGCGCAGGCCGGCGGCGGGCCGCCCGGTCACCGCGTCCAGCACGTGCGTGGAGAAGCTCATCTCCCCTCCTTCACGAGCTTGCCCAGCCGCAGCCGGGTGATCGCCGCCAGTTCGCCGCGCACGACCTCGCGCTCGCGCTCCTCGTCGTTGCCCAGCCGCTCCCTGAGCCTGCCGAGCAGCTCCGCGCCGCTCAGCCCGGTGGCGCAGACCAGGTAGACGTGGCCGAACCGCTCCTCGTAGGCCCGGTTGCCCTCGAGCAGCGCCGCGCGTACCTCGTCGTCGACCCCATCGTCCAGCCCGGACTGCTCCTGCCGGGACCACGACGCCTGCCTGTCGTCCCCACCGGCCCGCTCCCCGATGCGCGGATGCGCCCGCAGCGCCTCCAGGACCTCCGCCCAGCTCAGCTCCCGCACGGCCGCGCCGGCGGCGGCGACGAGCCCGTCGAGGTCGCGGTACGGCCGCAGGGCCGCCACCTTCCCCGCGAAGGCGCGGGAGGCGCAGCAGGCCAGCAGTTCCTCCTCGGCCTCGGCCGGGGACCGGGCGTTGAAGGCGTTGAGCGAATCGGGCATGTCAGAAGTACACACATGCGTCACGTGCCCGGTCCATCCGCGAGAACTCCGAACCGGCGGCCCGGATGGGCAGGACTTTTCGTGTCATGCTCCAATCGCGATGACGGCCTTGCCCCTGGCGTGCCACGTGGCCCATTCGGCCAGCGCGCCCGGCGCCCGCTCGATCGGCACCCGCGCCACCAGCCGCACCCGCAGCCGGCCCGCGTCGATGAGATCGGCCAGGTCGGCCAGCACCTCGCCGGTGACGTGGTTGACGACGTTCACGCCGCGCCGCTCGCGGGCGGCCAGGGCCTCGGGGTCGAGGGCGTGGACGACGCTGCAGATGACGCCGCCCGGACGCAGCAGCTCCTCCATGGGCCCGGTCGAACCGGCCGGGGTGACCAGGTCGAACACCGCGTCGATCCCGCCGGGACGGATCCCGCGGACCTGCTCGTGGACCGGGCCGCGGGTGTGGTCGACGCTCTCCTCGGCGCCCAGGTCGCGGACGAGGTCCTCGGCGCCGGGGGCGGCGGTGGCGATGACGTGGGCGCCCCGCAGGGCGGCGAGCTGGATCGCCTGCTGGCCCACGCCGCCGGTCGCCCCGACGATGAGGACCGTCTGGCCCGCGTCGAGGCGGGCGGCCCCGACCAGGTCCCTGGCGGTCCCGGTGGCGGTGGGCACGGCGGCCGCCTGCTCGGGGAGCATGCCCTTGGGCATCCGCGCCACCGGCCCGTCCTCGGCCACCACGCCGTACTCGGCGTAGGCGCCCAGGCCGCGGGCCGGGTCGGTGAAGCGGCCGTACACCTCGTCGCCGGGGCGGAAGCCGGTCACCTCCGCCCCCACCGCCGCCACGACCCCGGCCCCGTCCTGGCCCATGATCAGGGGGAAGCGGGGCGACATCCGGTCCTTCATGGCGCCGCTCGCGATCTTCGTGTCGACCGGGTTGTAGCTCGCGGCGCGGAGGCGTACCAGGAGCTCGCCGGGGCGCGGCTCCGGCTCGGGCACCTCGATGAGCTCCGGATCCGCCCCGAAGGCGGAGATGGCGATGGCGCGCATGGGCTGTCTCCCGTCCGACCCGTGTCCGAGACCCCGTGTCCGAGGTCTCGTGTCTGAGAACGGAACAGGGCGTTCCCCGCATCCGCCCACGTGAAAGGCCATTTGCGGCAAGCTTTGCCCGCGCTTCCCGGCGCGCCCCCGCCAGCGGAGATGTCCGTCGCTGCGCCTACACTGAGAGCCATCATGACCCCAACATCCCTGATCGGCGGACACGTGTCCGTGACGGGCGGCCTGGCGACGGGCGGCCTCACCTACATGGCCGAGATCGGCGCCGAGATGATCCAGGTGTTCGTCACCAACCCGCGTGGCTGGGCGCTCACCGAAGGCAAGCCCGACGAGGACGCCAAGCTGGCCGAGTCCGGCGTCGACGCGTTCATCCACGTGCCCTATCTCGTCAACTTCGGCTCGCCCAGCCCCGAGACGCTGGCCAACTCCATCGCGATCGTGCGGCACACGCTGCGGCGCGGGGTGCAGACCGGCGCCAGGGGGATCGTGGTGCACACCGGCTCGGCGGTGACGCAGCCGCGCGACGACGCGCTGCGCCAGCTCCGGGAGAATCTGCTGCCCCTGCTCGACGAGATCCCCGAGAACGGGCCCGACCTGCTGCTCGAGCCGATGGCGGGGCAGGGCGCGATGCTGTGCGCCACCGTCCAGGACCTGGAGCCCTATCTGGCGGCGCTCGACTGGCATCCGCGGGCCTGCGTCTGTCTCGACACGTGCCACGCCTTCGCCGCCGGCCACGACCTCGCCGCCGAGGGCGGGGTGCAGGAGACGTTCGACGACCTGCACAAGATCGCGCCGGGGCGGCTCAAGCTGATCCACGCCAACGACTCCAAAGACGTGTGCGGCGCGAAGAAGGACCGCCACGAGAACATCGGGGCCGGGCACATCGGCGCCCAGCCGTTCGCCGCCATGATGCGGCACCCGGCGGTGGCGGGGGTGCCGATCTGCATCGAGACGCCGGGCAAGGCGCCCCAGCACGCCGAGGACATCGCGCTGCTGAAGACGCTGCGCGACGGCTGACAACCGGGCGAAGCCGAATATAAGCCCGTTCCGACGAGGAAGCGTGATAGGGGCGCCCGCCCTCGCGATCCGACCGCCCCCGAAGGCCGGATCGCGGTGCCGGGGCCAGCGGCCTCGGCGGGCGCCCCTTCACGGTCCGGCATGGCGGGCCCTACCCCCCGGTAAAGGGCCCGACAGCCGCGGCGGCCTGCGTGGTCGCCGGTGAGTCCGGCGCATCAGATCTTGTGAGCCCCCCGGCTCGTCCCCCCGATGCGCCGGGTGGCTTTCCGATGGGCGAAACACTACGGTCGCGATCTTGTGGGAGAAACCCTGTTTACGGACAGCTCGTCGAACGGTCTGTAGCCATCGTTATACGGAGAGTGCTCTCACGATGAGCGGTCATCGGGGAACGACGAACGGTAGGTTCCCGGGCTCGCGAGATGCTCCGGCAAGTGCATCCTGGCCATCATCGGGCCTACTCCGCGCGGTATCCGACCCGGTGTGACCAGGGAAATCACCACCATCGCGGCAAACGCGACCGGCACGGCGACCGGTGCGGGGTAGGAAGTCAGCACGCCCATGTTCACGCCTGCCTGTTCGCTCACCACAAGCGTGGCCGTCACGCCCCCACCGAGCGCGAACCCGGCCGCCACCCCCGCGTCCGTCAGCCGCCGCCACCAGATCCCGAGCACGAGCATCGGGCAGAAGGTGGCGGCCGAGAGGCTGAAGCCGAGCAGCATGAGCGCCACCGACGCCCGGGGACCGGTGGCCGCGGTCAGCGCGAGCGCGACCAGCAGGACCGCGGCCATGGCGACGCGGAAGGAGCGCACCCCCGCCCGCTTCAGGCACGCCGACACCGCGCCCCCGACGGCCACCAGGACGCCCCCTGAGGTGGCCAGGAAGGCCGCGAACGCCCCCGCCGCCAGCAGACCCGTCAGCACCTCTCCCAGGGCCCCCGGAAGCATCCTGGCGGGCAGCAGCAGCACGACCTCGTCCGCCGCGCCACCGTGCACGTGCGCGTGCCCCAGAACGCCGTACAGCGGCGGCACGACGCAGAACACGGCCAGCATGACCTGTGTGGCCACGATGGACCTGCGGGCCCCGCCGCCGTCCCTGTTGGTGTAGACGCGCACGATCACGTGCGGCAGCCCCATCGTGCCCAGCGCGCACGCCAGCAGCACGGTCAGCACCCCGGGCAGCGACGGGTCGCCGGCCCCGGCCAGCCCGCCGATCCCGGACCGGTAGCCGCCCTCGAACCGGTCGAGGGACCCCGTGCCCGCCATCCACCAGCACACGGCCCCGACGCCGAAGAACACGACCACCTTCAGCAGGAACTGCGAGGCCTGCACGCTCGTCACGCTCCCCTGCCCGCCGGCGACCGCCGCCGCCAGCGCCGCCGCCGCGACGGCCGCCCAGCCCAGCCACGGTGGCAGCCCGGTCAGCAGCCGCACCACGACCCCGGCCGCGTGGAACTGGGCGATGAGGAACGTCAGCCCGATGGCGAGCACGAAGCAGGTGGTGAAGCGGCGCAGCGGCGCCGAGCGCAGCCGCCACTCGGCGAAGTCGGGCAACGTGTACGTCCCCGAGCGCCGCAACGGCGCGGCCACCAGGGCCAGCACGACGACGAACCCGGCGGCCGCCCCCATCGGGTACCACAACATCGGTGAGCCGCGGGTGGCGATGAACCCGGCCGTGCCCAGGCAGGCCGCGGCCGAGGTGAACTCGGAGGTGATGGCGGCGCCGTTCCACCAGGGGGGCACGGCCCTGGCCGCCACGTAGAAGTCGGAGACGCCGCTGGCGCGGCGCGGTCGCGCGGCGCCCACCATGACGCCCAGAACCAGCACGAAGGCGATCCCGGTGAGCACCGCGACGGTCATCTCTCCAGCCGCTCCGCACGTCTGAGTTGCCGCACGGCCAGCCCCACCCACGCCCCCTGCACGGCCAGCGACAGCGCCACCCAGGCCCAGGGGGCGGGCACCCACAGGGCGAGCACCGGGACGCCCACCAGCAGCCCGGCGACCGCGCCCACGGTCAGCAGCGCCTGCCGTAACTGCCGGGCGACGATGGCCGACACGTCGGGCGCGGCGTCGCCGCAGTCGAACCGGCTCCGCGGGCGCCCGAGAGCGGCGGGGCTCCGGGAGACGACCACGCGGCGTTCGCCGGTCACGAGATGACGCCTCTGTGCTGGCGTACGAGCTGCTCGCGCACCTGCCGGCTGTGCCGTCTGCTGACCTGCAGCGTCTCGGTGCCGACCGTGAGCGTCACCCGCCCGCCCTCGAACCTGAGCTCGCTGACGTGCCGGGCCGAGACCAGCGTGCTGCGGTGCACGCGGATGAACCCGGCCTCCGACCAGCGCCGCTCCAGGGCCGCCAGCGACATGCGCACGAGGTAGCTGCCGTCGACGGTGTGCAGGCGCACGTAGTCGCCCTTGGCCTCGGCGAACCAGACGGCCTGCTGCGGCACGAACCTGGTGCGCCCGCCCAGCTCCACGGGGATGACGTCGTCCTGGCCCGGCTCGGAGGTGGGCGCGGTGGCGGCCTCCAGCCGGCGCACCGCCTCCGACAGGCGCTCCGCCCTGACGGGCTTGAGCAGGTAGTCGACGGCCTCCAGCTCGAACGCCTGCACCGCGCACTCCTCGTGAGCCGTGACGAACACCAGCCTGGGCGGGCTGGGGAAGCCGCCGACCAGCCGGGCCAGGTCGAGCCCGTCGAGCCCGGGCATGCGGATGTCGAGGAAGACCCCGTCGAGCCGCTCGCCCCCGCCGATCATCTGGACCATGTCCTGCAGCGCCGTGACGCCGTCGGCCGCGGTCGTGACGTGTTCGATTCGGTCGTCCTGGCGCAACAGGTAGGCCAGCTCCTCAAGAGCGGGCACTTCATCGTCGACGGCCAGAACTCTCAGCATGTCCACCACGCTGCCGTATGAAATCAAAGGTCACAAGGGACACGCCAGCATAGCGTAATTAATTGACTACATTGAGCCAAGTTGTGTCTTGGGCACGCGCAGCCGCACCTTCGTGCCCGCGCCCAGCGCCGTCTCCACGACGAGCCCGTAGCCGTCGCCGTAGATCTGCCGCATCCGCAGGTCCACGTTCGCCAGGCCGATGCCGCTGCCCTCGCGGGCGGGGTCCTCGTCGAGCATGCGGCGGGCGCACTCCGGGTCCATGCCGGCGCCGTCGTCCTCGACCGTGATGTGCGCCTCCGGGCCCGCGTCGCTGACGACGACGCGCACCTCGCCGGTGCCGCCCCGGCCGCGCATGCCGTGCTTGATGGCGTTCTCGACCAGGGGCTGCAGGCACAGGAACGGCACCGGCACCGGCAGCACCTCCGGGGCCACCTGCATGCTGAAGCGCAGTTTGTCGCCGAACCTGGCACGTTCCAGCAGCAGGTAGCGGTCCACGCAGGTCAGCTCGTCGGCCAGGGTGGTGAAGTCGTGCGCCCGGCGCAGGGCGTAGCGGGAGAAGTCGGCGAAGTCGAGCAGCAGCTCGCGGGCGCGCCTGGGGTTGGTGCGCACGAACGAGGCGATCGTGGTGAGCGCGTTGTAGACGAAGTGCGGCGAGATCTGGGCGCGCAGGGCGCGCATCTCCGCCTCCAGCGCGCGCCGCCGGGAGGCGTCGAGGTCGGCCAGTTCGAGCTGTCCCGAGACCCAGCGTCCGACCTCGGTGACGGTACGCACGAGCGCGGCGCTGACCTCGTCGTCGAAGGCGGCCAGCGCGCCCACCACCGTGCCGTCCACGGTCAGCGGCACCACCACCGCCCCGTGCGGCTCCCCGGGGAACACCTGCGCGTGCCCGGCGGCCAGCGTGGCGCGGGCGTAGGTGAGCACGTCGTCGGTGCACGGCCCGTCCCAGGCCAGCGCGGCGTCCGTGGAGGTGATCGCCACCGCGTGGGTGCCGAGCAGGGTGTGCAGATGCCGCACCGCCTTGCGGGCGGAGTCGCGGTTGAGCCCCGTGCGCAGGGCCGGGGCGGCCAGCGCGGCGATGTGCAGTGTGGTGAAGGTCGCCTCGTCCTTCCTGCGCCCTTCCGGCAGCGCGGTGCGGCGCCACGGGAATCGGGCCAGGCCGTAGCCCAGGAGAAAGGTCAGGGAGGAGAGCGCCACGCACACGGTGGTCAGCATGCGGGCCACCGTAGCCAAAAACAGAGCGTGTCCGGGGGAAAACCCGGAGTGAAGTCTAGGGGGGTCCCTCGCCGGGTTCTTCCTGGTAGGAGTATCGCTGTTCGCGCCAGGGATCGGCCACGTTGTGGTAGCCGCGCTCCTCCCAGAAGCCCCGGCGATCCTCCAGGAGGTATTCGATGCCGCGCACCCATTTGACGCTCTTCCACGCGTACAGGTGGGGCACCACGATCCGCAGCGGGAAGCCGCGGTCGGGGTTGAGCGGCTTCTCGTCGAGCTCCATGGCGAACAGCGTGTCCGGCGCCGCGAAGTCCGCCATGCGCAGGTTGGCGCTGTAGCCGTATTCGGCCCAGATCATCACATGGCGCACGCCGGCGTCGGGCGGGGCCGCCTCCATGATCGTGGCCGGGCTGACGCCGCGCCACTCGTTGGCCATGAGGGAGAACTTGGTCACGCAGTGGAAGTCGGAGACGCGCGTGCTGCGCGGCAGTTGCTCGAACTCGCCCCAGGTGAAGCAGTGCTCCTCGCCGGAGGCGGTGGCCCCGAAGACGCGGAAGTCCCAGCGCTCCGGCTTGAACGCGGGCACCCTTCCGTAATGGATCACGGGACGGCCGCGCGGGACGTACTGGCCTGGAGGCAGGCGCGACTCCTCCACGATCACTCCCCTCACCGGTCTCGCGTCTTGGGCCATCCTGCCATCGGCTCGCCGATGGTTCGCGGGCGGGTGTCGTGCGCTACGATTGGCGTCTATGCGCAACGCGTTCCTTTTTTGGTATGGCGACGGACCCGAGTCCGTTCGCCATCTGACGCTGCGCTAGCAGACAGGCGAACGAAAGGCCCCGGGTCCACTGGACCCGGGGCCTTTCGCGTTTTCCGCACCGTTTTTCTCAACCGACCGAGGAGCAGGACATGGTCATCGTGATGGGGCCCGAGGCCACCGCGGAGGATCTGGCGTCGATCGTGGAGGTCGCCCAGGCGGCCGGGGTCGAGGCGTTCGTCAGCAAGGGTGTGCGGCGCACGATCGTCGGCCTGGTGGGCGACGTGGCCCAGCTCGACGCGGCGAGCCTGCGCGGGATGCGCGGGGTGCGCGACGTCATGCGCGTCTCCACGCCGTACAAGCTGGTCAGCAGGGAGAATCATCCGGAACGTTCCATGGTCCACGTGGGCGGCGTGCCGATCGGCCCCGACACCGTGACGCTGATCGCGGGGCCGTGCGCGGTGGAGACCCACCAGCAGACCCTGGAGGCGGCCAGGATGGCGCAGACCGCCGGGGCCGTGCTGCTGCGGGGCGGGGCCTACAAGCCGCGCACGTCGCCGTACGCCTTCCAGGGGCTGGGCGAGGAGGGGCTGCGCATCCTGGCCGCCGTGCGCGAGGAGACGGGCCTGCCGATCGTCACGGAGGTCGTGAACGCCGACGACGTGGAGCTGGTGGCCTCGTACGCCGACATGCTGCAGGTTGGCACGCGCAACATGCAGAACTTCGCGCTACTGCAGGCCGTCGGGGCGGCCGGGCGGCCGGTGATGCTCAAGCGCGGCATGAGCGCCACGATCGAGGAGTGGCTCATGGCGGCCGAGTACATCGCCCAGCGCGGCAACCTCGACATCGTGCTGTGCGAGCGGGGCATCAGGACGTTCGAGACGGCGACCCGCAACACGCTCGACGTCTCGGGGGTCCCGGTGGCGCAGCGCCTGTCGCACCTGCCGGTGATCATCGACCCGTCGCACTCGGGCGGGCGGCGCGAGCTGGTGCTGCCGCTGACCCGGGCGGCCGTCGCGGTGGGCGCCGACGGTGTCATCATCGACGTGCACCCGCAGCCCGAGCAGGCGCTCTGCGACGGCCCGCAGGCCCTGCAGCACACCGACCTGGGCGAGCTGGCCCAGGTCATGAACGACTTCCCGGCGCTGCTCGGCAAGCGGCCGGCGGCCGTGATCCCGGCCTGACGCCTCCGGGCTCTCGTACTCACGGGTAACTTGAGTACGGGAGCCCATGCGCGGGGCTTCGCCGCGGCGGCACGATTCCCCCATGACGAAGCCCATTCAGCCCACGCAGACGACCGCGTTCTACGTCCAGGCGGTCCTGTCGTTCGCCGTCTCGCTGGCCTCGGTGGTGATCGCCCTGATCTACCTGCCCACCGAAGGGTGGATCAGGGCGTTCCTCGGGCTCGGCCTGCTGTACGTCGTCACCTCGACCGTCACCCTGTGCAAGGTCGTACGCGACCGGCAGGAGACGGCCGAGGTCACCAACCGCGTCGACCAGGCCCGGCTGGACAAGCTGCTGGCCGAGCACGACCCGTTCAAGGTCGACGCGTGATCTAGAGCGTGTACTCCTGGATCGAGTCGGCCAGTTGCACGCACAACTCCTCGGCGTCGAGCCGCTTCTCGATCTGCTTCAAGTCCTCGATCTTGGCCCGGGTCTCGGCACGCTTGGGCGCCAGCAGGGAGCAGCAGTCTTCGTCGGGCAGCTCCGAGATCTCCAGCGTGCCGATGCGCCTGGCCTCGGCCATGATCTCGGTCTTGTCCCAGCCCACCAGCGGCCGCAGGATCGGCAGGTCCACCGCGTTGTCCTGGGCGGTGATGTTGGCCAGCGTCTGGGAGGAGACCTGGCCGAGCGCGTCGCCGGTGATCAGCGCGGAGGCGCGGATGCGGTGGGCGACCTCCTCGGCCGTCTTGAGCATGAGCCGCCGCTGCGCGATCACGGCCAGCCGGTCCTGGCCGGAGTTGCGGATCGACTGCTGCGCCTTGCCGAACGGCACCACCCACAGCCGCGACCTGCCCTGGAACCTGTCGAGCTTCCTGACCAGCGCGTATGCCTTGTAGATCGACTCGGAGGTGGTGAACGGGATGCCGGAGAAGTGCAGGAAGTCGACGTGCAGGCCGCGCCGCATCATCCGGTAGGCCGCCACCGGCGAGTCGATGCCGCCCGACATGAGCACCAGGGCCCGGCCGCTGCTGCCGACCGGCAGGCCGCCCTGGCCGGGGATGCCGCCGGTGAAGACGAACACCTCGTCCCTGTCGACCTCGATGCAGACCGTCAGCTCGGGGTTCTTCAGATCGACGGGCAGGCCGTACTCGTCGTTGATCGCGCCGCCCACGAGGCGGTCGAGCTCGTTGGAGCGCAGCGGGAAGCGCTTGTCGCGGCGGCGGGAGCGGACCGCGAAACGCGCGCCGCGCTTGGCCTCCTCGGTCTCGCCGACCAGCTCGAGGCCGGCCTTCAGCACGGCGTCCGGGTCTTTGGCGACCCGCCAGGCGCGGTGGATCCAGACCAGGCCGGGCACGTCGGCGACCCGCTGGGCCACGGCCTCGGCCTGCTCGGCGGTCGCGCCCTGGGGCAGGAAGATCGCGACCACGCCGTGCCGCTTGCGCACGTCGACCTTGAGGTCGAGCGACTGGAGCGCGTCGCGGATGTTGCTGATCAGGCGGCGTTCGAACAGCTCGCGGTTCTTGCCCTTGAGGACGATCTCGCCCAGCTTGAGCAGAACACACGGCTCGCCCAGGGCGGACATCGTCATGGTGGAACCTCCGGGGTGACGGGGAAAGCGCGTGTTGGTGGCAACGACGCGACTCATCGAGTTTAGTCCGCGTCGAGCCCCTGCTCGATCGCATATCGCACCAGCTCCACCCGGTTGTGCAACTGCAGCTTCCCCAGGGTGTTCTGGACGTGGTTCTGCACGGTGCGGTGGGAGAGCACGAGCCGCTCGGCGATCTGCCTGTACGACAGGCCCTTGGCGACCAGCCTGAGCACCTCGGTCTCGCGCTCGGTCAGCCGCGGCGTGCCGGCGGGGGCGGGGGCCGGCTGCGCGGCCAGCCTGCGGTATTCGCCCAGCACGAGCCCGGCCAGGCCCGGCGTGAACACGGCGTCGCCGTCGGCCGTGCGCCGGACCGCCTCGAGGAACTCCTCCCGGCTCGCCGACTTCACCAGATATCCGGACGCGCCCGCTTTGACGGCCTCGAGCACGTCGTCCTGCTCGGCGCTGGCCGACAGCACCAGCACCCGCGGCGCCGGCTCCACCTGGGCCAGCCGGGCGGCCACCTCCGGCCCTGACATGTCGGGCAACCGTAAGTCCAGCACCACGACGTCGGGCAGCACCGCCGCCGCGGCCCGCACGGCCTGCCGCCCCTCCCCCACGGCGGCGACGACCTCGTAGCCGGCCTCGGCGAGATCCCTCGCGACGCCGTCACGCCACATGGGATGGTCGTCCACCACCATGACCCGCACCATGCCGCAACTCTAACGGCGCCCCCGTCGGCGCCCCCGTCGGCGCAGGGCGCGCGGTCAGGCGGGAAGGGTGATCTCCACCTCGGTGCCCTGGCCGGGGACGCTGACGATGGAGACCGCGCCGCCCAGCTCGGCCACCCGGCCCCGGATGGAGTGGGCGACGCCCATGCGGCCGGCGGTCCGGGCCTCCTCCAGGCGGCCGGCCGGGATGCCGGGGCCGTCGTCCCTGACGCTGACCGTGACCGTCCCCTCCGCCGACTCCGCCAGCACCCAGGCGCGCGACCCGGGCCCGCAGTGCGCGCGCACGTTGTCGAGGGCCGCGCCGACCGCCGCCGCGACGGACCCGGCCACCTCCGCGGGCAGGACCAGCGGAGT
Source organism: Nonomuraea sp. NPDC050643 (assembly GCF_040654715.1). Taxonomy (NCBI): domain Bacteria; kingdom Bacillati; phylum Actinomycetota; class Actinomycetes; order Streptosporangiales; family Streptosporangiaceae; genus Nonomuraea; species Nonomuraea sp. NPDC050643. The sequence goes on along the minus strand of NZ_JBFAIM010000025.1, from coordinate 48,336 downwards.
GGCGGGGGTCGAGACCGTCACCTCGGGGGAGCCGTAGCGGGTGAGGAGCGCGCGCAGGTCCGTGGAGCCCTCCGGCGGGGGCGGCCCGGCCGAGACGAGGTCGCGCAGCGCGGCCTCCTGCTCCCCCGCCAGGCGGCCCAGCTCGGCGGCCTCGCCCCCGATCTGCCGGCCCCGCCGCTGCACGAGGGCGAGGACCTGCAGCACCGAGTCGTGGATGTCGCGGGCCAGGCGCTCGCGCTCGCGCTGGGCGGCCTCCATCTCGGCGGCCCGCTGCATGCGCGCCTCCGCCTGCTTGGCCAGCCGGGACACGTGTCCGACCACGACTCCTGACAGGAACAGCAACACCGCCCCGTTGATCAGGACGGGCACATCGGGCATCCGGACGCGCAGCCACAGGTCGCCCGCCGCGACGACGGCCGCCGCCGCCACGCCCGCGCGCCTGCCGCCGTAGACCGCCCAGGCGAGCACGGGCGCGGCCACCCAGGTCGCGGGCGCGGGCATGATGCCGGCCGCGCCCTGGCTGGCCCCCTGCACGTACGGGGAGGCCAGCAGGCACGCCATCGCCACCAGCAGGTCGATCACCAGCAGCGGCCACCCGCGCAACGCCTCGGCGGAGTAGGCGAACGTCGCCCCCGCCGTCCACAGCGCCATGACGCCGATCACCAGCCAGCCGAGCACCGGCTCCTCATAGCCGCGGTGCTGGAGCATCAGCACGGCCGCGTACACCAGCGAGGCCACGCGGAAGACCGCGATCGCCCGCCAGAACGGCCCCTCGATAGCCATGAGTCCTTCTCATGTTTCCGACACGGAAGTTGACAGATAGTTACAGTATCCATGCGAAAGGGACAGACCGGATGGCAGAATCCGACAACCCCTAATGCAAGGAACCGATAGATGACCTCCGCTGTGAATCATTTCACCTACGGTCTGCTGACGCCGTTGCTCGCATACGTGATGTCCGCCATCGGGTCGATGCTCGGCCTGCGGCTCACCGCGCAGGCGCACGCCTCCAGGGGCGGCGCGCGGGTGCGCTGGCTGCTGGGCGCGGCCATCTCCATCGGCGGCACGGGCATCTGGGTGATGCACTTCATCGCGATGATGGGTTTCCAGGTGGAGGGAACCCCGATCAAGTACGACGTCTGGCTGACCGCGGCCTCCGCGGTGGTGGCCATCGTGGTCGTGGGCACCGGCCTGTTCCTGGTCTCGTACGGCCGCGGCCGGGTCCTGGCGCTGCTCGGAGGCGGCCTGCTCACCGGCCTCGGCGTGGCGAGCATGCACTACCTGGGCATGTACGCCATGAACATGTCCGCCCACGTCTCCTACGACCGCGTCACCGTCGCCGCCTCCGTGGCCATCGCCGTCGTCGCCGCCACGGTCGCGCTCTGGTTCACCCTCAGGGTCAAGAAGCCCATCTGGATCACCGGCGCCGCCCTCGTCATGGGCGTGGCCGTGGCCGGCATGCACTACACCGGCATGTACGCCATGCACGTCACGGTCGACGCCGAGCCCGGCATGATCATGGGCGCCGACGCGCTCGACTTTCTCGTCCCCCTCATGACCGTGATCAGCCTGATCACGCTGACCATGCTCCTCATGGTGATCCTCTCCCCGTCCGAGGAGGAGCTGCACGAAGACGCCGAACTCGTGGCCAAGCTCGAACTGCGCCGCCGCACCAACCAGCAACAGCTCACCTACCCCGCCCCGGTGACGCATCTGCCGCGCCAGCAGTCGATGCAGGTTCGCAGAAGGTAGTTGCGCGGGCGGCGACTCCCTGTTCATACTCCCTTATCGGTGCGTAAGGGATGGGTGGGGTATGTCGCCGATTGATCATTTTTCCTATGGGCTGTTAACGCCCGTCATCGCCTATGCCATCTCCAGCGTGGGTTCCATGCTGGGGTTACTGCTGACCTCCCGCGCGCGGCTCACCGGCGGCCGGGAGGCGAAGTTCTGGCTGACGGGCGCGGCTTTCGCGATCGGCGGCACGGGCATCTGGACGATGCACTTCATCGCCATGCTCGGCTTCTCCGTCAGCGGCTCGGTCATCCGGTACGACGTTCCGCTCACGGCCGTCTCCGCGATCATCGCCGTCGCCTTCGTCGGGATGGGCCTGTTCCTCGCGGCCCACGACCCCGAGCGGCTGGGGTTCCTGCTCGGCGGGGGCGTCCTGACCGGACTGGGCGTGGCGAGCATGCACTACCTGGGCATGCGCGCGATGAACATGTCCGGCCACGTGTCCTACGACCCGGTGATCGTCTCCCTGTCGGTGCTGATCGCGGTCGCCGCGGCCACGGTGGCCCTGTGGTTCACGCTGCGGGTCAGCGGGGCGCTCAGGATCGGCGGTGCGGCGCTGGTCATGGGTGTGGCCGTCTCGGGGATGCACTACACCGGGATGTACTCGCTGTCGGTGTCCGCGCACTCGGAGATGGTGGTCGTCCCGGGGGCCAGGGCCATCGACTTCCTGCTCCCGCTCATCGTCGGCATCAGCGTGATCACGGTCGGGCTGCTGCTCGCGGTCATCCTGTCGCCGTCGGAGAAGGAGCTGCGCAGCGAGGCCGAGTTCAGGGAGCGGCTGCGCGGGCGCGACGACGAGGGCGCGCCGGAGGTGGATCTCTTCGGCACGCCCCGCGGTTGAGCTATGTCCGGGGTACGGCTTGCGGCGCATGGTGGGCCGCCGACTCTCTGCGGCGCAAGCCGTACCCTGAGGGGGTTGTAGCGGTAACCCCGCTGCCTCGAAAGTACGGCCGCGCGCTTGCAAGCCGCTTTCAGTTAACCGAAGAACACCTCGGCCTCCGAGTAGCGCGACGCCGGCACGGTCTTCAGCTCGGCCGTGGCCTCGTCGAGCCCGACGCGGACGATGTCGGTGCCGCGCAGCGCGACCATCTTGCCGTAGTCGCCCTCGTGGGCCGTGTCGATGGCCTGCAGCCCGAACCTGGTGGCCAGCACCCGGTCGTAGGCCGTCGGGGTGCCACCGCGCTGGATGTGGCCGAGCACCGTGGTGCGGGCCTCCTTGCCGGTGCGCTTCTCGATCTCCTTGGCCAGCACCTCGCCGATGCCGCCCAGCCGCACGTGACCGAAGGCGTCGAGCGTGCCGGTCTGCAGCTCGATCTGGCCCTCGATCGGGTGCGCGCCCTCGGCGACCACGATGATCGGCGAGTAGCGGGTGCGGAAGCGGGACTCGACGTATTCGCAGACCCGGTCGATGTCGAACGGCTTCTCCGGGATGAGGATCACGTTGGCGCCGCCCGCCATGCCCGCGTGCAGGGCGATCCAGCCCGCGTGCCGGCCCATGACCTCGCAGATGAGCGCCCTGTGGTGGGACTCGGCGGTCGTGTGGAGCCGGTCGATGGCCTCCGTCGCGATGTTGACGGCGGTGTCGAAGCCGAAGGTGTAGTCGGTGCCCGACAAGTCGTTGTCGATGGTCTTGGGGACGCCCACGACGTTGACGTCACGATCGTAGAGCTGTTTGGCGACGCCCAGCGTGTCCTCCCCGCCGATGGCGATCAACGCGTCGACGCCGGTGGCGGCCAGATTCTCCTTGATCCGGTCGACACCACCCTCGATCTTCACCGGATTCGTACGGGAGGAGCCGAGAATGGTCCCGCCACGCGGCAGGATGCCTCGCACGGCCTGGATGTCGAGGGGCATCGTGTCCCCTTCGAGAGGACCGCGCCACCCGTCGCGGAAGCCGACGAACTCATGACCATAAACGCTCACCCCCTTACGCACCACTGCCCTGATCACGGCGTTCAGGCCGGGGCAGTCGCCGCCTCCGGTGAGCACTCCAATACGCATGGCGGGTTCCTCCCGATAGGGGTCACGAGCCAGACCTTGATGTCAGACTCGCATTGTGCCCGCCCTCACAGGCAGTGGTCTAGACCAAACGCCAGGCTCGCCAACTAAACCTGCGCCCTACGGACACCCGGAGGAGATTTCGTGAGCGTGTTGGCCATCGACGCCGGGACGACGGGGGTCACCGCGCTCGTCGTCACCGAGAACGGGCAGATCACGTCCAAGGGATACGAGGAGTTCGCCCAGCACTTTCCGCGGCCGGGCCAGGTCGAGCACAACCCGGAGGACATCTGGCAGGCGACGCTGTCGGCGTGCGCCGACGCGCTGCGCGGGGCGGACACCGCGCCGTCCTGCGTGGGCATCACCAACCAGCGCGAGACCGCGGTGCTGTGGGACCGGCGCACGCTGGCCGCGCCGCGCCGGGCGATCGTCTGGCAGGACCGCCGCACGGCCGAGCTGTGCGGGCGGCTGCGCGAGGCAGGGCACGAGCCCCGGGTGTCGGAGCTGACCGGGCTGCGCCTCGACCCGTACTTCACCGCCACCAAGCTCACCTGGCTGGCCGAGAACGACCCGGGCGTGTGGGAGGGCGTGGTGTCCGGGAATGTGGCGGTGGGGACGGTGGATTCGTACCTGATCGCCAGGCTCACGGCGGGCGCGCGGCACGTGACCGACCCGTCCAACGCCTCACGCACCCTGCTGTACGGTCTCGCGTCCGGCGGCTGGGAGCCCGAGCTGTGCGAGCTGTTCGGGGTGCCGAGGGAGGCGTTGCCGGAGATCGTGCCCAACTACGGGCCGCTGGGGCGTACCGAGCCCGCGGCGTTCCTCGGGCTCGACCTGCCGATCAGCGGGGTGGCCGGCGACCAGCAGGCGGCGCTGTTCGGGCAGACGTGCTTCGACGTGGGCGACGTGAAGTGCACCTACGGCACGGGGTCGTTCGTGCTGACCAACCTCGGCGGGGAGATCGCCCGCTCGGACTCGGGGCTGCTGACCACGGTGGCGTGGCAGACGCCCGAGGGTGAGCGCACGTTCGCGCTGGAGGGGTCGATCTTCGTGACCGGCGCGGCGGTGCAGTGGCTGCGTGACGGGCTGGGGCTGATCGGCACGGCGCCGGAGTCGGAGGCCCTGGCGCGCACGGTGCCCGACAGCGGGGGCGTGGTGTTCGTGCCCGCCCTGACCGGGCTGGGGGCGCCGCACTGGGATCCGCGGGCGCGCGGGCTGATCACCGGCATCACGCGCGGCACCACGCGGGCGCACCTGGTGCGTGCCACGCTGGAGGCGATCGCGTTCGAGGTGCGCGACGTGGTGGGGGCGATGACGGGCGGTTCGGTGCCGGTGCTCAAGGCGGACGGCGGAGCGAGCGCGAACGACCTGCTCATGCAGTTCCAGGCCGACCAGCTCGGCGCGGCGGTCGAGCGGCCGGTCGTCCAGGAGACCACGGCGCTGGGCGCGGCCTTCCTGGCCGGGCTGGGCGCGGGCGTGTGGGGGTCGCGGGCCGAGCTGCGCAAGACGTGGCGCCTCGACCGGCGCTTCGAGCCGGGCGAGCGCGACGACGCGGCCTACGAGGCGTGGCGCGCGGCCGTGGAGCTGGCCATGGCGGGCTCCCGGCCGGCCTGAGCCCCGGCGAAGGCCACCGGTCCGCCTTCACTGACCAGGCACGCCTTCACGGGGCCTCGCGCGCCTTCACGAAGCCGGCAAAGCCCTGGGGCGCCCTCCCGAAGCCCGGCAAAGCCCTGGGGCGCCTTCGGGGAGGCGCGGCTGCTCTGGGGCGTTCAGTTCGTCCGAGGGGGCGCGCCCGCCGGGCCCTTGGCGAATCTGGTCAGCAGGTTGAGGGTGGCGCGGCGGGTGAAGGCGGCCGCGGGTTCGGTGACGCCGTGGCCGCAGTCCCGGCCGCGCAGCGCGCACACCCAGCGCATCGTGCCCGAGGCGAACACCCCCGCCCCGCTCGCCGCGGTGTAGTACGTGCTGTGCGTGACGCTCCGCCGCCCCCCGCACGAGAACGGCGACTCGGCCAGCACCTCCACCCCGTCCGGCGACCCCCGCGACACCCGGTCGGTCTCCACGCCCACGAGCCCGGGGAAGCTCCGCCCCTTGGTCCCGGCGAAGATCCAGTGGCCGGGGCGGCTCACCCGGTAGACGCCCTCGGCGGGGAAGCAGTCGTACATCTGGCCCACCAGCGCGCTCTCCGGCTCCGACTCCCGCCACAGCTCGCAGACCGTCTCCTTGTCGCAGGCGACCTTCCTGCCGTGCATGGCGATGCGCCAGTAGACGGCGTTGGCGCCGAGGAAGGCGAGGTTCGTGCCGTCGTCCCTGGCCTGGGTGACGACCCTGCGCATGCCGGGCGACCAGTACTCGTCGTGCCCGAGCGAGACCACCGCGCGGGCGCCGTCGAGCGCGCCGGGCCTGAGGTCCAGGTTGGTCAGGTACGCCAGCGGCACGCCGCTCTGCTCGGCCACCGCCAGCGCCTCCTTCTCGAAGTCCAGGAAGAGCCGGGCGCCGACCCCGTCGTACGGGCGGTCGAAGGTGACGGTGCGGGAGCGGTCGGCGTACCCGCCGGGGCCCTGGTAGAGGCTGTGGCCGCCCCACAGGTTGTACGCCTGCCAGGTGGTGACCGCGTTCACGATCACCACGCGGCCCGCCGTCGAGGCCGAGCGCACGGTCACGGGGACGTAGCGCTGGGCGCCGGTCGAGGCGTCGAGCCTGATGAGGTACGCGCCCTCCGGCCAGCCCGACGTGTCCACGGTCAGGGACGGCCGCCAGTGCGCGGCGCTCACCATGCCGTCCTCGATCCGCATCGGCTGCTGGCGTACCCCACGGACCTGCGCGGACTCCCACACCTTGGCCGGGTTCGCGCCCATGCGGAAGGCGCCGGCGGTGAACCGGGGCGCGGTCGTGGACACGTGCAGCCCGAACCGCTCCCCCGGCAGGACGCTCACCCGGTCGGCCCAGCCCTCGATCTCGTGCGCGGCACCGTGGCGGGTGATCCGCCACGACTCCTGCACGTCCACATCCGCCCGCGGGCCGGCTTCCGCGTCGGTGGTGGCCGACGGTGTGATGGCGAGGGGCGTGGCGGGCGCCACGGCGGCCGGTGGCTCGCCGCAGCCGGCCACCAGCAGGACGAGGGCGAGCAGGATCTTACGCACGAGCCCATGGTCGGGATCGGGCGCCGCCGCGAGCCGCGACTTGGCGAACTCCTTACATGATCAGCACGCAGGCCGGGCTTTCGACCTCGTACGCCGCCTCGGCCGGCTCGGGCACACCGTCGCGCAGGGTGAAGATGTCGACCCTGTCGGAGTGCTGGTTGGCCACGTACATGCGGTCGCCGTCGATGGCGAAGTGGCGGGGCCAGTGGCCGCCGGTGGGCACCTCGGCGACCGGCGACAGGTCGGCGGCGCGCAGCACGGTGACCGTGTCGGGGCCGCGGTTGGCGACATAGACGAGGTCGCGTTCGAGGTGCAGGTGGGAGACGGCGTTCGGGCCCTGGCTGCGGGAGGCGGGGACGGTCGTGCGCCGCTCGCCCTCGATGAGGGTGACGGTGCCGTCGAGCTCGCCCGCCACGTACAGGCGGGGGCCGTCGAAGGCGAAGTGGCGCGGGCCGGTGCCGGCGCTGAGCGGGATCGGACGCAGCGGGGTGCCGTCGTCCTGGTAGCGGCGGATCTCGTCGGTGCCGAGGTCGGAGACGTGCAGGACGTCGTCGTGGAAGACGGCCTGGTGGGCGTGCGGGCCGGCCTGGCGGTCGGGGTTCGGGCCCGAGCCCTGGTGGCGCAGCACGATCGGCTCGCCCGCGAACGCGCCCCGCTCGTCGAGGTGGTAGATGATCGCGGTGCCGTCGCCGTAGTTGGCCACCGCGAGCAGGTCGCCCCCCGGCGACACGGCCACGTGGCAGGGGCTGTCGCCCTCGCTCGGCCGTTCGTCCAGTGGGCGCGGCTCCGGGCCCGCCTCGTACGCGGTGAGCCAGCCTCGTTCGAGCTCGCCGACGGCGTACAGCACCGGCAGGGTGGGGTGGGCGGCCAGGAACGAGGGTGAGGTGACCCGCGTGAGGCGGGGCTCCGCGCCGTCGCCGATCGTGACGATGCCCGGCCCGTATCCGCCTACGTAAACGTGCTTCACAGCGGGGTTCCTCCTATGGTTGACTTGGGCAATGAATTCGTTGACTGAAGCAAGGGTTTCTGAGGTCCGAGCCTTCAACCGGTTCTATACGAAGGTGATCGGCGCCCTCCAGGTGGGGCTGCTCGATTCGCCCTACTCGCTCACCGAGGCAAGGGTGCTGTTCGAGCTGGCGCACGCCGGGCGCATGGAGACCGGCGAGCTGCGGGGGCTGCTCGACCTGGACGCGGGCTACCTCAGCAGGATCCTGGCCCGCTTCGAGACCGACGGGCTGGTCACGCGGGAGCGTTCGGCGTCCGACGCGCGCAGGCAGCTCGTCCAGCTCTCCCCCGCCGGGGCCGAGGTCTTCTCGGGGCTCGACAGGCGCTCCGCCGAGGAGATCGGGCGGCTGCTGTCCAGGCTGACCGAGGAGGACCAGGAGCGGCTCGTCTCCGGCATGGCGGCGATCAGGTCGCTGCTCGGGGAGGAGGCCCCGGCGCGGGAGCCGTACGTGATCAGGGCGCCGCGCACCGGCGACCTGGGCTGGGTGGTCTACCGGCACGGCGTCCTCTACGGCTCCGAATACGGCTGGGGCACCGACTTCGAGCGGCTGGTCTCCCGGATCGTCGGCGACCTCGACCTCACCCGCGACGCCGGCTGGATCGCCGAGGTGGACGGGCAGCGGGCCGGGTGCGTGTTCTGCGTGCGGCAGGACGACACGACGGCCAAGCTGCGGATGCTGCTGGTCGAGCCGTCCGCCCGGGGGCTGGGTCTCGGGCGGCGGCTGGTGGAGGAGTGCCTGCGGCACGCACGGGCCGAGGGCTACAAGCGGATCGAGTTGTGGACGCGCGACTGCCTGGTGGGCGCGCGCCGCATCTACGAGAAGGCCGGGTTCGAGCTGGACTCGGAGGAGCCGGGGCTGGAGAACGGGATCGAGGTCACCGAGCAGATGTGGTCGCGCGACCTCCAGGCCACCAGTTGAGCGGTCCGGCCAGGCGCATCAGGCTGGGCACCAGCACCGCCCTGATGACGGTGGCGTCCACCAGCACGGCCACGGCCATGCCGACGCCGAGCATCTGCACGAACGTCACCTGCGCCGTGGCGTAGGCGGCGAACGTGAGCGCCAGGATGCCGCCGGCCGCGGTGATCAGCGGCGCACCGCGCTGCAGCCCGGCGGCCACGGCCTGCTCGGTGTCGCCGGTCCTGTCGTACTCCTCCTTGATGCGCGACAGCAGGAACACCTCGTAGTCCATGGACAGGCCGTAGGCGACGCAGAGCATGAGGATCGGGATGCTGGGGTCGAGCGTGCCCGTGGGGGTGAAGCCGAGCAGGCCCGACAGGTTGCCGTCCTGGAAGATCCAGACGAGGGCGCCGAACATGACGCCGAGGCTGAGGACGTTCAGCAGGGTCGCCTTGACCGGGATGACGACGCTTCTCGTCATGAGGAACAGGACGAGGAAGGTCACGCCGAGCATGAGCGCCAGCACCAGGGGGAGGCGGTCGACGACGGAGGCGCGGTAGTCGGCCAGCTCGGCCGGGTAGCCGCCGACCAGGACCTCGAAGGGGGGCTGGACGGAGCGTACGGCCTCGGCCAGGCGTACGGGGTCGTCGGCCAGCGCCGCGGCCGAGGGCACCACGGACAGCCAGGTGCCCTGGCCCCGGAACCTGGCCGGGTCGCCGTCGCCCACGCGGGCGCCCGCGGCGTACGACCCCGCCACGGAGTCCACCTGGGCCACGCCGGGGAGCCGGGACAGGGCGGCGGCGTACCCGGTGACGTCGTCCGTCTCCTTGGAGACGAGCTGGATGGCGTCGGTCTCCTCCGCGGGGAAGGACTGGCGGATGATCTCCTGGGTCTGCCGCGAGGAGGCCTCCGGGGGCAGGATGCGGTCGTCGGCCACGCCGAAGCGCAGGCCGAGGAAGGGCGAGGCGAGCACCAGCAGCAGCACCGTGGCCAGCCCGCCGGTCAGGATCGGCCGGCGCATGACGCCGACGGCCAGGGCGTGCCAGAAGCCCTCCGCACGTTCTGGCCGGTCCCGCTTGGGGAGCATCGTGCCGCCGGCTGTGGCGAGCACGGCGGGCAGCACGATGACCGCCGCGACCAGGCCGCCCGCGACGACGGCGATGCCGGCGTAGGCGAAGGAGCGCAGGAAGTCGAAGGGCAGCGCGAACAGCACGGCCAGGGACGAGGCCACGGTGAGCCCGCTGAACAGCACGGTCCTGCCCGCGTGCTCGACGGCCCCGGCGACCGCCGCCGCCCGGTCCGCGCCCCGCCGGGTCTCCTCGCGGAAGCGCTGGACGACGAACAGGCAGTAGTCGATGCCGAGGCCGAGGCCCATGGCCAGGGTCAGGTTGAGGGCGAAGGTCGAGATCTCGGCGAACGGCAGGACACCGGCGAGCAGGGCCAGGCCGATCACCATCGCGTACACGCCGGCCAGGATGGGCACCAGGGCGGCCATGGCGCGGCGCTGGTAGAGCCAGAGCAGCACGAAGGCCAGCGGGAAGACGACCAGCTCGGCGCGGACGAAGTCCTGCCTGGCCAGCGGCACGGTCTCGCGGAAGACCTCCTCCCCTCCCCCGGCCCGTACGTCGAGCAGGTCAGTGCCCTTGGTGATCTCGGGCACGAGCCTGGGCAGCACCTGGCCGCGTACGTGGTCGGCGTCGCCGGGGACGCGTACCACGACGAGGGCGCGCCTGCCGTCGTCGCTGCGCAGGGTGGCGGGCCTGCCCCGGGTCCAGTAGGAGGCGGACTCGGCGACGCCCTCCGCGCGGCCGATCCGGGCGGTCAGCTCCCTGCCCGCCGCCTCGATCGCGGGGTCGTCCACGGTGCCGCTCTTCGCGGTCACCAGGAAGATCATGTCGGGGCTGCCCGTGCCGAACCGGTCGGCCAGCTCAGCCTGCGCCCGGTCGGACTCCGAGCCCGGCGCCTCGAACCTGGCCAGCGACAGCCCCGACACCGTCCCGGCGGCCAGCACGCCGGCGGCGATCAGCAGGGCCAGGGCGAGGGTGAGGACGAGCCTGCGGCGGCGTACGAGGAGGAATCCGAGCCTGCGCAGGGGCGGCCCTCCCGTGGCGTCCTGGGCGGGCGGGCGTGGTCGCGCCACGGTCGTCATGGGCATCTCCTGGGGGTCCCCGAAAACTCGGTAAACTGCTCGTGTTTGTCTGACCTGACCAGAAATACAAGTAAATGCTCGCATTTGTCAATGAGGGGATCCCCATGCCCGAACGCACGGTTCGCCGGCAGGCGCGCGGCCTGAAGCGCATGGCCGAGATCCTCGACGCCGCCGAACTGGTGATCGCCGAGGTCGGCTATCCGGAGATGACGACGAACCAGGTCGCGGCGCGGGCGGGGATGTCGCCGGGGTCGCTGTACCAGTTCTTCAGGAACAAGGAGGAGATCCTGGACGGGCTGGTGGCCCGCTACACGGTCGACCGCCAGGAGTTCTGGGCCGGCCGGCTGGCCGCCGTCACGCCCGAGATCCCGCTGGAGGCGCTGGTGGGGCAGCTCGTGGAGGAGAGCGTGCGGTTCAAGAGCGAGTCGCCGGCGTACTGGGTGCTGCTCTACGGGACGGCGACGGGCGATCAGTTCGCGGCGGCGTCACAGCGGCTGCACGAGGACATCGCCCGGCAGCTCGCGGCCATGCTGCGCCGGCGCTCCCCTGGGCTGCCGGAGGAGCGCGCCCTGCTCAACGGGACCATGGCGCTGGCCATGGTGAAGGCCGTGATGCCGATGATCACCACAGCGCCCCCCGAACGGGCCGCCGAGCTGACCGGAGAGCTGAAGCTGATGCTGGTGCGCTACCTGAGCTGAGCTGAGCTGAGCTGAGCCGAGCCGGCCTGAGCCGGGCCGGCCCCGGGGCCGCGACTCAGGTGCGGAAGGAGCCGGTCACCTCGAAGGTGTGGCCCTCGGTGCGGCCGCGCCTGACCGAGAAGTAGAGCCGCTCGCCGCCCGGCGAGAACGCCAGGCCGGTCAGCTCGGTGCCGTCATGACCCTCGAGCCGGAGGAACGGGGTCACCGCCCGGTCGGGCGCGATGACGTCGATCTCGGTGCGCTCCCTGGCGACGTAGAGGTCGCCGGAGGGGGCGGCGGTGATGGCGCGCACGCCCTCGCACAGCCGGTCGAGCGTGGAGGTCTGGGCGTCGTAGGCCCAGAGGCCGGTGTCGCCCTTCGTGGTGAAGTAGCAGACCCCCCCCGCGTAGTGGCAGCCGTCGCCGCCGTCGAAGTGGCGGGCGTCGTCGACCTGGTGTCGGGTGGCCTTGAGCAGGGCCGCCGGGGAGGGCACCGGCCGCCAGTCGCCCGAAGCGCCCAGGACCTCGAGCGTGCCCTCGGTCAGGTCACCCCAGTCGCCCGGCCGGAACCGGTAGAAGCAGCCGTCGGGCTCGTCCTCGGTCATGTAGATCACGCGCCGCTCGGGGTCGCAGGCGGCGGCCTCGTGCTTGAAGCGGCCCATGGCCAGGCGGGGGCGGGCGGCGCGGGCGCCGTAGGGGTCGCACTCGAAGACGCGGCCGCGGTGGCCCAGCTCGCACGACAGCCAGGTGTGCCACGGCGTGGCGCCGCCGGCGCAGTTGAGGTCGGTGCCCGACAGGATGCGATAGGCGTCGGCGACACCGCCGTCGGCGCGGAACCGCAGCGCCGAGGCGCCGCCGAGCAGGGGGAGCTCGGAGTTGGACACGTAGATCCAGCCGTCGCCGTCGGGAAAACAGGCGCCACCGTCGGGGGCGGCGTGCCAGGTCAGCCCGGCGACCTTGTGGCCCGAGCGGGCCACCACCCGGCCGGTGAACCCGGGTGGCAGCGCGAGCCCGCCGTCGCCGGGCCGGCCGAGCGGTCCGTACGGACTGACGCCGCCAGGCAAGAGCGGGCCCGTGCGGAGGAGAGTCTTGTGGGACATCGTGGGGCCTCCCTCTAGGTGCCACGCTAGTCGACCGCACCGACATGAATGGCAGGGACTCGCGAGATCAAACTCTGCGCAAACCCCGGGGCCCGCACCGCGCCGGCAGGCCGGACGGTCACGATCCGTACACCCTGCGCAGGCCGGCGAGCCGGCGATCTCTCTGCTCGTCACGGTCCGTGACGGTGGGACCCCGTCCCGGCGGGCAGGAGAACGCCGGAGATCGGACGCGGCCGAGGAACCGGTGACAGCACCATGGCGGAGGCGAACACGTCGGACCGCCCGGCAGAGCCCGGCGGGACACGCGAAAGCCCGGGCCGCTCGGCCCGGGCCTGTCGCGGTGCGTCAGCGCTGCGCCTGGAACATCCAGTGCTGCTTGTCGATGTCCTGCGTCACGGCGATGAGCAGGTCCTGCGAGACCGGGTCGGCCTCGTCGGTGGCCCTGATGCGCTCGTACATGCGCCTGCCGATGCCGTCGAGGATGTCGGTGACCATCGCCACCACCTTGCCGTCCTCGAGCCAGCCGCCCTCCGGCTGCTGGAGCTTGGTGGACTTGGCGATCGTGGCGGAGCGGCCGTCGGGGTTGACGCCGAGGGCGACGGCGCGCTCGGCGATGGTGTCCATGTGGGCTCTGGCCAGCTCGGTGAGCTCGTCGAGCTGGAGGTGGATCGGGCGGAAGTGGGGGCCGATGAGGTTCCAGTGCGCCTGCTTGGCGACCAGCGAGAGATCCACCAGATCGACCAGCGCTCCTTGCAGGGCCGTCGCCACGGTGTTCTTGGCGTCGCCCGAAAGCGGACCGGTGATCGTAGCCATGTCGTTTTCCTCCCCTGCGGTCGGACTTTTCCCTATTTAGAACGAAATACGGGCTGTCGTTCTTCCGATCTCCGGGGCGGCTCGTCGTTGACAGTGTAATAGTGACAGTGTCATTGTGAAGGTATGAGTGACACCTGGACCATCGGCGAGCTGGCCGAGCACGCGGCGCGGGCGCTGCGTGACGGCGCACCTCCGGCGCCCGTCAACGGCCGGGTCCGTGACGTGCCCGGGGAGCGCCTGATCAGGTGGTATACGACGATCGGGCTGGTCGATCCGCCCCTGACCCGGCGCGGCCGGATCGCCCGTTACGGGCGGCGGCACCTGCTGCAACTGGTGGCCGTGAAGCGGCTGCAGGCGGAGGGGCGGTCGATCGCGCAGATCCAGGCGGCGCTGGCGGGGGCGACGGATCCGATGCTCGAGGCCGCGGCCCGCCTGGGCGACCTTGCGGAGCCGGGTTCACCGGGACCAGCCGCAGCGGCGGCCGTGTCACCGGTGGCGCCCTTCGGCGCGGCGGCAGCGGACGACGTCCCCACCGCGGAGGCGCCGGCGCGTGCGCGGTTCTGGGCCGAACGACCGGCGGCCGGGAACGAGCGGCCGGCCGGAAGTGAGCGGGTGACCGGGGCGACCTCGGTGGTGGCCGGGGTCAGGTTGGGAGACGGGGTGCGGCTCGTGCTGGACGCGGTGCGCGTTCCGTCCGAGCAGGACGTTCAGGCGGTGCTGGCGGCGGCGGGTCCGCTGCTCGCGGTGCTCGAAGAAAGGAAGCTGATATGAAGATCACTTCGCTGGAGCCCGCACGGTGCCTGCCGGTGCCGGACGCCGGGTTCGGCGCGCTGCTCACCGAGCGCGGCAACCTGCCGCTGGAGAGCGTTGACGTGGCCGCGAGCATCTCCGGTCTCATCGCCGGGGTCGAGGTCACGCAGGGGTTCAGGAATCCGTTCGACGTCACCCTGGAGGCGACGTACGTCTTCCCGCTGCCCGACCGGGCGGCGGTGACCGGTTTCCGGATGGAGGCCGACGACCGGGTGATCGACGGCGTGCTGAAGGAGCGCGGCCAGGCCAGGGCGGACTACGACCAGGCGCTGCGCGAGGGCAGGCGGGCGGCCATCGCCGAGGAGGACCGGCCCGACGTCTTCACGATCAGGGTGGGGAACATCCTGCCCGGCGAGAGCGTCTCGGTGCGGCTCACCCTGAGCCAGCCGCTCCCGTACGAGGACGGCGCGGCCACGTTCAGGTTCCCGCTGGTCGTGGCGCCGCGTTACATTCCGGGCAGCCCCATCGACGGCCCGCCGGCCGGGGACGGCGTGGCGCCCGACACCGACGCGGTGCCCGACGCCTCCAGGATCAGCCCGCCCGTCCTGCTGCCCGGCTTCCCGAGCCCCGTGCGGCTCTCGCTGAGCGCGAGCGTGGACGCGGCCGGGCTCGAACTGCGCGAGCTGGCCTCCAGCCTGCACGTGGTGGAGGAGGACGGCCACACCGTACGCCTGCGGCCCGGCGAGCGCCTCGACCGCGACTTCATCCTGCGCCTGTCGTTCGACGCCTCCACGTCCCTGCAGCTCGACGGCCGGGGAACGTTCGCGCTGACCGTCGTGCCGCCGCCGCTGCAGTCCACCCGCGCGCCCCGCGACCTGGTGCTGCTGCTCGACCGTTCCGGCAGCATGAGCGGCTGGAAGATGGTCTGCGCCCGCCGGGCCGCCGCGCGCATCGTCGACACGCTGACCCCACAGGACAGGTTCGCGGTGCTGGCGTTCGACTCGGTGGTGGAGGAGGCGTTCGAGGGCCTGGTGGAGGCCTCCGACCGCAACCGCTACCGCGCGGTCGAGCACCTCGCCCGGGTCGACGCCAGGGGCGGCACCGAGCTGCTCGAACCGCTGCGCCGGGCGGTCGCCCTGCTCGGCGGCCGGAGCGAGCGCGAACGCGTCGTGGTGCTGGTCACCGACGGCCAGGTGGGCAACGAGGACCAGATCCTGGAGCAGGCGGGCGGCGCGCTGTCGGCCATGCGCGTGCACACGGTCGGCATCGACCGGGCGGTCAACGCCGGGTTCCTCGGGCGGCTGGCCGGGCTCGGCGCGGGCCGGTGCGAACTGGTGGAGTCGGAGGACCGGCTCGACGCCGCCATGGAGCACATCCACCGCAGGATCGGCGCTCCCCTGGTCACCGACGTGTCCGTCAAGGGGCTCGAGGTCGAGCCCGGCACGGTCACCCACCTCGGGTCGATCTTCCCCGGGGTGCCACTGCGCGTGTACGGGCGTCACCGCGAGGGCTCCTCGCTGACCGTGCGCGGCATGGCGGCCGGCGGGCCGTGGGAGGAGCAGGTCACGGGCGTGACCGTGGACAACCCGGCCATCCGCGCGCTCTGGGCGCGCGCGCATCTGCGCGAGCTCGAGGACCGCTACGCCATGGGCGAGCACGACCTGGAAGAGCGCATCGTGCGCACGTCGCTGGACTACGGCGTGCTGTGCCGCTTCACCGCGTACGTGGCGATCGACACCAGGCAGGTCGCCGACGGCGGGCCGGAGCATCGCGTCATCCAGCCGGTGGAGCCGCCGAGCGGCTGGGAGTTGCCGGGCGCGCCGATGGCCGGTGGTTTCGCGGCCACCGCGATGCTGGCCTCCGCGCCGGCGTCCGCCCCCCGGATGCGCATGCCGAGGCCGGGGCTCAGCGGCACGGCCGACATGGACCAGGGATTCGTGTCCGGCGGGCCGGAGTCGGCTCCCATGCCGGGAGCACGGCCAGGATCGGCGCCCGGGTTCGGCGGGCCGCCCGTGCCCCCGCCCATGCCCGCCCCGATGCCCGCCCCGAAGGCCCCCGGCGGGCGCGCGCCGCGGGCCGGGCGGCCGCTGGAGACGGTCAGGCCGCAACTGGTGGCCGAGCTCGACCGGCTGCGGGCGCTGCCGGGGCCGGACCTGTTCTACCTGGCGGACCTGGGCACCCGGCTGCGGGCGCTGGCGGCCTACCTCGGGGGGAACGAGGAGCTGGAGGGGCTGGCCCGCGAGCTGGAGGCCGCCGAGCGGCCGGGGGCCGACGCGCGGGCGCTGCACGATCGCGCGGTCGCGGTCCTCACGGCGCTCGTCGGCGGCCCACCGCCGACGGCGGGCCCGGGGCCGTCCGGCGAACGCCGCGGGCCGTTCTGGAAGCGCGGCTGACCTCCGGGGCGGCCACGGCACGCCGTGGCCGCCCCGGCGCTCACATGATGGGCGTCCACTCCTTCAGCAGCACGATCTCGTAGCCGTTCACCGCCGTGTACGGGTCCGCGCGCAGGATCTCCCGCAGCTCGGCCTCGTCGGCCACCTCATAGACGTGCAGCGCCCCGCTGTCGTCCGCCCAGGGACCGGCCGTCACCAGCCGGCCCTCCTCCTTGAGCCGTCTCAGGTGCTCCCGGTGCGCGGGTCGAGCCGCCATCCGGGCAGGGGCGCCGTCGAAGGCCAGGTGCAGCACATATGTCGCCATGGCGGCACGGTAGGGGCCGGCGGTGGCGGGAGGCAGCATCGCAGGGCACGGGAGTGGTGTATCACGGGACACATGACGTACACGCTGGCCGACCTGCCCATGCTCCAGGGGCTCGGTGAGGAGCGGCTGCGCGGGCTCGCGGCGCGGGCCAGGCGGCGGCGGTATCCGGCGGGGCAGGTGCTGTGCACCGAGGGCGATCCGGCCGACCAGCTCATCGTGCTGCTCGGCGGGCGGGTGAAGGCGGGGCGGGTGAGCGCCGAGGGCAAGGAGGTCGTGCTCGCGGTGGAGGAGGCGCCGGTCGCGTTCGACAAGACGGCCCTGCTCGTGGACGGGGCGCACCGGGCCACGCGTACGGCGATGACGGCGGTCGAGGTGGCGTACCTGCCGCGCGCGGTCGTGCTGGAGCTCGCCGGCGAGCCGTCCGTCGCGGCCCGGCTGCTGCGCACGCTCGCCGCCACCGTGCGCGACCTCGACGAGCGGCTCACCGACGCGGCGGTGCGGGACGTGCCGTCGCGGGTGGCCTCCTGGCTGCTCCGCCGGTGCGCCGGTGGCGGCCCGGTGCCCCTGCACGCGGGGCAGGCGGGGCTGGGCGCGGAGATCGGCGCGACCCGGGTGAGCGTGAACCGGGCGCTGCGCGGGTTCGAGCGCCGGGGGGTGATCGAGATCGGCGCGGGCGAGGTGACCGTGCTGGACCGGCGGGCCCTGGCGCGTGCCGCCCGCGTGCCCGTACCGCCTGCGTGAGGTGGTCCGGCGGGCGGCGGTCCAATTGCGGACGGGCGTCTATCCGAGCCGGTCAGGCTGTTCTATCGTCCACAGCATGGCGACCTCTCGCGCCCCCCTCCGCTTCGCAGAGGCGGTGTCCGCCACCGTCTCGGAGAGCACGAAGTCCGGCTTCTTCTTCGACTACGACGGCACGATCGCCCCGATCATGCGAGATCCCGCCGCCGTCCGTCCCGTGCCCGGCGCGATGGCGCGGCTGGAGGCGCTGTCGAGACTCGTGGGCAGGGTCGCCGTCGTCTCCGCCCGGCCGGCCGCGTACCTGTGCGAGCGGTTCGCGAACCTGCCCCAGGTCGGCCTGTTCGGCCTGTACGGCATGCAGACCGTCGTCGACGGCCAGGTGCGCACCGACGCCGAGGCGCAGCCGTGGACGCCGGTGATGCGCGGCCTGGCCGCCGACGCGGCCCGGGATCTGCCCGGCGGCGTGCTGGTGGAGGACAAGGCGCCGCTGGTGTCGCTGCACTACCGCGCGGTCCCGTCGCTGCGGGGCGTGGTGGAGCGGTGGGCGTCGGGCAAGGCGGCCGAGCTGGGCCTGAGACAGCAGTACGGCCGCATGGTCGTCGATCTGCGCCCGCCCGTCGAGCGCGACAAGGGCACGATCATCGAACGCGAGACCGAGGCCCTCACCCGCGCCTGGTATTTCGGCGACGACCTCTCCGACGGCCTGGCGTTCGACGCGCTGCGCGGCAGGGAACGGCGGGACCCGGCGTTCATCGGCGTCACGGTCGCGGTGGCCAACGGCGAGACGGGCGACGAACTGGCCCGGCGGGCCGACTTCACGGCCGAGTCGCCCGAAGACGTCCCGGCCATGCTCGACCACGTGATCAGCGCGTTCCCAGGACTCCCACCCGCTCATACCCTGGATAGGTGACGACACTTGTCCTGGACGGGGGCCTGGCGACCCTGCTCGAGCGGCTCGGCGCCGATCTGCGCGACGAGCTGTGGTCGGCGCGGCTGCTCCTGGAGGAGCCCGGGCTGATCCGGCGCGCGCACGCCGACTACTTCGCCGCGGGAGCCGACGTGGCCACCACGGCGAGCTATCAGGCCACGTTCCCCGGCTTCGCGCGGCGCGGGCTCGACCGGGCGCGGGCCGAGCGGCTCATCAGGCTGTCGGTGGAGCTGGCCGGGCAGGCGCGCGACGAGGCGGGGCGGGGCCTGGTGGCGGCCTCGGTGGGCCCGTACGGCGCCTACCTGGCCAACGGCGCCGAATACACCGGCGACTACGACCTCGACGAGGACGGCCTGTACGCCTGGCACCTGCCGCGCTGGGAGGTCCTCGCCGGGGCCGGGGCCGACCTGCTGGCCTGCGAGACGATCCCGTCCTATCCGGAGGCGCGGGCGCTGGCCCGGCTGCTGGACGCCACGCCCGGGGTGAAGGCGTGGGTGAGCTTCTCGTGCCGCGACGCCGAGCGGCTCAACGACGGCACGCCGATCCGTGAGGCCGCCGCCCTGTTCGGCGGGAACCCGCGGGTGGTGGCCGTGGGCGTCAACTGCACGGCGCCGCGGCACCTGCCCGGGCTGATCGCGTGCCTGTCCGGCGGGCTGCCCGTGGTGGTCTACCCGAACTCGGGTGAGACGTGGGACGCGGCCGGGCGCCGGTGGCTGGGGCTGGCCGATCCGATGGAGTTCGGCCAGGCCGCCAAGGAGTGGGAGCGGGCGGGGGCGTCGCTGATCGGGGGCTGCTGCCGTACGACGCCTGAGCACATCAGGCAGATCCGCGCGCACCTGTCCTGAGCCGCCGGCCCCGCGCACACCTGCTGGGAGCGGGTGCGCGGGGTCCTCGGCCGCCGGCGTCAGGCGGTGACCGTGGCCGTGGCGCGGCGGCGGCCCAGGACGCCGTCGAGCGCGAGCGCGCCGCCGCCGGTGAAGCCGATGGCCAGGCTGGCGGCGGCCAGCGCCAGAACGAACTCGTAGCCGCCCTCCGCCGCGCCGAAGCCGTTGGCCGCGTGCACGAAGACGATGGCGCCCGCCATGTTGAGCGCCAGCAGGGTGCCGACGATCGGCAGCGCCACGCCCAGGATCAGGGCCAGCCCGCCGGCGACCTCCAGCACGGCCACGGCGGGGGCGGCCACGCCGGCCAGCGGGATGCCGACGGACTCGAAGAACTTGGTGGTGCCCGCGATCCCCATGGTCGCGAACTTCTGGTAGCCGTGCACCAGGAAGATCACCCCGATGGCGATCCTGGCGAGCAGCAGGACTACGGGACGCGCCTGGTCGACCATGCGGCCTCCTCGATTGTCGTTCGAATTTGAACGACAACTCTAGCAGTGAATGTTCAAATCTGAACAACACGTAGAATGAATCGGTGACGGACCCCCGATGGCTAGACGCGACGGAGATGGCGGCTTGGCGCGCCTTCCTGTCCACCTCCCACCTGCTCGAGCGGCGCATCGAAGAGCAGCTCAAGGCCGCGGCGGGGCTGACGCACCCGCAATACGAGATCCTGGTGCGGCTCGCCGACGCCCCTGAGCGTTCGATGCGCATGACGGAGCTGGCCCGGGGCGTCGTGGTGTCGAAGAGCGCGCTGACCTATCAGGTCGGCCAGCTCGAGAAGGCCGGTCTCGTCGAGCGGACGACCTGCCCGTCCGACGACCGGGGCGTGCTGGCGGTGCTGACCGACGAGGGCGTGCGCTGCCTGCGGCGGGTGGCGCCCGGCCATGTGCAGGTCGTGCGGTCCTACCTGATCGATCGGCTCAGCCGCGAGGAGCTGCACGCGATGACGACCGCGATGCGGAAGACGGAGGACGCCTTACGCTCCTCCGTGTGACCGCCTCCCGGCGGACGCACGGAGGTCATCCCCCAGCCGGTGGCTAGCCCTTGGCGGCGCGCGCGGCGCGCTCCATCTCGACCCGGGCGCTGGCGGCGTATTTGTCGACGTATTCCTGCCCCGACAGCTCCATCAGCGCGTACATGATCTCGTCGGTCACCGCGCGCAGCACCAGCCGGTCGTCCTCCATCCCGTAGTAGCGGGAGAAGTCGAGCGGCTTGCCGAACCTGACGCCCGGCTTGATGCCGAGCTTGGGCAGCGGCCGGCCGGGCGGCATCATCTCGTAGGTGTTGACCACGGCCCACGGGATCACCGGCACCCGCGACTCCAGGGCCAGCCGGGCCACGCCGGTCTTGCCCTTGTAGAGGCGGCCGTCGGGCGAGCGGGTGCCCTCGGGGTAGATGCCCAGGATGTGCCCCTCGCGCAGGATGCGCAGCCCGGTGCGGAGCGCGGCCTCGCTGGCCTTGCCGCCGGAGCGGTCGATCGGCACGGTGCCGACGCCGCTGAAGAACAGCCGGGTGAAGAAGCCCTTGATGCCACTGCCGGTGAAGTAGTCGGCCTTGCCGAGCGAGATCACCTTGCGGCGGATCTGCAGCGGGCCGAAGAAATGGTCGGCGAACGACAGGTGATTGCCGGCCAGGATCGCGGGCCCCTGCTTGGGCACGTTGTCGGCGCCCTCGGTCCACGGCCTGAAGACGAGGTGGAGGATCGGCCCCAAGATGGCCTTGACCACCCAGTAGAACACCCTGGCACCTCTTCCTCAGCACTTCGTCGGGCGAGCAGAGTCATCTTCCCATCTTGATGGCCATGCTCCTACATCAGCTCTCGCACAAACACCCTAGAACGTGCGACGATCGGGCCGTTCTGGTGGAAATCACCGGAATGAAACAGCATGGAGGAGCTGTTATGCCGCTCATGCCAGGCGCGGAGCCGTACCACCACGAAGCAGGTCAGATTGGGGTGTTGCTCTGCCATGGGTTCACCGGCACGCCCCAGTCGCTGCGACCGTGGGGCGAATATCTGGCCGGTCACGGGGTGAGCGTCTCGCTGCCCCGCCAGCCGGGCCACGGGACCAAGTGGCAGGAGATGAACCGGACACGCTGGGAAGACTGGTACGCCGAGGTGGAGAAGGCGTTCGCCGACCTCCAGGGGCGCTGTACCGAGGTCTTCGTGGCGGGCCTGTCGCTGGGCGGATGCCTGGCGTTACGGCTGGCCGAGGTGCACGGCGCGGCGATCACGGGCGTGATGGTGGTCAACCCGTCGATCGCGAACGACGTGCCGCTGATGAGGCTGGCCCCGCTGCTCAAGTGGTTCGTGCCGTCGGTGCCCGGCGTCGCCAACGACGTCAAGAAACCCGGCGTGACCGAGCTGGCCTACAGCCGCACCCCGGTCAAGGCGGCCGCGTCGCTGCCCGGACTGTGGTCGCTGGTGCAGGCCGACCTGGCGAAGGTGACACAACCGCTGCTGGTCTTCCACAGCACGGAGGACCATGTGGTGAAGCCGACCAGTGTCGCGATCATCCGTGAGAAGGTCCCTCAGGCCACGATCGAGGAGCTTACCGATAGCTACCATGTTGCGACGCTGGACAACGATGCCGACAGGATCTTTGCCGGGAGCCTCGACTTCATCCGGACACATGCCTCGGTACCCTTGCAGAGGGACTGATCGCACCCAGGGGGAAGTCGCGATCGCTGCGGAGAGGCCCATCTAGGTGACGCGCCAGAGTGACGAGGACGAGGTCTGGCGGCAGATCGTCGCGTCCTTCAACGACACAGCCGAGCGTGATTCGGCCGACCAGCCATGGCCGGACAGCGAGAACATCCCCGTCGAGCCCACCCGCCGGGTCGTCAAACCGCCCGAGGAGGAGGAGCTCGAGCTCGAGCAGGACGACGAGCCCCGAGACGAGGGCGACGACGAGGACGAGGGCCACTTCGAGCCCCCGCCGCCGCCTCCGCTGCCCAAGCTCGACCTGATGACCAAGCTGGCGTGGGTGGCGCTGTTCGGGGGGCCCGCCTATCTCCTGGTGGCGGCGATGGCGAACTGGCAGATGGAGGGGTGGGCGCTGTTCACGGCGGTGGCGGCGTTCATCGGAGGGTTCGTGGCGCTGGTCGTCCGCATGGGCGACGGCCCGCCGTCCAACGACTCCGGCTGGGACGACGGCGCGGTCCTCTGACCTCCCGGCGCGCCTCTACGACTTCGAGGTCGTCGTCTTGGGGGCGAAGGACTCCACCACATCGGTGTAGCGGTCGGCGGTGTCGACCGCGTGGCCGACCGCCCAGACCGTGCCCTTGCCCGCGATGTAGGCCACTGACTGCAGCCGCACGCTGTTCCTGCCCTGCTTGGCGCCGCCCCGGATGACCTCGCAGTCGCCCTTCTCACACCGCATCATGTACGGCTCCGCCGCCCGCGACGGATCGTAGCCGGTGATCCAGTAGCGCCCCTTGCCATCGCCGGCCACCCCGTAGAGGCGGGCCTCCGAGCCGGGCAGCCGCAGCTCACGCCAGCGCTTGCCATTCCAGGTGAGCACCAGCGGCTCGATGTCGCCGGGCCCGTGGTAGACGCCGCCGATGGCCAGCGCCCGCTTGGAGTTGTCGACCTGCACGTCACGCAGGTAGCCGCCGGGGATCGAGGGCACCGGCATCGACTTCCACGAGCCGCCCGAGTAGTGCACGATCAGCGGCCCGCTGCCGGTGTCGCCCACCGCGAACCCGCCGGCCACGGCGTAGAGGGTGCCCTTCTCCTTGGTCTCCTGCGTGGTCCAGGAGTTGCCCTGGCCGGTGAGGATGAGCCCGTACTTCTCGCGGTTGCCGACCACCACGACCTTGCCCGCCTTGGCGTCGATGCCGCCGAGCCAGTCGCCCGCGCGCAGCCCCTGCGGCCTGACCCGGTCGAACCCGGCCACGTTGCCGCGCGCGAGGTAGGGCAGCCCGTCGTGCCCGTCGCCGACCGCCCACACGTCGGAGGACGAGACGGCGGCCAGCCCGCGCAGGTTGCCGGCGGCCGTCGCGTCGCGCACGGCGATCTCGTTCCACTTGCCGCCGTCCCAGTGGCGGATCGTGCCGCGGTTCTTCCAGACGTCCCAGATCTCCTGCTGGCCCACCGCCCACACGTCGGTCGACGAGATCGCGAGCACGTCGGAGAGCGAGCCGTCGGCCTGGAGGCGCACGCTGGTCGACTGCTGCCACGCCTCGATCGTGGCAGGGCGGGGATCGGCATGCGCGGCGGGCGTGACCTGCGTCAAGGCCACGGACGTCGCCAAGATCAAGGAGAGCGCACGCCGCTGAGAGCGACGGGTCATGAGGAAATGCTACGGGCTGAGGAGCCCCTCTTGCCCGTTAGTGCCCAAGTCGCAGTTCCGCGATGACCGGCAGATGGTCGCTGGCCCCGGCCAGATCGGCGATCGGGACGTCCGCTCCCCCACACGACACGACACGCGCTTCGCGCGCCGCGAACACGGCGTCGATGCGTACGGCGGGGCTCGCGGCCGGGAACGTCAGGCCGTTGCCCTTGGGCGCCACCGCGTGACAGTCGGCCAGCCGCCCGGCGAGGAAGCGCCAGGCCGGCTGGTGCGCCTGCTCGTTCACGTCGGCCCCGAGCACGATCACCGCGCCGAACCGGGCCGCCACGCCTTCCATGAGCGCGACGGCCTCGGCGGTGTGGTGCATCCTGGCCGGGCCGTTGAGGTCGAGGTGGAGCGAGCCGACGGCCAGCCGGGCCCCCTCGGCCTCGACCACGGCGACGGCCAGCCCGCGCCGCTCCAGCCCGGCGAAGCTCCGCAGGGCGTGGGCCTCGGCGTGCAGGACACGCGCCCGCTCCCCGGCGTATACCGCCACGCCGCCGACCCGGCCCGGCGTGGCCAGGCGCAGCCCCGTCTCGGCCGCCAGGGCCCGGCGCCTGGCCCGCCAGCGCAGGAACCGCGGCGCCTCCTGCACGCACAGCACGTCGGCGCGCAGGGCGGTGACGACCCTGGTCAGCGCGGGGACGCTGTCGCGCAAGCCGTGCACGTTCCAGGTCGCGACCCTGATCGTCACGTACGGGCGGCCTCTAGCGCTGCCTGGCCAGGTCGGCCGCGCCCACGACGCCGGCGGAGGCGCCCAGCTCGGCCAGCCGGATCTCGGCCAGCGGGCGGTGCCCGTGGCCGGTGAGCCGCTCGGCGAAGGTCTGCCTGGCCCGGTCGATGAACAGGTCGGCGGCACGGGAGACCCCGCCGCCGACGATGAAGCAGCCGGGGTCGAGGACGGCGGCCAGGTCGGCCATGCCCTGGCCGAGCCAGTCGGCCAGGCTCGCGAAGGCGGCCAGCGAGGCCTCGTCGCCCAGGCGCGCCGCCTCGGTCACCTCTTCGCCCTCGATCTTGCCGCCGGCCAGCCCGAGCAGGGTACGGGCCCGCTCCGGGTCGGCCTCGGCGATCTTCCTGGCCTCCTTGACGAGGGACTGGCCGCTGGCGTACTGCTCCCAGCAGCCCACGTTGCCGCACCCGCAGGGCCGGCCACCCGGCAGCACCTGCATGTGGCCCATCTCGGCGCCCATGCCCCAGCGGCCCCGGAAGAGGCTCCCGTCGAAGACCAGGCCGCCGCCGATCCCGGTGCCGAGCGTCAGGCAGACCACGTGGGACTGCCCCCTGCCCGCGCCGAACCGGGTCTCGCCCCAGGCCATCGCGTTGGCGTCGTTCTCGATCACGACCGGCAGGCCGACGAGGCCGCTGATCTTCTTCTGCAGCGGCTCCTCGCGCCAGGCCAGGTTGGGGGCGAAGCGCACCATCGAGCGGGACTCGTCCACGAATCCCGCCGCGCCCACCCCGACGGCCTCGATCCGCCTGCCCTCGGACAGCTCGCGAACGACGTCGGCCACCGTCTCGGCCACCACCTCAGGGCGGTCGGCGGCGGTGGGCCTGAGCGTGTGTTCGACGATCTCACCGTGGTCGTCGACCACGCCCGCGGCCACCTTGGTCCCGCCGATGTCGACACCGATCGTGAGCATTGCCCCTGGTCTCCCTATCCCTATCCCAGATCTATGTGTTCCACGTCGCCGTCACGGCGGTCGTCCCGCCGGTCACGCTCGTCGCGCGGCCCGCGGTCGGCCGGCCTGCTCAGCGCGTCGAGCGCGCCGCGGAACGCGGCGAACAGCTCACCGCCCGCCGCCACCAGGTGCCCGGTCACGTCGGAGCCCGACTCACGCTGCGCCGCGATGGCCCGGCAGACCGGGCAGGCACGGCAGATGTACTCGTCGTGGGACTCGGACACGGCCTCCTCCCACACGTCCCGCTCCTTACGGCCGCCGCCGGTGAAGGAGTTGAACACGCTCTTGCCGACCTGGCGGGTGGCCCGCCCCTGGATCGAGTCGAACAGCTTGCGCGCCTCGTCGGCGACGGTCCCGATCGGGTCCTTGCCCGCCGAGCTGTTCGTGGCGTTGTCGGTGGCTCTGTGGTTGTTGTTCTCGGTCATGTGGCCCTCCCTGCGTATGGGTCGCTCATCCTCCTCAACTCATGAGGTGGCGGATTCGCTCCCTGAGCTGAACCGTAATGCAGAGCCGGCGTTTCGCGGCGCGCCGTCCGAAGCGGCCCAGCGCACCCGGAGCACGCCGTCGCGCAGCGCCGCCCCGCTGATCTTCCTGCGGGCCAGCGCCGCGGGCAAGGCCAGGATCCGGCGGTAGGGGCCCGCCGTCACGATGAGCTCGTCGCCCTTGCGGGCCAGATCGATGTCGTCGCGGTCGGCGCCGGGCAGGGCGAGGGCCAGCTCGTCGGCGCTCATCCGCAGCGGCGGCTCGACGGAGTGGGGGGCGAACGGGTCGGCGTCGCCGTACATGGCGGCGCCCACCTCGGTCAGCGCGTCCTTGCCGACGGGCTCGGCGGGCAGGTAGGGGACGACGTGGATGGGCAGCGGCGCGAACGACTGCTCCGCCTCGGCCAGCAGCCTGGACTGCGCCGCCACCCACTGGGCGCGCCACTCGTCGGCGCCGCCGCCGGGGAAGACGCGGTTGGCGATGACGGCGTCGACGCGGTAGCCGTACAGGCTGAGCGAGGTGAGGGTGCGCCTGGCCTCGGCGAGCACCACGGACTCCGGCGTGAGCACGAGCCGCACGGAGGCGTGGTCGCCGGTGAGCAGCTCGCGCACCTCCATCAGGCCCCGGTGGAAGCGCTCGGCCGCGCTCATGACGTCTTCGCCGGGGGCGCTGACATGGGCCACGCTGCGCACGAACGGCGAGACCAGCCGCACCAGCTTGCGGCCGACCGGCATGAGCCTGCTGACGTGCCAGTCGAGCGCCTCGGGCAGCGCCAGCAGCCGCAGCGTCTCGGCGGTGGGGGCGCAGTCGACGACGATGACGTCCCACCGGCCCTGGCGGGCGTGCTCGCGCAGCTCCAGCAGCGCGATGACCTCCTCGGCGCCCGGCAGCACCGTGATCTCCTCGGAGGTGATCTCGTCGAGGCCCAGGTCGGCCAGCACGCCTCTGGCGTAGCCCTGCAGCTCGCCCCAGTGGCGCTCCAGCGTGCGCTGGGTGTCGACCTGGTGCAGGTGCAGACCGGGCGCGATCTCGCCCGGTTCGACGGCCAGCGCGTCGGCCAGCGAGTGGGCGGTGTCGGTCGAGACGATCAGCGTCTTGAGGCCCCGGCTGGCCGCGAGCGTGGCGGTCGCCGCCGCGGCCGTGGTCTTGCCGACGCCGCCCTTGCCGGTGAAGAGCAGGACCCGCGGGCTCACCTCAGCGGCCTTCGACGCGCTTCTTGAGGCCCTTGAGCGCGGTGTCCACGATCACCTTTTCCGCCTTGCGCTTGATCAGGCCGATCATGGGCACGCTGAGATCCACTGTCAGCTCATATGTCACGTCGGTGCCACTGCCCGCGTCGGCGAGCAGGTAACTCCCGCGGAGGTCGGAGACCATCTTCCCCGGCTCGACCACCTGCCAGCTCACGGCGTCGTCGCCCCGCCAGGTGTAGCCGAGGGTGTAGGTGTCGCTGATCGGGCCGGCGTCGAGGACGAACCGGACCGTCTGCGGCTTGCCGTCGGCGCCGGTGCTGAGGACCTCGGCGCTCTTGACCTGCCCGGCCCATTCCGGATAGGAGGGGAAGTCCTCGATGACCGCCATGACGTCGGCGCGCCCGGCGCCGATCGTGGTGCTCGAAGTGGTGCGATCAGGCATGCGACCACCGTAATGCAGAATCCGCCCCGTGCGGTGGAGCACTGATCACCACTCGAGGACGTACGGCACGCCGCGCCCGCGGAAGTGGCCCACGTTCACACACTCGGTACGCCCGACGCGGGCACGCCCGTGCAGCGGGTTGTGCACATGGCCGAACAGGGCGTAGCGCGGCTGGGTGCGCCTGATCGCCTCCAGCGTGGCCTCGCTGCCGCGCTCGAACCGCCGGGCCACCACGTCGTAGAGCAGTTCGGGCAGGGCCGGCGGGATGTGGCAGCACAGCACATCGACCTCGCCGACGGCCTCGACCTTGGCGGCGTACTCCTCGTCGCCGATCTCGTACGGGGTGCGGTAGGGGGTCTTCAGCCCGCCGCCCACGAAGCCGAACCGCAGGCCGCCGATCTCGGCCACCTGGCCGTCGAGCACGTGGTGGCCGGGCCGCAGGTAGTCGCCCCACAGGCGCGGCAGGTCCACGTTGCCGTAGGTGAGGTAGGCGGGGGCGGGCATGGCGGCGAAGAGGGCGGCGTACTGGGTTCGTACGTTGCGTTCGATGTGCTCGCGCGGGTCGCCCTCGAGCGTGGCCCACAGCCGCGCGGACATGGCCCTGGCCTCGTCGAACCGCTTGGCCGTGCGCAGGGCGATGAACGCGGCGGCGTTGTCGGGGCCGAACAGGTCGGCGAAGATGCCCTGGGCGTGGTCGTCGTAGTCGACGAACAGGATCAGGTCGCCCAGGCAGATCAGCGCGTCGGCCCCGTCACCCGCCCTGGCCAGCGCGTCGGCCCTGCCATGGACATCGCTGACGACGTGGACCCTCATGGGGGAATCTTATGAGTCGCGGCTGCTAGCGTGATGAATGCCCTTCATAACGCCTCAATGACGGAGCTACCAGCGCGTAACTTAAGGCGGTAACGTCCAGGCGTTCCCCGAAGAGGAGTTGATTCGTGCGCGAGTACAGCGTCCCCGTCCTGGTCGACGTGCCCGCTTCCGCCGGCCTGTCCGACACCGTCTTCAAGCGGGCCGAGCAGGAGCCGGGCGCCGTGGTCATGCGCCGCAAGGCCGGCACGGGCTGGCCCGTGGTCACCGCGGCCGAGTTCCGCGACCAGGTCGTCGAGGTGGCCAGGGGACTCATCGCGGCGGGCGTCGAGCACGGTGACCGGGTCGCGCTGATGTCGCGCACCCGCTACGAGTGGACGCTGGTCGACTACGCCATCTGGTCCGTCGGCGCGGTCACCGTGCCGATCTACGAGACGTCCTCGGCCGAGCAGGTCAGGTGGATCCTGGAGGACAGCGCCGCCAAGGCGGTGTTCGTCGAGCTGGACGGGCACGAGGAGACGGTCAGGCAGGCCGCGCCCGGCCTCGCGTCGGTCTGGCGGATCGACGGCACGCTCGACACCGGCGACGTCGCCGCCTCGGCCGTCGACGAGCGCAGGGAGCGGGTCGTCTCCTCCGACCTGGCCACGATCGTCTACACCTCCGGCACCACGGGCCGCCCCAAGGGCTGCCGGATCACGCACGACAACCTGCTGTTCACCGCGCTCAACGTGCTGCGGGGGCCGCTGGAGCCACTGTTCGCCCGCAAGGACCCGGCGGCGCTGCTGTTCCTGCCGCTGGCGCACATCTTCGCGCGCATGATCCAGGTGGTGCTGATGGAGGCGGGCGCCGTCATGGCGCACACCCCCAACATGAAGAGCGTCGCCCCCGACCTGCAGGACTTCAAGCCCACGTTCCTGCTGGGCGTGCCGCGGGTGTTCGAGAAGGTCTACAACGGCGCCGAGCAGAAGGCCATCGCGGGCGGCAAGGGCAAGATCTTCGCGCGGGCCGTGGACGTGGCGGTGGCCTGGAGCAAGGCCGAGAGCACGGGCGGCGCGTCGCTCGGGCTGCGGCTGCAGCGGGCGGTCTTCGACAGGCTGGTCTACGCCAAGCTGCGCGCGGCCACCGGCGGGCGGCTCTCGGCTGCGGTGTGCGGCGGCTCGGCGCTCGGCGACCGGCTCGGCCACTTCTTCAAGGGCGTCGGCATCGAGGTCTTCGAGGGCTACGGCCTGACCGAGACCTCCGCCCCCTGCTCGGTCAACATGCCGGGCGCCAACAAGATCGGCACCGTCGGCAAGCCGCTGCCCGGCGTCACGCTGCGCGTCGGCGACGACGGCGAGATCCTGGCCAAGGGCAGGAACGTCTTCGAGGGCTACTGGAAGAACGACACCGCCACCGGCGAGGTGATCGACGCCTCGGGCTGGTTCCACACCGGCGACATCGGCGAGCTGGACGCCGACGGCTACCTGCGGATCACCGGACGCAAGAAGGAGATCCTGGTGACGGCGGCGGGCAAGAACGTGGCGCCCGGGCCGCTGGAAGACGCGCTGCGCGCGCATCCGCTGATCTCCCAGGCCATGATCGTGGGCGACGACCGCCCGTTCGTCGCGGCCCTGATCACGCTGGACCCGGAGGCCGTCCCGGCGGGCGCGAAGATCGCCGAGCTGCGGGAGGACCCGAAGGTGCGCGACGAGATCCAGGCGGCGGTGGACCGGGCGAACCTGTCGGTGTCGAAGGCCGAGCAGATCAAGAAGTTCGCGATCCTGGAGGCCGACATCACCGAGGAGAGCGGGCACCTCACGCCCACGCTCAAGGTCAAGCGCAACCTGATCATGCGCGACTTCGCCAAGGAGATCGACGACCTGTACGGCGACCACTGACCCAGGCCGCCGCCAGCCACCGCGTGCGGGCCGGCGGCACGGTCAGGCCGTACGAGCCGGCGGCGGTCACGCTGTACGGGCCGGCGGCGCGGTCAGGTTGGTGAGGCCCAGGCGGCGGCTTGTACGGACCCTTCGGTTCGGTGGCCGCCAGGATCGTGGCGAGGGCGCCCCTGTGGGCCTGGAGCTCGGCGAGCTGCCCGTCCAGGCCCGTCAGGCGGCCGCGCAGGTGGCCGTGCAGGTGGCCGATCGTGCAGGAGCCGAGGACGTCGCCCGAGCCCGGCGCGCACGGCAGGACGTCCCTGATCACCTTCGTCGGCGGCCCGTCGGAGATCACGCCGATCGCGAGCGTGCAGAACCTGTACAACCTGAGCCCCCGCGAACACGACCCCGTGGTGGATCACGTGGCCGCGCACGGGAACGCGTTCCCGCCGTGGTCCCCGTTCGCGGCGGGCTCGCACGCCGGGAACGGCCGGCCCGCCGGCGGAGGTGGCGGCCGAGATCGGCGTCCCGCCGGCGCAGGCGTCGCCGGCCTGGCCGCTGCGCCGCTCCCCCACGGTGATCCCGATCCCCGGGACGTCGTCGATCGCCCATCTGAAGGAGTAGCCCCTCGGCTGTGGGCGAAACGACGCACCCCCGGCCCGCCGGATTCGCCCACCAAGATACCGAAAAAGAATGCCATCAACGCCCGGCATTCCCCGCCATCCCTTAAGCGGATTAGTCCGAATTCAGCCCCCTATGTGCCCCGTGAACAGGGGAATCTCCTTTCGATTACCGCTTTTCACCGGCAAATCAAGGGGTATCCTCGCGGCAAAGAAACGGGACCGGAGATTTGGAGCATCCCCGGTCCCTTACCTCAAGGTAAGGGAGATTGCCATGAGCATCAAGGACGCCTGCCTCGAACTCGGCACGAAAGTCGAGAACGAGCTGATCCAGATCCGCGCGGACCAGCGCGAGCTGGCGCAAGACCTCACCGAGCGCATCAACAACGTCGCCAACCAGGTCAAGCGCCTCGACAACCGGATGGAAAACCGGTTCGCCGAGATCGACAGGCGGTTCGACACCTTGGAGAGCCGCTTCTCGGGCCTGGAGGCCAAGCAGAACTCCATGGAGGCGAAGCAGGACTCCATGCACTCGACTCAGCAGGACATGATGACCATCCTCGTCGCCATCCAGCGCAAGCTCGACGTCAACTAGTAACCCCACCCGAGAGGGCGGGCCCGCGCACATGCCGGGCCCGCCCTCTTCACCTCCACCAGCGGCCGGTCGGCGCGCCCGACAGCGGCGTGCCCGAGTCCGCCCGCAACCCGTCGAACATCACTCCATGAACCGGTCCGGCAGCCCCGCCGCCGGCTCCCCCGTCAGGCCGGGCACGGAGCGGGTCAGCAGGTTGAGCGTCAGGAGCGGTGAGAGCCTGCCGGCCCTCGGCGCGACGGCCCCACCGCCACCCGGCCGTGTTCGAGCGCCCACACGAGCTGGACGTGCGCCGCGACGCCCGTCACCACGTCGCCTTCGGCTACAGCATCCAACCAGTGCCTGGGGCAGAACCCGGCCAGGCTCGAGCTGGAGATCGTCTTCCGTACCCCTTCGGCCGCGTGCCGGGGCTGCGGCGGGTGGTGCCGCTGGAGAGGCTGCCGTTCATAGACCGACGGCATCATGTACGGGCTGCACAAGCCGCCCGTGACCTGGCGAGAACACGCGCAGCACCTGGAGAGGGCGGCGACGCGATGAGGAAGCGCGCAGCGCCTGAGGAAGCCATGACCTGGTGAGCACGCGCACAGCCTGGAGGGAGCCGTGGCCAGGTGAGGATGCGCGCCCGCTAGGCCCCGCCCGTTAGGCCCCGGGGGGTCCGGCTATGACGAGTTCGCCCACGTGCTCGGCCAGTGCCTCCCTGGCCGGTGGTGGCAGCCCGGGGTCGGAGATGAGGACGTCGGCCTCGCCCAGCTCCGCGATGGTGCTGATGCCGATCGTGCCCCATTTGGTGTGGTCGGCGGGCACGACGAGCCGGCTCGCCGCCTTCACCAGGGCGCGGTCGGTCTCGGCCTCCATCATGTTCGGGGTGGTGAAGCCGGCCCTGACCGTCATGCCGTGCACGCCGAGGAAGAGCACGTCCACGTTGAGCTGCCGGATCGCGGCCACCGCCAGCGGGCCGACCAGGGCGTCGGAGGGCGTGCGCACGCCGCCGGTGAGCACGACCGTCTGGTCGGGGCGGCCCGTGTGGCGGAAGACGTCGGCGATGCGCACCGAGTTCGTCACGATGGTCAGGGCGGGGACGGCGGCCAGGTGGCGGGCGAGGGTCCAGGTGGTGGTGCCGGCCGACAGGGCCACCGCGCTGCCGGGGCGGACGAGGGCGGCGGCGCGGCGGGCGATGGCCCGCTTCTCCTGCTCCTGGCGTACGGCCTTGACGGCGAAGCCGGGCTCGTGGGTGGAGCCCACGGCGGTGGAGACGATGGTGGCGCCGCCCCGCACCTTGGCGAGCAGGCCGCGCCCGGCCAGCGTCTCCAGGTCGCGGCGGATGGTGAGGTCGGAGACGCCGAACGCCCGCACCAGCTCGACCACCCGGACGCCGCCGTGCCGCCGGACGAGCTCGAGAATCGCCTGCTGACGCTGCGGGGCGAGCATCGCATCACCAGATCCCAACAGGTTCCGACACGATCCGTTCGCATCATGACACGGCGGCGGCGCTGCGGCTCTCGGCGATTCGTCATGAAACCGTGCGTTGACAGTTGGAAATGGTGGCTTTTCGATGAATGAAAGTGAGCGAACTCGGGGGAATGTGAAGGGTCCGCCAAGGAGGAACCCGCCATGGATCAACCTCTGCCGATCTCCCGCCGCAACCTGCTGCTCGGGGCCGCCGCCACGTTCGGTGTGCCCGCCGTCCTCGTGGGGTGCGGCTCCGGCACCCCCGCTCCCGCGCCCGGCGCGTCCGGGGGTGGCCTGGGCACGGTGTCGATCGGCTCGAACGCCTCCGACGAGATCCCGAAGAAGTCACTTGACACCGTGGTCAAGGGCTTCACGCAGGCCACGACCAGGATCAACACGGTGGACCACAACACGTTCCAGGAGAACATCAACCGCTACCTGCGCGGCACGCCCGAGGACGTGTTCACCTGGTTCGCCGGCTACCGCATGCAGTTCTTCGCCGAGCAGGGTCTGGCCATCGACATCTCGGACGTGTGGCGCGAGATCGGCGGCGACTACACGCAGGCGTTCAAGGACCAGTCGACCGGCATCGACGGCAAGCAGTACTTCGTGCCGTTCACGTACTACCCGTGGGCGGTCTTCTACCGCAAGAGCCTCTGGCAGGAGAAGGGGTACGCGCCTCCGGCCACGCTCGACGAGTTCACCGCGCTGGCCAGGAAGATGAAGGCCGACGGGCTCATCCCGATCGCGTTCGCCGACAAGGACGGCTGGCCGGCGATGGGCACGTTCGACATCCTCAACATGCGCACGAACGGCTACGACTTCCACGTCTCGCTCATGGCCGGCAAGCAGTCGTGGACGGACCCGAAGGTGAAGCAGGTGTTCGACACCTGGCGGGGGCTGATGGAGTTCCACCAGCCGGCGGCGCTGGGGCGCACGTGGCAGGAGGCCGGGCAGTCGCTGGCGCAGAAGAAGACCGGGATGTACCTGCTCGGGATGTTCGTCGCCCAGCAGTTCCCCGAGGCCGACCGCGACGACCTCGACTTCTTCACCTTCCCGGAGATCAACCCGGCGTACGGCACCGACTCGATCGACGCCCCCATCGACGGCTACATGATCTCCGCCAAGGCCAAGAACGTGGACGGCGCCAAGGCCCTGCTCAAGCACTTCGCCCAGGCGTCGTCGCAGAACATCGCCACCAAGCTGGACCCGGGCACGCTGGCCGCCAGCTCCAAGGCCGACACCTCCGGCTACAGCTCGCTGCAGAAGCGCGGCGCCGAGCTGGTGTCGAAGGCCACGCACATCGCGCAGTTCCTCGACCGCGACACGCGGCCGGACTTCGCCTCCACGGTGATGATCCCGTCGCTGCAGTCGTTCGTGAGCAAACCAGGCGAGATCGACTCCTTGCTGACGAGCATCGAGAAGCAGAAGGTCAACATCTTCCGCTGATGGCCGTCAAGACCCGTCGCTACTCCGCCCGCGACGTGACCGTGCTGGTCATCGGGCTGGGGGTGGCCATCGTTGTCAACGTGGGCCTCATCTGGGGGCCCACGCTGGCCTCCATCGGGCTCTCCGGGACCGACTGGAACGGGATCGGGCCCATCGAGTGGGTGGGCGGGCGGAACTTCCACGACCTGGCGGCCGAGTATCCGCCGTTCTGGTCGGCCGTCCGCAACAACCTGCTGTGGCTGGGCTTCCTCGGGCTGGTCGCGACGCCGTTCGGGCTGTTCTGCGCGGTGCTGCTGGACCGGCGGCTGCGGTTGTCGCGCGTCTACCAGAGCGCCCTGTACATGCCGGTCGTGCTCTCGCTGGCCGTGGTCGGCTTCATCGCGCAGCTCGTCTACTCCTCCGACTACGGCGTGCTGAACGCCGTGACCGGGCTGACCGTGGACTGGCTCGGTGACAGCTCCATCAACATCTGGGTGGTCATGGTCGCGGCCGGGTGGCGGCACGTCGGCTATGTCATGGTCATCTACCTGGCCGGGCTGAAGGCGGTCGATCCGGCGCTGAAGGAGGCGGCGGCGATCGACGGGGCCAGTGAGCGGCAGGCGTTCTTCCGCGTGGTGTTCCCGACGATGCGGCCGGTCAACGTGATCGTGCTGGTGATCACGGTGATCGAGGCGCTGCGGGCGTTCGACATCGTCTACGCCATCAACAAGGGCAGGAACGGGCTCGAACTGCTGTCCGTGCTGGTCACCGAGAACATCGTGGGCGAGGCCAGCCGGATCGGGTTCGGGTCGGCGATCGCGGTGATCCTGCTGGTGATCACCCTGGGGTTCATCGTCACGTACCTGTCGCAGATGTTCAGGGAGGAGCGATGACCCTGACCGCGCCCGCCGACGCGCCCCCGGCCCGGTCAGGCCGCACGCGCGCGCGGCCCCCGGTCCGACCGCTGCGGATCCTGCTGAACGCCTTCCTCGTGGTGGTGGGGCTGGGGTGGCTGCTGCCGCTCGGGCTGGCC
Source organism: Nonomuraea sp. NPDC050643 (assembly GCF_040654715.1). Taxonomy (NCBI): domain Bacteria; kingdom Bacillati; phylum Actinomycetota; class Actinomycetes; order Streptosporangiales; family Streptosporangiaceae; genus Nonomuraea; species Nonomuraea sp. NPDC050643. The sequence continues at coordinate 12,855 of NZ_JBFAIM010000025.1, read as the reverse complement.
GTGTACGCGTCGCTGCGGCCGTACGAGGAGACCGCCCGTCTGGGGTACTTCTCGCTGCCCGAGAACCTCACGCTCGACTACTACGCCCAGGCGTGGAGTCAGGCCGAGATGCCGCACTACTATCTGAACACGTTGATCATCGTCATCCCCGGCGTGCTGATCACGCTGTTCCTGGCGTCGTTCACCGCGTTCGCGATCGCCCGGCTGCGCATCCCGGGGCGCAAGGCGCTGCTGATCGTGTTCACGGCGGGCAACCTGCTGCCGCCGCAGGTGCTCATCACCCCGCTCTACACCGTCTACACGCTGATTCCGCTGCCCGCGTGGCTGTCGGACTCGCAGGCGCTCTACGACTCCTACCTCGGGCTGATCCTCGTCCACGTGGCGTTCCAGTTCGGTTTCTGCGTGTTCGTGATGGCGAACTTCATGCGCACGATCCCCGAGGAGATCTCCGAGTCGGCGCTCGTGGACGGGGCGGGGGTGTGGAAGCGTTACTGGCGGCTGACGCTGCCGTTGTGCCGGCCGGTGCTGGGGGCGCTGGGCACGCTGGAGTTCACGTTCATGTACAACGACTTCCTGTGGGCCCTGGTGCTGATGTCGTCGGGCGACAAGCTGCCGGTCACCTCGGCGCTGAACAACCTGCGCGGACAGTTCTTCACCGACTACAACCTGCTGGCCGCCGGTTCGGTGCTGGTGGCGCTGCCGACGCTGATCGTCTTCCAGCTCCTGCACAAGCAGTTCGTGGCCGGGCTCACGCTGGGCGCGACCAAAGGCTAGAGGAGGTCGTGAAAGCGGGCCGCGACCTGGTCCCACGCCCATTCGCGGGCGATCCAGTCGCGGCCCGCGGCGCCCATCTTGCGCGCCTTTTCGGGGTCGGTGAGCAGCTCGACGACGGCCGACGCGATCTCGCCCGGCTCCTCGCCGTTCACGACCAGCCCGGTCTCGCCCTGCCGCACCGCGTCGGGCGCGCCGCCCGACGCGCCCGCCACCACCGGCAGCCCGGTCGCGGACGCCTCCAGGAACACGATCCCGAGGCCCTCCACGTCCACCCCCTTCCACCGGGTACGGCACGGCATCGCGAACACGTCCGCCGCCGCGTAGTAGCCGGGCAGGCTCGCCGCCGGCACCGTGCCGGTGAACCTGATCGACTCCCGCCCGCCCGCCAGCCGCTCCAGCGCCCCCCGGTGGGGACCGCCGCCCACCAGCAGCAGCACCGCCTCCGGCACCGCGCGCAGCACCTGCGGCCAGGCCCTGATGAGCCGGTCCTGGCCCTTGCGCGGCACCAGGCGCGAGACGCAGACGACGACCGGGCGCCCGGACAGGCCCAGCTCGGCCTTGGCCGCCCCGGGGTGGAACTGTGAGGTGTCCACGCCGGGCGCGAGGCGTACGAGCTTGTCCGGCGGGACGGCCGCGACCAGCCGCTGGCGCGTGTACTCCCCCAGATACGTGACCACGTCGGCGTGCTCGCCGATCCTGCGCAGCACGGAGCGGAAGCCCGGCGCGCTCGCCCACGACGCCTCGTGGCCGTGGGTGAGCATCACCACGCGCCGTGCCCCCGCCCGGCGCAGGCGCGGGGCGAGGAGGCCGAGCGGGGCCGCCGCGCCGAACACGACGGTCTCCGCGCGCTGCTCGGCCACCAGCCCGGCCGCCGCCCGCGCGACGGCCGGGGTGGGCAGCATGAGACGCGCCGGATGCCGCACGATCCGGTACGGCTGACGCCGGTCGAACTCCTCGCAACCCGGCCAGGAGGAGGCGTAGACGGCCACCCCCGGCGTGCGCAGCGCGAGCCCGTGCACGAACGACTGGATGCCGCCCGGGCGGGGCGGGAAGTCGTTGGTGACGATGACCACGCTGGTCACGGCGGTTGTCACGGCAGAGGGGCGCCGTTCAGCCGCGCCCAGGCGCGGGCCATGGCGATGCGCTCGGGACCGGAGGGATGGGAGGCATAGAGCACATATTCCACCGCATCCGGCGACAAGTCGGAAATATTGGTCACTGCCAGGCGTTTCTGCATCGCGATGAACGTGGCCGGATCCTGGGTCAGGTCGAGCGCGTGCACGTCGGCCCTGGCCTCGATGTGCCGGCTGATCACGTTCTGGATCGGGCCCATGATCAGCGAGCCGATCGTCATCAGGCCCATGATCGCGCCGACCGCCCGGGGGTCGGCCACCGAGCCGACGCCTGTGCGCCGCCGTACCAGGCCGAACACCAGGAACAGCAGGATGGCGCCCAGCGCCGCGCCCAGGCCGCCGACCAGCGTGCCGTAGAGGACGTCGTCGTACTTGGCGTGGCCCAGCTCGTGCGCCACGACCAGCTCGACCTCGGCCTGCGGGGCCTTGAGCAGTGTGTCGTAGACGACGATGCGGCGCGTGGCGCCGAAGCCGGACACGTACGCGTTCAGCGCCGTCGTCCGGCGTGAGGCGTCGGCGACCAGCACGTCCTCGACCGGCACGCCGTCACGCTCGGCCATCTCCAGCAGGTTCGTGCGCAGCGAGCCCTGCTGCATCGAGGTGAAGTCGTTGAACAGCGGCTCGATCACCACCGGGTACACGAACGACGCCACCAGCGTCAGCGCGAACGCGCCCACCGCGGCGGGGATCCACCAGCGCCGGAACCTGCGGGCCAGCGCCACGAGGGCGAGCAGCATGACGGCGAGCAGGAACACCTCCACGCCCAGGTTCTTCAGCCGGTCGCCGGCCCAGCCCGCCCAGTCCTGGATGGACAGGCCGTAGTCGCGCAGGATCATCTCGAACCACATGCCGAGCGGCCACCTGATCACCTCGACGATCGCGGTGATCGCGAGCACGCCGAGGATCACCCGGAGCCACCACGGGCCCTTCAGGCGGCCCAGCAGCCGCGCGCCGAAGGGCGTGGCCACGAGCACGCCGGCGAAGACCAGCGTGAGCGAGAGCGAGAGATAGCTCGGCAGCGTCGTGGCCGCGTCGAAGGCCTGCGCCCTGGCGACCTCGGCGGCGCTGAAGTCGCGCGCCGGGTCGGGCGGGCCGCCGACGAGCACCTCCCACGGCGTGCTGAACATCGCCACGGCCATGATCACGAGGCCGAGCAGCACCAGCGCGATGGCGGCCTCCCGCCTCAGACGGCCGCTCCCCTGGGCCTCCGTTTCCGTGTCCACCTCCCCGCTGTTCCCCTCTGCCGCTCCTGTGGCCGCTCCTGTGGCCTTCGTGGCGGTGCCCCCGGCGTGGTCGGTGCCCGCCGTCTCACCGGCCGGTGACGCGTCGTCCGCGTCCAGTCGTTCGCTCATCTGCCTCCCCTTCATCCGAGCTGATCCCGCACGTATGCGCGCCACCGTGCCGTCAGCGTGGCGACGGAGAGTCCCAGCGAGGCGAGTGCCTGATCGACGCCGGCCGCCTGGGCATCACGGTAGAGCCCCACCAGGGTCCCCTCACCGAACCGGTCAGCGAGGAAGCGACACGCCAGCCAGGCCTCTTGGTACGCCCGCGCCAGCCGTGCGGGGTCACGCCCGTCGGCCGCGAAAGCCGCAGGTCCGGGCAAAGCGCTCGGAAGCCGCCCGGCCCGCACTTCGGCCGCGAGCTCGGCGGCGGCCGTCGTCACGGGCAGTCCGGCGTCCCGGTAGCCGACGTAGTCGGCGAATCCCTCGTAGAGCCAGACCGGCAGCCGGTCCGTGCCGGCCGCGACGTGGGTCAGCTCGTGGGTGAGGACGACGTCCTTGCCGACGGGGTTGAGCCGGGCGAAGAACTCCGGCACGACGATCACCCGCCCGCCGTCGGCCACCGCGGCCAGCCCGTCGACCCGCCCCACCCGGGCGAGCGCGGCGGCCTCTGCGGTGGAGGCGGGCACGATCACCAGGGGGCGCACCGGCTCACCGAGCACGGCCGAGACCCGGAGCCCGGCCCTGTCGGCCCGCAGGGCCAGCTCGTCCAGCGTACGGGCCGCGGTGTGGTGCCCGACGACGACCGACCGTACGCCACGGCGTACGGTCTCACCATCGCGCCACAGGCTCGGCGGCCCGGGGAGCGGGGAACTGGCCGGGGCGAGGGCGAGGAGCAGGAGAGCGGCTATCGCGGCTCGCCGGCCCACCTGCTCTGACACGAGCCCAGATGCTAGTCGAGGAATGAAAAGAGCCCCGCCCGGAGGGTTCCGGGCGGGGCTTCCTCACACGCCGGGACGAACCGCGCCAACGAACGACGTTCGACGCCATCCGCCCAGCTTGTCGATGCGCACCCGTTCGCCTGTCCGAGGCGAATGGATCATCTTGCCCTTGCCGACGTACATGCCCACGTGGCCGAGCCCGCTGAAGAACATCAGGTCTCCTGGCTTGAGATTGCGCCACGAGATCTTGTTCCTGGTGCGGGCGAACTGGCTGCTCGCCACACGCGGGAGCTTCACCCCGGCCTTCTTCCAGGCGAACTGGACGAGACCGGAGCAGTCGAACGAACCGGGGCCGGTGCCTCCGTACCGATACGGGTCACCGATCTGGTTCTTGGCCACGGCGACGGCCTTTCGGGCCTTCGCTTGCTGCCGAGCGACCTTGGCTGCTCTCCTCTGAGCCGCCGTGGCCGACCTCGCCGTCTTGGCGGTACTCGCCGCCTTGACCGACGTGGAGGCCGAGTCGCTCGTCGTCGCCGCCCGAGCCGTGGGGGCATGGAGGATCAGACCTCCGGCCGTCACGGTCATCGTCAGTGCTACGCCACTCAGGGCAAGGCGGGACAGACGGGGGTTATGCAGGGAGGTAGACAGGATTTCTCCTTGTGTCTTCCACGAACGCCTACCGGGTTAGCTGACGGATTCGGGCCTGGAAGTCGCCCTACGGCGCGATGTGCGCGCCGATTCACCCCTGATCCCTGGGGAATTGGGATCGCTGGGTCCCCGGTTCCGTGCTCCTGGCTGCACGGATTCGGCAGGCCGCCGCCTGATGACGCAATGGGGATATGGGCGGCGACCAGCGGATCTTTATCTGTCTCACATCGGGAGGGACCGATGCGGGTTCGCGGCGACATGGCTTGTTCACCGCGACGACGCCAGAAGCTACGCCGAAAGGTCAAGGATCGGCAAAGGGTGAGTCAGTTTGTAAAGATCAGATAGAGAGGTCGGTCAAATTCGAAACCCCTGCTGGAACACCAGGTTCCGTTATCGAAATGTGACCCTGCTCACACTTCTGCTCGCACCCGCTTGTCAGGTAACAAATGTCGCGTTCATCACATTCGCCGCATCAAAAACGTGATCCGCATCACTGGGAGCGCTCCCTATTCCCCTGCGCTTTTCTACGATGGGAAATCGTAGAAAAAGGTATCCGTGCGCGGGAACCGAAAACCGGCCACGGCGGCGGCCGAAAAGCCGCCGGCGCAGCCGGTCACCCGCGAGGGCTACGGGCGGATGGCCCCCACCAGATTGCGGCCGTAGGCCGAGAGGTTGACCACCTTGACGACGTCGCCCGTCTGCGGCGCGTGAACGATCTGGCCGTTGCCCGCGTAGATACTGACGTGCCCCAGGCCTTCGCTGAAGATGAGATCTCCAGGCTGCAGCGCCTCGAGCGAGACCTTGCGGGCGGCGCCCCACGACCACTGCTGCCAGGTCGTACGCGGCAGCGACACCCCCGCGGCCCGCCAGGCGGCCTGGGTGAGGCCCGAGCAGTCGAAGCCGCGCGGCCCCGTGCCACCGAAGATGTACGGCTTGCCCACCTGCGCGTACGCGAACCGCAGCACCGCCGCCGCACTGCCCGACGCCGGACCCGTGTACTTGATGCCGACGCTGTTCGGGTTGCCGGGGTTGAAGGCGCCCAGCTTGTCCAGGAGCTTCCTCTGCTGGGCGATCAGCTTGCGGACCTCCGCGCGCTCCTTCTCCACCGCGTCGCGTTCCCGGTCGGCCTCGGTCAGGGCCTTCTCCGCCTTGTCCCGCTCGAGCTTCAGCCCGCGGTTCTCGCGGTCGAAGGCCGCCAGCTTCTGGCTGCGCTCCTGCGAGAGCTGCCCGGCCAGGGCCATGCCCGCGAGAAAGCTCCCGGGGTTGTCCGAGCCCATCAGCCCCGGCATGGAGGTGACGTCACCGCCCACCTTGTAGGTGTCGACGGCCATCCCGACCAACTGGGAGCGCAGGGTCGCGACGGTCTGCAGCTTGCGCTTGTAGCCGTCGTTCAGCTTCGTGTAGGCGCTCTTGGCCGTCTTGAAGCGCTCGGTCGCCGTGTTGTACCGGTCGACGACCTTGTCGGCCTTGTCGTTGAGCTTGTCGAGCTTGGCCTTGGCCTGCCGCACCGTGGGTTGGGGATCAGCGACGGCGGCTCCCATAGGGGACAGCACCAGACCGAACGCGATTCCCGCGACCATCGGCACCCGGCCATACCTCACTGCGTCGCCTCCCAGGGATAACATCTGGGGCGAAATAGTACAGAAGTGGCGGGTGAGGGGCACCTAATCAACCAATTCGTAATTTATGCCCGACCTAGTCTGCGCAGCAGCAAACCAGACGGAACGGGTCTGGCTCCCATCCGCCTGACGGACTCGGCCACCTCGCGGTCCGACGACACCACGGCCATGGCCCGGCCGGGCGGCTCGGCGCGGACGAGCTGGCGGATGAGATCGTCGGCGATCTCCCCGGGCGCGCTGAAGAGGACCCGCACCCCGCGCGGCGCCACGACCTGCACGGGAGCGTTCAGCTCGGCGCCGTCGAACACCACGGTCACCTCGATCCTGGTCTGCGCGACCAGCCCGCCGAGCCCGGTCATCAGCCGGTTGCGCTGGTCGGCCAGGGTCATCGTGCCGTAGCCGGTCTTGGTGACGTTGTAGCCGTCGATGATCAGGTGCACCTGCGGCAGCGCCAGGAGCTGGTCGAGCAGTTGCGGGTCGTCGTCGGCCAGGGCGCGGGCGGGCACCTGGCGCACGCCGGGGCGCTCGCCGGTGATCGCGGCGACCGAGTCGGCCGGGCGGCTGATCGTGGTGGGCAGGGCCAGCTCGCGGCGCAGCCCGGCCGAGGCGTCCTGCAGCGCGTCGAGCAGCACACGGATGCGGGCGTCCTCGATGCTCCTGCCCTCGCGGGCGGCCCGGCGCGAGGCCTCGAGCTGCTTTTCGACGTCGGCCAGCCGCTCGCGCAGCCGCCGCAGCTCCGACTCGCCGGCGCTGCCCGCGACCGAGGCGGCCGACTTGGCCTCCTCCGCCGCCTGCTCCATCTCCTCGGACCGCCGGACCGCCGCCTTGGCGCGCTCGCGGGCGTCGTGCAGCTTGCGGCGCAGATCGGAGTTCTCCACCCGGGCCGCCTTGATCTGCTCGCGCAGCCGGTCGGACTCCTCCTTGGCGGCGCTCTTCTGGCCGGCGAGCTGCTCGCGCAGCCGCGCGACCGCCTCCTCGCGCTCGGAGCCCTCGGCGACCTGGGCCGACTGCTCCAGATCCGCACGGGCGGCCTCGATCATCTCCGCCCAGCCCGGCGGCCGGGTGAGGTAGGCTGCGGCGGCCACCAGCACGGGATCGGCGGCGGGCGGCACGTTGCCCTCGGCCAGCGAGGCGACCAGCTCCGGCCAGCCGGCGGCCACCGACTCGGCGACCAGCTCACGGAACTTCTTGTCGTTCTCGAGCTGCGCGGCGATGGGGGCGCCGCCCAGCTTGGCGCGCTTGCGCGGGTCGAACTTGGCGATCCCCCGCAGGGGCGCCGGTATGGAGACAGCGGGCATCGTCCCGAGGACCTGTGACGCCAGGTCGACGACGTTGAGCCGCACCTGCTCGGGAAGCGGGCGAGACAGGCCTTCACCCGCTGAACTCATCCCACTCGTCCCTTCGTGACATGCCCTTTCAGACAAGGGTACGGCTGCCGCGTACCTGTCCGTAACGGCCACCCTGATATGGACAAGCGCTTGCTAGGGGGTATACGACTGTCCCAGGACGGCCGTTCACCCGGGAGGTCCACCGTGACCGAGCAGATGCGCACCTCCACACGTGACCTGGAAGAACTACGCGAGTGTGCCACGGCCTGGCTCCGCGGCAGGGTCGGCGAGGACGCGGCGGTGTCCGAGATGTCCAGACCGTCGGAGAACGGCATGTCAAGTGAGACCCTGTTCTTCACCGCGACCTGGGGTGAGGGGGAAAAGCGCTGCGTAGCCAGGCTGGCACCGGCAGTGGAAGCCGTTCCGGTATTTCCCTCGTACGACCTGCGCGCCCAGTTCGAGATCATGCGGCTGGCCAGGGAAAAAGCTGGAATCCCAGCGCCGCGGGCCCTCTGGTTCGAACCGGACCCGAAACCGCTCGGCACGCCGTTCTTCGTCATGGAGCGGGCCGAGGGCGAGGTGCCGGCGGACGTGATGCCGTACACGTTCGGGGGCTGGCTGCACGACGCGGCCCCCGAGGACCAGCGGCGGCTGCAGGACGCGAGCGTGGGGGTCGTGGCCGCGCTGCACCAGACCGCGTTCACGGCGCGGGAGCTGGCCCCGTTCGGCGCGCCCGGGCTGCGCGCGCACGTCGAGGCCCAGCGGGCGTACTACACGTGGGCGCACGGCGAGCGCCCCATCCCGTTGCTGGAGCGGGCGTTCGCCTGGCTGGAGGGGCACTGGCCGGACGATCCCGGGCCCGACGTGCTGACCTGGGGCGACGCCAGGATCGGCAACATGATGTTCCAGGACTTCGCCCCGGTCGCGGTGCTCGACTGGGAGATGGCCGCCGTAGGGCCGCGCGAGCTGGACCTGTCCTGGATGATCTTCCTGCATCGCTTCTTCCAGGACATCACCACAGGCGCAGGTCTTCCCGGGATGCCCGGCTTCATGCGCAGCGAGGACGTCTGCCGGAAATATCGGGAGCTGACCGGGTACGAGCCCCGCGACATGGCCTTCTACGAGATGTACGCCGCCCTGCGGCACGGCATCATCATGGCCAGGGTCTGGCAGCGCCGGATCCACTTCGGCGAGCAGCCCAGGCCGGACGACCCCGACGACCTCGTGCTGCACCGGGCCACGGTCGAGAAGCTGCTCTCCGGCTACGAGCCGCCGTCGTAGACCAGCAAGGCCACCTGGACCCGGTTGTTGAGGTCGAGCTTGGTGAGGATCCGCGACACGTGGGCTTTGACCGTCGGCACGCTCATGTAGAGGTCGCGCCCGATCTCGGCGTTCGACTTGCCCTGCCCGACGGCCAGCGCGACCTCCCGCTCCCGCTCGCTGAGCCGGCCGAGCAGCTTCCTGGCCCGCTCGCCGCGGTCTCCCGCCGCGCCGTCGGACACGTGCGTGATGAGCTGCCGCGTCACGGCGGGCGACAGGATCGGCTCCCCCGCGGCCACCTTCCTGATCGCCTGCACGAGATCGCCGGGCGCGATGTCCTTCAGCAGGAACCCGGCCGCCCCGGCGCGCAGCGCCCGCATCACCTGCGCGTCGGCGTGGAACGTGGTCAGCACCACCACCTCCGGCGGCGCGGACGTGCGGCGCAGCGCCTCGGTGGCGGTGAGCCCGTCGATCCCCGGCATGCGGATGTCCATCAGCACCACGTCGGGCCGGTGCGCGGCCACCAGGGGCGGCACCTCGGAGCCGTCGCCGGCCTCGGCCACGATCTCGATGTCGGCCACGCCGCCGAGGATCATCGACAGCCCGGCGCGGACCATCGCGTCGTCGTCCACGATCAGCACCCTGACGGGCCCGCCCTCACCAGGCACGGTCATTCGTCGTCCTCCCGAGTCGTCTCCACCGGCCACGGCAGCCAGGCCCGCACCACGAACTCCCCCTCCGGCGTCGCGCCGTGCTCGAGCCGCCCGCCCGCCAGCTCGGCGCGCTCGGTCAGCCCGATGAGCCCCGCGCCGGCGCCGGGCAGGCGCATGCCGTGGCGGTTCCAGCCGGCCGCCCACAGGGGGTTGCGCACCTCCACCGACAGCGTGCCACCGCGTGTGCCCGACACGGCGACGCTCACCGGAGCCCCGCCGGCGTGCTTGCGCGCGTTGGTGAGCGCCTCCTGGACGATGCGGTAGAGGTTGCGGCCGAGCCCCTCCGGCGCGTCGCCGGGGCCCAGGTCGAGCCGCACGTCCATGCCCGCCTGCCGGCACTCCTCGACCAGCGTGGGCAGGTCGGCGAGCGTGGGCTGGGGCCGGTCGGGCACGGGGTCGTCCCCGTCGTTCCCGCCGGGCGCGGAATGGCGCAGCACGCCGATCACCTCACGCAGGTCCTGCAGCGCGAGGTGGGCGTTGGTCCTGATGGCCCCGGCCGCCCTGGCGATCTCGGCGGCGGGCGCGTCGGGCCGGAACTCCAGCGCGCCCGCGTGCAGGCTGAGCATCGAGATGCGGTGCGCCAGCACGTCGTGCATCTCCCTGGCGATGCGTTCGCGTTCGAGCCGCTTGGCCTCCTCCGCGGCGCCGTCGGCGCGCTCCCTGAGCGACCACACGAGCTGCCGCCTGGCCCTGATCACGATCCCCCACGCGAACACGGTCAGCACGATCGCGACGCTGAGCGCCGCCGTCCATCCCCTGTCCAGGTCGGTCTGGGGCCGCAGGATCACGAACGGGACCAGCGTGACCAGGTTGAGCAGCACCACCGGCCCCGAGATCCGGAACGGCCGGTGCACCGCCACCGTGAACAGCCCGACCACCGCCGCGCCGCCGGGCATCTCCAGGTAGGACGAGAGCAGCGTGGTCACCACCGCCAGCCCGACCGGCCACCTGCGCCGCAGCCACACCGCCGCGCAGCACAGCGCGCCCACCACCTGCTCGAGCGCCATCAGCGGCTCGGGCACCGGCCGCATCTCCACCAGCGTCATGAGCGTCACGCCACAGGCGACCAGGAACAGGCCGATGTCGACGACCCAGTCGCGCATCGAGCGCCGCACGCGCCCGCCCTCGCGGGGATCTCCGAGCAGCACGGACGGCAGCGCCCACCGGTATTCGTGGGCGTGCGCGCCGTCCCCCCGCAGTTGCGTCACATTCATCGAGGTTAGGCCCTCCCAAGGGCAGGGCGACAGCGACCAAAGTCGGTGCCGCCCGAGACCTAGGACCGACGCGGGCACCACGGCGGCGCGGCCAGGCTGGACCCATGCTGCGAATGACATTCACGGTGCTCGGCTGGCTGCTGCTCGTCCAGGGCGTGGGCGGTCTGGTGAACACCCTGCTCGGCTGGTGGCGCTGGGCGCACGACCTGCTCGTGGTCAACCTGCTGCCGATCTTCCGGGGATACGAGGTGTTCGCCTCCATCGTGATCGGCGTCCTGGGCTTCGCGCTGCTCGCCGTGGCCGACTCGGCGAAGAACGCGGAGGGCGCGGCATGAGCACGACCGGATTGCGCCCGCCGCGCAACCAGGCCGATCCCCGGGCTATCCCGTGGTGGACGGTGCAGGGGCTGATCTTCATGGTGCCGGTGGCGGGGGCGGCCGTGGCGGCGTACTGGCTGTTCACGGACCGGCCGCTCTGGCTGGGGGCCGTGGTGGCGGTGTTCGCCGTGGGGTGCCTGGCGCTGGCGGTGGGGACGCCTCGGGCGTACTACCGGGTGGAGCGGTGGGAGGTCACCGACCAGGCCGTCTACACGCGCAAGGGGTGGCTGACGCACACCTGGCGGGTGGCGCCGATGTCGCGGATCCAGAGGGTCGACACCGCGCGGGGGCCGGTGCAGCGACTCTTCGGGCTGGCCGACGTCACGGTGACCACCGCCTCGTCGGCCGGGGCCGTCAAGATCGAGGCCCTGGACCACGAGGTGGCGGCCGAACTGGCCGAGCGCCTGACCGCGCTCACCCAGGCCACTCCGGTGGACGCGACATGAGCGCCCCGGACGACCGCCCCCTGACCGCACGATCCGCCCAGGACGCCGCACGGCGTGAGACGGACAGAGCGCAGGGCTGGGCGGAGGACGGGTGGCGGGGGCTCGCGGGGCGGAGCCTGTGGGCCTCCGGGGTCAAGTCACTGGCGATCGTGGCGGGCGCGGTGGCCGGGGTGACGCGCTTCCTCACCGGCCGCGACTGGCCGGCCGGCGGCGTGGTGGCGGTCTGCGCCGCCGTGGCCGTGCTGATCGTGGCCGCCGTGCTGGCCTACGACATGGCCAGGCTCCGCGCCACCCGCTGGCGGCTCACTCCCGACCGCCTCGAGCTGATGTCCGGCATCACCGTACGCCAGCACCGCTCGATCCCGCGCGACCGCGTACGCAGCGTGAACCTGCGGGCCGACCCGGTGCGCCGGGCGTTCGGCCTGACCGTGGTCAAGGTGGGCACCGGCGAGCACGCGGGCGACGGGACCGAGCTCGTGCTCGACCCGATGCTCAAGGACGAGGCCGAGAGCCTGCGCCGTACGCTGCTGCGCGAGGACGAGCGGGCCGCCCCGGCCGAGGACGGCCCGCTCGCGGAGCTGCGCTGGTCGTGGATCAGGTACGCGCCCCTGTCGGTGTGGACCTTCACCGGAGCCGCGGTGGTGCTCGGCGCGCTCTACAAGGCGCTGGACACCATCGGGGCCAAGCGGTTCACCACCCGGCTGGCGACGAGCGCGTGGGAGTGGGTGACGGCGCAGCCGATGCTCGCGATCCCGCTGCTGCTCGCGGCGAACCTGGCGTTCGGGGTGCTCGGCTCGGTCCTGCTGTTCGCCGAGTCGTGGGGCCGCTACCGGCTCGAACGCGAGCCCGGCCGGCTCCGGGTGCGCCGCGGCCTGCTGACGACCCGCTCCCTGACGATGGAGGAGCGCAGGCTGCGCGGGGTGGAGATCAGCGAGCCGCTGCTGCTGAGGCTGGGCGGCGGAGCCCGCGTCAAGACCATCGCGACGGGCCTGGGCAAGGCCTCCGACAACGAGACCGAGGACGTCGCCGCGCTCACCCCGCCGATCCCGCGCGCGCTGGCCACCCGGCTGGCCGCCGGGATCGCCGGAGCCGGCGTGCCCGCGCTGGCCGCCCATCCCCGGGCGGCCCGGCGCCGGCGGATCGTGCGGGCACTGGCGACGGCGGGCGAAGAGTCGGCAATCG